>UQGM01000018.1 GCA_900540535.1 uncultured Oscillospiraceae bacterium | reverse complement strand
AATATATGGTCAGGGACTCTGGCTGGTACCTATTATAACTTTTTTATGGTTTGTAGTTCTTTTTATCAAAACAGCATGGCAAAAACTCTGGAAGAAAAACTTTGCTTATACCACTGTGCTCCTACTGCTTTTAACTATGCAGGTGGGATTTTGGATAAACGCATATTCAGAGGATCGTGTGCTGATCGTTTCGGAAATATATGATATACCTGACAGTTCTCATATCGTGATAAAAGTAAATGATACCTATGCAACTTTATCAACCCCGCCTTTGGTAACTAATTTACTGGAAACAGACGGCACAAGATATTCTATTTCTTACAACTGCCGTAAAAACAATATAGAAGAAGGCGAACTTATAGATGTATATCTCTTTAATGTGCAGAAAAAAGATGTACAAAAAAACGAATAGATCCTAGAAATACAGAGCAGCTCCTATGGGCTGCTCTTTTTATTTGCAATTCTCTTTTCTCACTAAAATGTCAAACTCAAATATAATGCTAACAGGAACCTTACGCAAAGAGAAAGGAGAATCCCTATGGATATTTTCACTTTAGATAAACTTACTCCGGGAAATTCCGCTCATGTAAAAAACATAAACGCCGGCGGCAAGCTGAAACGTCGGCTTTATGATTTAGGCTTTATAAACGGAACCTTGGTAAAGGCTTTGAGAAAAAGCCCCGGAGGAGATCCCCATGCATATTTTGTAAGAGGCACTGTAATTGCATTAAGGCAAGAAGACGCCGCAAAAATAGAGCTTTTCTCCGGAGGCGAAGAAAATGGGTCTGACTAACGCATCGGTGGGCAAAAGCTGCATACCTAAAGAGCTTTCAATTCGCCTTACGGGATGTGAAAAAATAATAGCTCTCGGCGGAAATCCAAATGTGGGAAAAAGTACTTTATTTAACAACCTCACAGGTATGCGTCAACACACCGGAAACTGGCCGGGAAAAACCGTAGCAACTGCTTTCGGTTCACACCACTTTAACGGCAAGGATTATATTTTTGTCGATCTTCCGGGCTCTTACTCCCTTATCCCCGCTTCACCTGAAGAGGAAGCGGCGGCGGATTTCGTATGCTTCGGAAACGCCGATGCCACAGTTATGGTATGCGACGCAACCAGCCTTGAAAGGAGCCTTAATCCGGCAATACAGGCGGCGGAAATTACAGGGAATGTAATCATCTGCATAAACTTAACTGACGAAGCCGCCAAAAAAGGGATCGAGATCAACTACACAAAATTAGAGTATATTTTGGGAATTAAAGTTATCCCTGTCTGCGCAAGAACAGGCAAAGGCATTGACGAGCTTATGAAAGCCATTGAAGAAATGACTGAAAGTGAAAGGGTTTATCCGCCCTTAAAACTCAAATATCCTCACGACCTCGAAAAAGAAATTGACCGCTGTTCTGCTCTGATTAAAAATACCAAACTTAGTCCCCGCTGGCTTTCTTTAAAGCTTATTGGAAACTCCTCGGCGGGAGAAAAAATCAAAGAACAGATTCTCACAGAAAAAGATTTACTTTTAATTGAGGAGACTGAAAAATCATCATCTGCACTGCTTAAGAAAGGCTTTGACAGCGAAAGAATATGCGAAATAAACGCCGAAGCATCCATTAGATTTTCTGAAAAGGTTGCAAATAGCTGCATCAAATACAAAAACAAGCAGTATGATAAATTCGACAGAAGAGCTGACAAAATACTTACAGGAAAGCTCACGGGAATACCGGTTATGGTACTGCTTTTGCTTTTCGTCTTCTGGCTTACCATTTATGCCGCCAACTATCCATCTTCGCTTCTTTCGGATTTTCTGTTTTCAATAGGCGAAAAACTCACAAAGGCAATGACCCTTGCCGGCGCTCCACAGTGGCTAATAGGAATAATCTGCGACGGCGCTTACAGGGTGCTGGCATGGGTAGTATCGGTTATGCTGCCGCCAATGGCAATTTTCTTTCCTTTATTTACACTTTTGGAGGACTCAGGATATCTGCCAAGAATTGCATTTAATCTCGATAAACCCTTTAAAAAAGCCGGAACCTGCGGAAAACAGGCTCTCACAATGTGTATGGGATTTGGCTGCAACGCCGCAGGAGTTACAGGCTGCCGCATTATCTCATCTCCGAGAGAACGTATAATCGCCACTGTCACCAATGCTTTTGTCCCCTGCAACGGACGCTTTCCCGCTCTCATTGCAATTATAACCATGTTCTTTGCGGGAGCTTCTGCTTTCTGCGGAGCAGCAATGCTCACAGGAGTTATCCTCTTTGGAGTGTTTATGACCTTTTTGGTTTCTTATATTCTTTCAAAAACCCTCTTTAAAGGAGTACCGTCATTTTTCAGCCTCGAAATGCCGCCGTACAGAAAGCCGCAGATAGGAAAAGTCATTGTCCGTTCCATATTTGACCGCACCCTCTTTGTCCTTGCAAGAGCTGCTGCAGTAGCTGCTCCTGCCGGAGTAATAATCTGGCTTGCGGCAAACATTCAGATTGACGGCATCAGCCTTTTAAACCACTGTGCCGCTTTTCTCGACCCATTTGCTTCTCTCTTCGGACTTGACGGAGTTATATTGATAGCTTTTATCTTAGGCTTTCCCGCCAATGAAATAGTAGTACCCATAATCCTGATGGCATACACCTGCTCGGGAACAATAACGGAAATGGGAGATTTAACTTCACTTTACTCACTCCTTACAGCAAACGGCTGGACCGAAATAACGGCAATTTCATTTCTGCTCTTTTCACTTATGCACTGGCCCTGCTCCACTACCCTGCTGACAGTGAAAAAAGAAACGGGCAGCCTTAAATGGACACTGCTTTCCGCTCTTATTCCCACCGCCGCAGGATTTATAATCTGCTTTATATTTGCGAATATTGTAAGGATTTTTATTTAAATGTTAAAAGAATGAGCCCGGACTTTTCAGTCCGGGCTCATTCGCTTTATATTAAGCTTTCAAAAGAAATTACATGAGGCTTCTGTAAAGCTCTGCGATCTCCTCAACGCTTGTGTCACGGGGATTTCCGGGACGACATGCATCTGCATAAGCAGACTCACTCAGGAACTGTACATCCTCATCCTTAACGATTTCTTTAAGGTCTGCGGGGATACCGACATCCATTGAAAGCTGTTTAACAGCATCACATGCAGCCTTTCTTGCTTCATCGAGAGTCATTTCATCTACACCCTCAACACCCATTGCCTTTGCAATATCTCTGTACTTTTCACCTGTGCAGGGAGCGTTGTACTCCATGATTGTGGGAAGAAGAATTGCATTTGCAACACCGTGAGGAGTATCATAAACAGCGCCGAGGCTGTGTGCCATTGAGTGAACGATACCAAGACCAACGTTTGAGAAGCCCTGACCTGCAATGTACTGAGCGAGAGCCATTCCTTCACGTCCCTCGGGAGTATTGTCAACAGCGGCACGAAGATACTTTGAAATAATCTCGATAGCCTTGAGATGGAACATATCTGTCATTTCCCAAGCGCCCTTTGTAATGTAGCCCTCAATAGCATGAGTGAGAGCATCCATACCTGTTGCGGCTGTAAGTCCTTTGGGCATAGTTGACATCATATCGGGGTCAACAACTGCTACTTCGGGAATATCGTGAGTATCAACGCAGACAAACTTACGTTTCTTTTCTACGTCTGTGATAACATAGTTTATTGTAACCTCAGCAGCTGTACCTGCTGTGGTGGGTACTGCGATTGTGAAAACAGCATGATTCTTTGTAGGAGCTACGCCCTCAAGGCTGCGAACATCAGCGAACTCAGGGTTCTCGATTATAATACCGATTGCCTTAGCTGTATCCATTGAGGAACCGCCGCCGATTGCAACGATGCAGTCAGCGCCGCTATTTTTAAATGCTGCAACGCCTGTCTGTACATTTTCGATTGTGGGATTTGCCTTTATGTCGCTGTAAATTTCATATGCGAAATTAGCTGCATCAAGAAGATCTGTAACCTTTTTTGTAACTCCGAATTTCAGAAGATCGGGGTCGGAGCAGACGAAAGCCTTTTTCATTCCCCTTGAAGTAAGCTCGGGAACAATGTTTTCAATTGCACCTTTGCCGTGATAAGAAATTGTGTTGAGAACAATGCGATTTGCCATAGTATATTCTCTCCTTTAAAATAATATTTTCTTTAAAAGCGCTTCTTTATTTGTATAAAGAATATAAAAAATCTTTGCGCTATGAGTTTATTATATAACTTATCGTGAAGTTTGTCTATAAATTAACAAGTTAATTACTAACAAATATTTGAGCATATTTTTATGAGAAAAATATCAAAAATTAATTTTTCAATAATATAAAAACAAAAAATATACTGATAATTTATTAAAAGAAAAAAGCCGCAGAGAAACGTTTAAAAACGCTCTCTGAGACTTTTTATTATTTTTAGTGAACTGATTATTTAAAGAGATTTTTGAACCAGGCAACAATGCCTGTGTTTTCATCTGTTTTTTCGGAGGAAGTTGTCTTTGTCTCTTCCTTCGGTGCTGATACTGCATCAGTCTTATAAGTAAATACAACGGTAGAGGTCATATCGTCAGTGCGCTTTGTAAAAATATCGTATTCGCTTCCGAAAACAAGCCATTCTTTCATTCTTCCTGCAAGGGACTCCGACTGCTCTTTTGAAATAGAACCGTTACCGACATATTTATCCGCTGTATCGAGAATTGCTTCGATCTGCTCGACACTGTCACCGCTTGCAAGTTTTCCGAAAGTCTGAAGAAGCTCTTTGTTGTTATTCATAACCGCTAAAATCTCATTGAGCTTTTTAAGGGTCTGAGGCAGATTCTCAACGGATTTTTTAATTTCAGGATCATTCATCTGCTTTGACAGACTTTCAAATATTGGCATTACGTCCTCTAAATCCTGTGCCAGAGCGGTAACGCTCGAAATACTCTCAGAAAGTGCCGGAAGCATAGCAAGGAGCTTTTGAAGCGCCGGATCACTTAAAGTATTTGCAAGGGACTCAAGATCCGTATTATTTAAATCGGTGATGAGTTTATCTATCTTTTTGATATTTTCATCGGTCATATATCCGCCTAAAACTTTGAGAAGCTTTTCGTTGTCATTATAGAGAGCTGATGCTTCGCTTACGGCACTCATGATATTTTCTATTTTATTTGAATCGCCGTAAAGCAAATCTATAATTTTATTTACATCAAGGCCGTTCATGGCAGTTTCGATTTTTTCAATATCAGTAAGTACGTCTTTTACTCCGTCTATGGTATCGGTAAGTCCACCGTTGCCTAAAGTGCCTACTGACGAAAAGGGCATAACTGCAAACATAAGATTGCCGAGCTCAAATTTTTCGGTATATGCGCTTATTGTGTATGTATCCGAATACATTGACTTATCAATAAGACTTACATCGAGGTCGGAAAGTCCGAGACTTTTATCCATTCCCGGAACTCCGGCAAAAAAGACAATCTGCTTTGCTCCGTCGCTTATAGCGCTGCCGTGGTCAATTGCAATGTTTGTAAAAGTATCCTCAGGCATGATTGTTCCGCCTGCTATAAGCATGGGACAGGTTATTTCATATTCCTTACCCTCAACGTTTATTTTCTTTTTAAGGGTATTTTCTGCTGTTATCTGAATTTTTACATTTCCCTTTTTGCCTGCAATTTCCTCAGCGGACATCTCTTTATCCTCAAGGAAATACTTTATTGTAAACTTTACAGGGGGCTGCTGCTCAGTAACTCCGCTGTAATAAAGGTCCGTGGTATCCATATCCCAGTAAAGGTTTCCGTTTTCCTGTATGGGTGTTGTAAGAGATTTTACATTCTTTATGTCAGTAAGATTGCTTACATCTGTAACCCTTACCTGAGGAGCGTCTGTATGAAGCCAGTCGGTAACATTAACCTTATAAACTGTTCCATCCGCCTTTGCATTTATATAAACAGTTTCATCCTTTTTAACATTTTTTGCCTGCTCTGTATAGGCTTGCTGAACGTACTTTTCACTGCCCAACTCCTCATTGAGTATGGCATTATCAGTTTTGGTTTCTTTCTTCTGACATCCTGCCGCAGCGGGAATTACAAGAATAACAGCAAGCAGACCGCACAAAGCTTTGATTAATTTATTATTACGCATCGTTTCGTACCTCACTTTTCATAGTTTCACCCTTGCTTTTCTTTTGAGAATTATTTGACCTCCAGCCGAAGGTTGTTTTGTTAATAAGGCCTTCGCACAGATAAAGCATGGGAGTAAGGAAAAATACAATTACCAGCATACTGATTACAGAACCTCTTGCCAGAAGCACGCATATGCCTTTTATAAGGGAAATATCGCATATGAGATATACGCCAAAAGTTGCAACAAAGAATACCGACGCACTTTGAAGGATAGACCTCTCTGCTGCGTTTGCGGCATTGAGGATTGCATCCTTTTTCGTTCTTCCCAAATGAAGCTCTTCACGGAACCTTGTTGTAATGAGAATGGCGTAGTCCACCGTTGCGCCAAGCTGAACACAGTTTATAACTGTCGGCGAAACAAATGAGACTTCCGTACCCATTAGAGTGGAACAGGCAAGGTTAATCCAGATTGCAAACTCGATTGAAAGCACAAGCAGCACCGGAAGCGAGAAGGATTTAAAGCAAAGGGCAATGAGAATAAATATCGCTACAATAGAAAGTATGCTCGTTACAAGGAAATCCCTGTCAGTAGTAGTTATAAGATCCTTTGTCAAGGCTCCCTCACCTGTAATAAGGGCATTGGGGTCGTGGGCCTTTACAATTGCGGTCATCTGTTCAATCTGACTGTCCAGCTCATCGGTTGCGGCACTGTATTCGGAGTTGACCATTATCATCTGCTTGCCGTCCTGTTTGCAGATTTTAAGAATGTCATCGGGAATAATATCATCGGGAACAGCAGGACCCATAATGGAGTTATAAGCCATTACGGAGGCGATGCCGTCAAGATTTTCGATTTGTCCCTCCATCTCCATAAGTTCACCGGCGGGGATGGTATCATCAACAATCAAAAATTGAGTGGATGCCATGTCAAAATCGTTTTTAAGCTTATTGAGACCCTGAATTGAAACCAGATCCTGGGGAAGCGCTTTATCCATGTTGTAGTAGACATCTACGTTTTTCTGAACAAAGTATGCAGGGATAAGCATAATAACAAAAATCAGTGCAAAGACCTTTTTGTGTTTATATACAAACTCATTGGTTCTGTTAAAATGGGGAACAAAATTGCGGTGTCTGTATTTATTGATATATTTTTCAAAGATCAGAATCATGGCGGGAAGTACCAGCACAACCATGAGTATACCGAACACAACGCCCTTTGCCATGACAAAGCCTATATCAAAGCCCAGACGAAGCTGCATGAAGCACAGGGCTACAAAACCGAAAATAGTTGTAAGTGAGCTTCCTGCAAGGGCTGTGAATGACTTTACAACTGCGCTTGCCATGGCGTCACGGCGATCGTCATAAATCCGTTTTTCCTCTATGTAGCGATCCATTAGGAATATGGAATAGTCCATAGTAACGCCAAGCTGAAGAATTGCCGCTATTGCCTGAGTGATAAAGGAAATTTCTCCCATAAATATATTTGTGCCCATGTTGTAGAGTATCGCCATGCCAAGAGCAACAAGTATTACAAAGGGAAGAATCCATGACTCCATCATAACGGACATGACAATCAGCGCAAGGGCTATTGCAAAGGCTATGTATATGGGAGCCTGACTGTCAGTAAGCTCCTTGATATCCTCGGTAATAGCCGACATACCGCTTATGAAAGTTTTTTCGTTGGTTATCTTTTTGATTTCTTTAATCGCCTGCATAGTTTCGTTTGATGAGCCCGAATGGCTAAACTGCACAAGCATCATGGTTTTGCTTTCATCGGCAGAATAAAAAATCTGCTTTATTTCGTCAGGGAGAATATCCGACGGAACCTGTGTTCCCGCAAGGTCATCTACCCATATTGCGGAGCTTACTCCGTCAATTTTCAAAATTTCCTCTTTCAGTACTGAGGTGTATTTTGCAGGCATATCCTCGACAATGACTATCGCCATACCTGCGCTGTTAAAAGTTTTATCAAGCACCTGCTCACCCTGTACGGATCCCAGATCTTCGGGCAGATAGGACAGTATATCATAATTTACACGGGTGCAGATGAATCCCAGCAGTGACGGAATCAAAAGCAGCAGCGCAATTATAAATACTGTTTTTGCATGATAAGTTTCCCACTTTGCTATTTTCTTTATCATATTTTCTGTTATCGGTAGCCCTGTACCGTTCCTTTCTTAAGACTGGGGCACATCGCCGTTATTTATACGGTACTGCTCTACGCCGTATATGCTCATAGTAACAATATCGTAAAGATGAGGCTTTACCTCTTCAAGGCTGTAAGGCTTTCCTCTTAGTATTGCATTACAGCAGGATGAAACAATAAGATTAATGTACAAATACATTTTCACCGAAATCTGTTTTTCAGGATACCCTCGGTGCTCAAAGTAATGAAGTATTTTGTCGTACAATTCCTTTATGGGTCCCTCTCGGTTTTCGATAACTGCATTTACACAGACATGAACATTTTTATCAATCAGCAGCGTGAGGGTTTTGTTTTTCTCAAGAAAATCCACAAGTAAATCTGTATATCCCCTTATACATCTGCCTAAATCATCGTCATTTTTAATTTCCGGTATCTCAGTTTCCAAGCTCATATAATCAGCTGCTTTTTTAAATATCAGCTTTGAAATCAGATCCACCTTATCTTTAAAGTACAGATAAAACGTGCCTTTCGCCACACCTGCTTTTTTTACTATATCGTCAATGGACACTCCGCCGATACCATCTTTTTCAAACAGCTCATATGCCGCTGAAATGAGATTTGAATACTTCTCGTTTTTCTTCTGTGTGATCTTATCCATACTGCACCTCTCTTTTATCAATAATCAAATGACTGTCAGTCATTTTCTAAACCTGCATTATTTTATCACAAAATGACCGTTAGTCAATCTCTGATTTTAACCTTTTACAAATTTTTAAAATTCTATTCATTTTTTGAATAATAGAGCCTTTAAAGTGGCGTAAAACCAAACAAAAATTATATTTTCTGATTTATTTTTTTGTAAAAGAAAAAACTGCAATAAATTAATATTGCAGTCGTTTTGTAAAATAAATATTCAGTTTTAATCTGTTTATTCTTCAAGCAAATATCTGAGAAGATGCTCTCTGTTTTTAATAAACATTTCTGTGACTTTATAGCTTTCGGTCTGGGTGTATTCACAGGGTACAATTTTATCGCCGTCAAAGGAAAGAATCTGCGCTCCGGGAATTCCCAAAAGTATAGGCGAGTGACTGGCAATTATAAACTGAGCCCCCTGCTGTGCAAGAGAGTGTATCTCACAGAGTACCGAAAGCTGCTTCTGAGGTGAAAGAGCAGCCTCCGGCTCATCGAGAATATAAAATCCATTGGGAGAAAAAGCGCTCATGAGAGAAAAAAAGCTTTCACCGTGGGACTGGGAGTGAAAGGATTTTCCGCCGTAATCCCAATAATACACTTTTTCAGGCTTATCACGGTACTCCTCACTTTTGGTGGCAACATTGTAAAAGCTCTCGGCTCTGAGAAAATAACTGAAAGAAGGTCTTTTTATTCCTTTTGACATTCTGATAGCTTTATAAAGTTCGGAATGGGAATCATAGGTAGAAAAATTATAGTTAAGTGTTCCGCCCTCTGCGCTGAATCCGTATGAAACAGCAATGGCCTCAAGGAGCGTTGATTTTCCCGTACCGTTTTCACCTGCAAAAAAGGTTATATTGCTTTTGAAATCAAGATGTTTTGTACTTTTGAGAATGGGAATATCCCTGAGATAGCTGTCCCGATCAATAAGACTCATATCTATATCAATCCGTCTTAAAAACAGTTCGTCCATACTCTATTATCACCTTAAAATTTATCCCTTTAAAACTATCCGCACTCTGTCCCTGATTTCCATTGTATCGGGAGAAACAAAACAGTCAGCGGCTACAATCTTAACACCTGCTTTTTCAGCCTCAATAAGAGCATCGGCAAACTCTTTATGGGTTTTGATATTGGGAGTAAAGTATTTTACGTCTTTCATCTGTATTACAAATATCAGATAAGCCGAAAATCCCTTTTCCTTTAGCTTATAAAGTTCTTTAACATGCTTTACTCCTCTTTCGGTAGGAGCATCGGGAAACATTACAACGCCGTTTTCTTCGAGGGTCACGCCTTTTACCTCAGCATATGCCTTTTCGTTTTCCGTTTCAAAATAGAAGTCGAATCTTGAATCTCCCCATTTCTGCTCCCGCTTTAAAAGCTTTATGTCAGGCAAGAGTCCGCCACTTTGGAGCCACTCTTCCACCGCTTTATTGGGAGCCTGTGAATCCATATTTATAAGCTTTCCGCTTTTATTTACGGTAATAAGGGAATATCCCGTCTTTCTCTTTTCGCTTTTGCTGTGCTCGAGCCATACTTCGCATCCAGGCACAAGCAGTTCACGGCATCTGCCCGTATTTTTAACATGACATTTATGTATTTCTCCGTCTATGAGCACATTTGCTATAAAGCGGTTGGGTCTTGAAATAAACTCGCCTTTTACTATATTTTCGTAATGCATAAAATCTCCTGAAAGCTAAATTTTTTAAACTTAATTTACTCATAATTTTACAGTGAATATCCCACTATTTCAATACCCTGGCATTTAAGGCTCAACAAAAAGCAAAAGCCCGGAGAAATCCGGGCTTTAATTTTAGTCTATTCCCATGGCACGACCAATCCATGTGATAAAGTTAATGGGTATCATCTTTATTCTGAACTGTGTCCATTTGCCGTAGAGCTTTGAGTGGTTGTTTTCGATATTTCCGACAGTTGTATATGTAAGGCTTTCTTTAATCTCCTGAGCCGTTGCGCCCTCCTTAGCCTTTACCGTAAGCTTTACATCCTCACCGGGAATGATGTCCATAAAGTTATCGCTGAAATTGCCCTCGGTAAGATCGCTTTCAACAAGGACATTTCTTGCAAATTTATCGGATGAAAGAGTAACCTCGGCTGTACCGTCGCTGATAACTGCATCAGCGGTGATATTACATTTTGGAAGCGCAATGTCCTTTTCCGCACCGAAAAGCTGTATCCTTTCGGAAACAATCTTGGAATCCTTTACAAGCCTTACAGCTAAAACAAGCTCTGACCTGTTGCGTTTTCCTGTGAGATCCGCTGTTTTCAGCGTTTCAATAAATGTAGCTTTAACAGGCTCTGCCTTAACGGGAGTTGTAAACTCACTGATCTTTTCTCCATTAAAGGACATAAGTGTATAACGCAATTCGCCCTCAAATGCTTTAAGGGTATCGTTTATAACAAAGATCTTAAATTCATCCTTGCTGTCCTCAACAGAAACCGTTACAGGGGCATTGAACTTTTTAGAGGCGAACTGTACAGCTTTATTCATTCCCAGATAATCTATACCTGCCCATGAGCATACAGGCCAGCAGTCATTGAGCTGCCAGTAAATTGAGCCGTTGCAGCGTCCTCTGTTTCTGCGCCAGTGCTCCGTAGCATCACGGACACCCTCCTGCTGTATAAGCTGTGAAAGGTAAAGAGTATCGGAAAATCCTCTGGGAATAAGATAACGTGAAGCGATGTAATAATACATCTTCTGATTTCCGCTGGGGCTCTTCTGGTGAGCGTTGAATACTCTGCCTGTCAGTGAATAATCTTCGGGCTTTGCGAAATAGCGTATTGTCTTCATGGAAGGCATGGATTCGAGACCGAACTCACTGCAAAAACGTGTCATACGCTTGCGGTAGAAAGTAAGGGGCATAAGTCCGTGCCATACCTGCCAAAGGTGAGTATCTCCAACATTGTCGCTGCCCATGCCTTTCATATATTCACTGCCTATGGGTGAAGTGTTTATGAAAGGAGTTTTATCATCGAGGCTCTTTACCCATGGGGGAAGAATCTCGTAGAAGAACTTTTCTGTCCACTTGGTAAGCTTTGTATAGGCTTTCCATGCAAGAGCCATTGCCTCAATTTCGTTATTTCCGCACCAGATTGCAAGGCTTGCATGATGACGGAGTCTTTTAACGGTAAATTCAATTTCCCTCTTTACATTTGCAAGGAATTTTTCGTTATAGAAAGGATAGGGAGCGCATGCAAACATAAAGTCCTGCCATACAAGTACGCCTAGGCGGTCGCACATATAATAAAACTCGTCGCTTTCATAATATCCGCCGCCCCAGACTCTTATCATATTGAGGTTTGCATTTACGCAGTTTTCAATGAGCTTTAATTTATCGTCATCAGTGACCCTTGTAATAAGTGAATCCATGGGAATATAGTTTCCGCCCTTGGCGAAAATCTTTACTCCGTTAAGAACAAAGCAGAAATTGCTGCCCCATTCATCCTCGGAACGGTCAAGGGTAAGGGTGCGAAGACCGATTTTCTTAGAGGCAAAATCACATTCCTCACCGTCTGAGAAAACTCTTGCCTCAACTGTATAAAGAGGCTGCTCCTTCTCTTCGGAAAGGTCATTTGTCCACCAGAGTCTCGGATTTTCAACGGTGCAGTACATTTTAAATGCGCCGTTTTCTCCACGCTTTGAATCTATCACATTTCCGTCAGGATCCTTGACGGTTATTTCTATTTCGGTTTTGCCGCTGTAATGCTCCGATGTAACGGTGGTATAAATATCCACCTTGCCGTCCTGATGATTCTGCTCAATTTCAAAAGCTTTTACTTTAGCTCCGTTATATGCCTTTACGCAGATATCACCTGTAATTCCGCTTATTGGAATAACAGGACCCCAGTCCCAGCCAAAATGGCACTGAGCTTTTCTCATATGGGTAAGACCTGTAAGTCCCTGATTGTTTTTAGGAGTTTTGTCTGCCGCAATCGCATTCTTTATGTATCTGATAGGCGCATCAAACTCAAAGCGGAGAGTATTTTCTCCCTCTTTTGCAAGGTCTGTTATATCAAAAGAATAAGAAATATGAACGTTCTCCGTTTTAGCTACAAGGCTGTCATTAAAATACACACTGCAAAGGGTATCAAGCTGCTTGCAGTATAAAAAGAGCTTGTCGCTGTCGATATCTTCCTTTGTAAGGGTAACAGTTCCGAAATAATCCCAGTCTGTTTCTCCCACCCACAAGGTTTTTGCTTCGTTTTCTCCTACAAAGGGATCTTCTATTTTGCCAAGACGCAGAAGGTCGCTGTAATTGCATCCTGGAACCTGCGCCGGAAATTTCTCTTTGCCACGCTGAC
Source organism: uncultured Oscillospiraceae bacterium (assembly GCA_900540535.1). Lineage (GTDB taxonomy): Bacteria > Bacillota > Clostridia > Oscillospirales > Acutalibacteraceae > UMGS263. Next base: position 30,821 of record UQGM01000018.1, on the reverse strand, counting down.
AAAACTGCCAGTTTGGATTCATCTCTATTCTCTTCATAAGCCGCCTCTTTTCATTAATTTCTAAAAGGAAATATGTTTACTGGGTAAAGTATAATACACCCGCACATATTAAGTCAATTAACAATTTGCTGAATTATGGTGTTTCTTTCCGTATTATTTGCCGAACCATGCATCATAAAGTTTTTTGAGCGCTTCCTCAAACATTTCCGAAGGCATAGGCGAGCAGGAAAGTACTGCGCTTTTTACATTTCTTTCTCCGCTTTCGATAACTGCACGCAGCGCCACGCCCTTTTTTGCTGCCATTGTTTTAAGCTCTTCGCAATTTTTCTCGCTTTTAACGTCCAGCCTTATAAGAAAACCGCCTTCGCTCACTTCACACTTTGCTTTTTCACCGAAAATTCTTTCTGCATCGCCGCACAGCTTTCGGCTTTTATTCATATATAGCTTTCTGACCTTTCTGATTTGACTGCTCAGATGTCCGTCACGGATAAAGCGTCCCAAAGCTATCTGCTCCGCCTTTGAGGCTGTCTGGGAATAGCTGTTTTTGATTTTCTCGTATTTCGGCATAATGGAAGAAGGTAATATCATAAAGCTTACTCGCAGTGACGGAATAAGAAGCTTTGAAAAGGTTCCGAGATATACAACATTTCGGCCTGCATCAAGTCCCTGTAAGGACGGCACAGGACGGCCGTAATATCTGAACTCGCTGTCATAATCATCTTCCACAATCAGGGCATCATTCTCCCCTGCATATTCAATAAGCTTTAATCTGTCATGTACCGGGAGCACCTCGCCTCTTTCATTAAAACCTGACGGTGAAACATACACCACCGATATATTGTCCCTCGAAAATTCCGAAACATCAGCTCTGCCGGGATATGTGAAAACATTATATCCCATATCACGGAAAACCGTTTCTCCCTTTTCAAAATAGAATCCCGAAAAAGCCGCATTGCTTCCCCTTTCCCCCATTGCGGCGCAGAGAATATATAAAAGACTCTGTACACCTGAACCGATTACCACCTGTTCGGGAGTACATACTGTATCACGGCTTTTAGCGGCATATTCACAAATTGCTTCACGCAAATCGTACTCTCCCTGGGGTTCACCGTAGGAAAGAAGTCTTTCATCGTCACGCAATGCGCTTTTCATATATCTGCGCCACAGAGCAAAATCAAAGCTCTCTCTGTCAACGCTGGAAGATGCAAAATCATACTTAATTTCATATGACCTGCCATTATTTGAATTTGAAAAATCGGCAAAAGCCGTTTTTCTGTCTGCTGCGGCTATGCTTTGTGTAAAGCTGCTTAAATCCGATATATAAAATCCGCTGTTGGCTTTCGGAGTTACATATCCTTCCGCCGCCAGCTGAAAATATGCTGTTTCAACGGTAGTTTTGCTCATTTCAAGCTCCGCCGCACATTTTCTTATGGACGGAAGTCTCGTTCCGCTTTTGATTTCTCCGTTTATGATTCTTCGTTTATAGTACTCATAAAGCTGAATATAAAGAGGCTGATTTTCCGATTTTTCAAACATCATATAAAACTGACCTTTCGTGATTTTAAAAAATCAACATAACTTATAAGGACAATTATATCATTATTTTAAAAAAATAAAACAAAAATCATTCCTGTAATTGCCTTTATGCTCATTTTTTGCTTTTATCTTTTTTGAATATCATCTTCATGTTCACAAATAATAAAAGCGAAGGAGGCGTTTAAAAAATGAAAAACAATAACAAAAAACGCAATAATCAGCCCCAGAACAATAAAAACGTACCCGATATGCAGAACGTAAAGAGCATGCCCGAAAAGCAGAACACCAACGATCCTCAGAACAGAAGCGTTAAAAATAAAAGCCATAACAATCCTCAGTATTGAAACGCTGCTGCCATATTTAATGTCGGAAACACAATGAATCCGGCAGATCCTTTCGGCAGCTATACAGGCGTTCCAATGAATCCATTTGAAATTCCCGAACAGGACGCAGACGACTTATAAAAACAAAAGCCGATACTTTTAAAGTATCGGCTTAAATTTATTAATAATGAAAATTAGGCTGAGAATTACTTTTTAAAGAATTTCTCGATGTCTGATGAAAACCAGTCTTCATCATCTGAACTCTTCTTGGAGCTGAAATCCTCGTAAGTCTTTTTCTCCTCAGCTGCATAGACGGGCTTTTCTTCGCTCTTGGAAGCAGAGGAAGAAACATCTGCATTTCTCTCAGCTGCATCGCCGAAGCTTGTAGCGATAACAGTGATAATCATCTCATCATCAAGAGCCTCGTCAAAGGAAACACCGAAGATAACATTTGAATCCTCATTGGTTGCGTCTGTGATAATTCCACAAGCTGTCTCAACCTCATCAAGACCGATGTCGGCAGAGGATTTAATGCTGATAATAATACCCTTTGCACCGTTGATTGTGGTTTCGAGAAGCGGACTGGAAATAGCAAGCTTTGCAGCCTGTTCAGCCTTATCTTTGCCGCTGGCTTTACCAACACCCATATGAGCGTGGCCTGCATTCTGCATAACGGCAGTGACATCGGCAAAGTCAAGGTTGATGTATCCGGGAACTTTAATAAGCTCTGAAACGCTCTGGACACCCTGAAGGAGTACGTTGTCAGCTGCTTCGAAAGCATTGGCAAAGGTTATTTTTTCCTCTGAAACATACTTAAGACGTTCATTGGGGATTATTATAAGGCTGTCTACCTGCTCGGCGAGATTTGCAATACCCTCTTCAGCCTGAGCCATACGGCGCTTGCCCTCAAAGGCGAAAGGCTTTGTAACAATACCGACAGTGAGTATACCCATTTCTCTTGCAATTGAAGCGATTACGGGAGCAGCGCCTGTTCCTGTGCCGCCGCCCATACCGGCAGTGATAAAGACCATATCAGTGCCCTTAAGAGCATCTGTAATAGCCTCCCTGCTCTCTTCAGCGGAACGCTGGCCAACCTCAGGCTTTGCACCTGCGCCCTGTCCCTTGGTGATTTTTTCACCTATCTGAATTTTATGAGTTGCCTGTGAATGAAGAAGAGCCTGCTTATCTGTATTAACCGAAATAAATTCAACGCCCTGAATCTGAGCTCTGATCATCCTATTTATAGCATTACCGCCGCCGCCACCGACGCCGATTACTTTTATCTGAACAACACTGTCAAAATCGTTATCAATCTGAAATGACATTTAACTTCCTCCCGCCGTTGATGAATTAACTATTTTTATCTAATTTAGACAATTATACAAATTTACCATATTATACTACCATGCCTACGATAAAAATACAATCATCTGTAATTAGAAATATTATATTTTTTAGTATTTTTTTTGGTTGTTTATCCAATAAATCATTTTAACCATCCGCATTTTCAGGCGAAAAATATGCTTTTCCGTCGTATGTTAAATCGAATGTTCCTTTTACGGAATTTCCGTTTTCTTTCTCCTTTTTAATTGCTTCGCTTGCAAGAAGAAGTTTTCTGTCTATTGTATCCGCCGATACCTTACCGAGCTTCAAAGTAACCTCACCGTTTTCACATATAATTTTTATGTTCGATGAGTCACTTAAATCATAGGAGGTTACATTAAGCCCTGCTTTTTCTGCGGAAGTTACCACAAGAGAAAAGCTGCTCATAACCTGTGTATCTTTAAGCTTAATCGGAAAACCTACATCTGCTTTTTCAACTCCTGAAAGAGCAATAACGGGAATTGAAGAGTCAACCTTATCTGTCTTTTCGAGAACCTTTTGATCTTTATCGAGGAGGATATAACCTGTATCCGTCTTCATTGCACAGGAGGGCTCAGCGCTTTCAACAACTATTGTCACTGTATCCGGTATGCTGCGCTTTACCGTAGCCTTTCCGATATATGGAAGAGACTGGGTAATGGACGAAGAAACCTCCTGAGCGGAAAAACCGAAAAGGCTTTCTCCCTGCTTTATGGCAGAGCTTTTTATAATCTCTTCGGCGGAATACTGAGTTTCACCCTCTACGGTTATCACGGAAACTTTAAAAAATACCGTAAAGCATAGAGTCACTGCAACCGCTGCAAGAAAAATGAAAAAAAACAGTCCTGTAAGTATGCGTTTAATGCGGTTCTTTCTCCGCTTTGCCATTGCATACTCACGACGTCTTTCATCCCTGGACTTAGGTTCCTGAGGTGATGTTCTCTTTGAGTTCACTTTCGCTTTCTTCATAATCCCTTATCCTTTTTATATCTGCTCCTAACAGACGAAGATTTTCCGTTATGTTTTCATATCCTCTGTCTATATGATGTATACCGTCAATTTTAGTTGTGCCCACGGCTCCCAGTCCCGCTATAACAAGAGCGGAGCCGCCTCTTAAATCGGGAGCCGTAACATTAGCTCCTGACAGAGCCTTTACTCCCTCTGTAACCGCTACTCTGCCCTCGACTTTAATATTTGCACCCAGACGGCAGAGCTCGCTTACATGTCTGTAGCGGTTTTCAAAAATGTTTTCCGTAAATACCGTTGTTCCGCTACAAAGGGAAGCCACTGCCATAACCGGAGCCTGGGCATCCGTTGGAAAACCCGGATATGGCATAGTGCGGACAGTTCCCATTTTTTTAAGAAGCGGAGGAGCGGAAACGGAAATACTGTGATTTCTTATTGCAATATCACATCCGCTTTCGCTGAGCACTGAAATCACTGCTCCTATATGAGCGGGAATAATATCTTTAAGTACAATATGTCCCTTTGTCACAGCGGCGGCGCACATATATGTGGCGGCGGCTATGCGGTCGGGTATCACTCTGTGCTCACATGCACTGAGTTTTTCTACTCCCTCAATATAAACTGCATTGCTGCCTGCACCGTGAATTTTCGCTCCGCAGCGATTGAGAAAATCCGCAAGATCGCTTATTTCCGGTTCACAGGCCGCATTGACTATGGACGTGTTTCCCTTTGCCGTAACTGCAGCAAGCATTATGTTTTCCGTAGCACCGACGCTTGGAAAAGATAAAACTATTTCTGTGCCTTTAAGTCCATCCGGACAGTCAAAATAAAGTCGTCCGTGTTCCTCTCTGATTTTTGCGCCGAATTTCTCCATTGCCGAAATATGCAGGTCAATGGGTCTCAGACCAATATCGCATCCGCCGGGAGCGGAAAGCTCCGCCTTTCCCGTCTTTGCAAGAATGGCTCCGAGAAAAACTACCGAGGAACGCATTTCGTGCATAAGCTCATCCGAAATCTCATAACCGTATGCATTTTCCGCATCAACATACACTGTATGTCCCTGAAGGCTTGTTTTGCAGCCGAGATAACGGAGAATTTTCACAGCGGCGCCCACATCGGTGAGCATGGGACAGTTATGTACGGCGCACTGTCCGTTTGCAAGATAACAGGCGGCAAGAACAGGCAAAACGCTGTTTTTCGCCCCCTGAACCGATATTTCGCCACACAGACGTTTTCCGCCTGTGACTTCTATTAAATCATTCAAGCTCTCACACACCCTTTCATACCGAAACTTTCTGCCGATTTTATACTATGCGGTATGTCTCGACTGTGTGAAAAACGGGGTTTATTTCTTTACAAGAGAGGTGATAACCTCGCAGATTCTCTCATTTGCATCGGCAATTGAAAGAGCCTTTGCTCTTTCTCCGATATCCTTTAAAGCCTTCCTGTTTGCAAGAAGCTCGTCTACCTTTTGTGAAAGACTGTCGGGAGTAAGATCTTTTTCTTCAATTATCACTGCCGCTCCCTTATTTACAAGAGCCATTGCGTTGTGATACTGATGGTTTTCCGCAACATTTGGAGACGGAATAAGTATTGCCGGTTTTCCGAGCGCTTCGAGCTCACTGAGGGAGCTTGCGCCTGCACGGCATATTACAAGATCAGCCGCTGCAAGGCAAACATCCATATCGTTTATATATTCCCTGATTTCTACATCGGGGTCTTTGTCGCAGTCAACGCCAAGGGCACGCAGAGCGTCGGGCATCCAAAGTCCGTACTGACCCATGGCATGAAGATATTTGCAGTCACGCTTTGAAATACGTTTTGCAATCATACCTGCAACAGCTTCATTGATAGCTTTTGCGCCGAGACTTCCTCCCATTGAGAGAACAAGAGGCTTATCATCGTCAAGATTCATTCTGAACCTTGCTTCATCACGGTTTGCACTGAGTATTTCTCCCCTTACGGGAAGACCTGTTACTATACAGGGATTTTTGCTTTCGAGATATTTTTCAGCTTCGGGAACAGTAAGCATAACCTTATCGGCACGCTTTGCAAGAATTTTATTGGTCTTTCCGGGGAAAGCGTTCTGCTCATGAATGGCTATTGGAATACCCATTTTAGATGCCATTCTAAGAACCGGTCCGCTTACATATCCGCCGAAACCTACAACTACATCGGGCTTGAATCTTTCAATAATCTTTTTCGCCTGTGAAGAAGATTTGAAAAGCTTTGCCACTGTGCCTAAATTGCGCTTTATGTTCTCAGGGGTAAGCTTGCGCTGAAAGCCGCTTATCTCAATGGTTTCAAAAGCATATCCCGCAGCAGGTACAAGACGTGCTTCCATTTTTTCCTTTGTGCCTACAAAGAGAATGTCGGCATCGGGAAACTGCTTTTTTATCTCACCGGCGGCTGCAAGAGCGGGATTTATATGTCCTCCCGTACCGCCTGTTGCAAACAAAATCTTCATATTGACTACCTGCCTTTATTTTAAACTTTTTTAACGCTGGACGATCGTGACACCGACAGAACCATTCCCAGCTCCGCCAAAAGTACCCAAAGGGCCGTACCTCCGTAACTGAAAAACGGAAGTGAAATACCGGTATTGGGCAGGAAATCGGTGACAACGCCAATATTGAGGGCTACCTGCATTCCTATATGGAAAACAACACCCAGAACAAGCAGTGAACCGAATCTGTCCTTTGCTTTAAGAGCAATTGCAACGCCTCGTGCAATTAAAAGAACAAAAAGGATAATTATTATACATGCTCCGAAAAGTCCAAGTTCCTCACATACAATTGAGAAAATAAAGTCATTCTGAGGTTCGGAAACGTACAGATGCTTCTGCTTTGACTGTCCGAGACCGACGCCGAAAAGTCCGCCCGATGAAATAGCATAAAGTGACTGGTTAGTCTGCCAGCGGCCGTCAGTAGGATCTGCCGATTTATCAAGCCACAAATTTATTCTTTCCGTAGCATGTTCCGGAAGAATAGTGGGTTTTAAAATGACAAGGGCAACAACTGCCACAACGGCAACTATTCCGATAACAAACCAATATCTTTTCGTGCCGCCAAGATACATCATAACAACACCTATCATGAGAATAAGCACTGTACCTGAAACGTGGTTTTCAAGATATATAAGTCCCGCAAGAATAAGGGTAACAAGAGCATAAGGCCAAAACGCAAATGGCTTTTCCGCAAGCTTTTTATGGTTCTGTTCCATCTTCACCGCACAGAACATAACAAGGGCTATTTTCGCAAGTTCCGACGGCTGAAAGGTTGGTGAGCCTGACATACCGGGAATATATAGCCAGCGTTTGAAATCCGGCGTATCGGGAAGAGCCGGGAGAAAGAGAACCACCACAAGCAAAACAATTGTAAGAGCAAGCAGCGGATAAGTAAGCACCTTAAACCAGCCATATTTTATCTTCGAGACAAAAATCATTATGACTATACCGGTTACGGCAAACATGAGCTGTCTTTTGAAATAGAAAAGACTGTCTCCGTCATGATAGTAAGCGTAAGGATAACTTGCGGAAAAAAGCATAACAAGACCCACCGCCAGCAAAATCAGAACAAGTATTAAGAAATACAGGTCAACAGCGCCGGTATTGAACAGTCCGAGACCGCTTTTCCCTTTTTTGACTGAGCCTTTAATTTTTTCCGCCATAGTCGCCTCTCCTTAAAAATTATCAACCAAACCAAACGCAGAGAATACCGATTACTGCACCTATAAGGTTAATGGTTGTGAAAACGGATACGATTTTCACTTCGCTCCAACCTGACATCTCAAAGTGATGATGTATGGGAGCCATTTTGAAAATACGCTTTCCGTGAGTTAATTTGAAATAAGTGATCTGAATAACATCTGAAAGAGCTTCGATAATGTAAATAATTCCCACAGGAATAAGAATTACAGGACAGTTAATGCCAAATGCAAGGGCTACTACAAGTCCGCCCAGGAACAAGGATCCTGTATCACCCATAAACACTTTTGCGGGATAGTGGTTCCAGACAAGGAAACCTGCACATCCTCCTGCAAGAGCAGCTGCAAGAATGCTAATTCCGGTAAACTTAAGAATAGCTGCCATTACGATAAAGGAAACTGCCACAGTAAGGGTTACGCTTGAGCAAAGTCCGTCAAGTCCGTCGGTAAAGTTAATAGCATTGATTGCGCCGTAAAGAACACAAATTGCAAAAATCCAGAAGAACCAGCCCATGTCTACTTTGCCAATAAAGGGGATATATGTTACCGCAGAACCTGAGTAGTAGAGAACTGTTGTGTAAGCCACTGCAACAAGAAGCTGCATAAATGTCTTCTGCTTAATTGTAAGACCGAGGTTTCTCTTTTTGACAACTTTGATATAGTCATCCATAAAGCCGATAAAGGCAAAGAGAAGAGCCATTGCAAGACCGCCCCAAAGGCGCATTTTATCATAGTCGGCAGTTGCCATACCGTCAGGGAAAATCTTTTTGCCTGTAAGATAATCGGTAACATATACGGCTACAAAAGAAACCATTACACCGATTATAAACATAATACCGCCCATAGTGGGAATACCCTGTTTTTTCTTGTGCCACTTGGGACCTATATCAAGAATAGTCTGCCCGAATTTAAGCTTTCTCAGCCATGGAATCATAAAAAATCCCAGTACAGTTGTCACTGTAAATGCTCCGAGAGCCGCAATAATTCCCAATAATGTTGTGCTCATTTTCTGTTCCACCCTTCATAAAGCGCATTTATTACTTCCTCAAGCTTCATTCCCCTGCTGCCCTTAAAGAGGATGCAGTCCCCGGGACGAACACAGGCGAGAAGTCTTTCGGTTAATTCCTGTTTGTCTTCAAAGCTCTTAACATTCTTTAAGCTTTCAGCACCCTCAGCTATAAACTTTGCCTGTTTGCCGAAAGTGAAAAGCATATCAATATTAAAATCAGCCGCCATTTTACCGACGTTTCTGTGAGCTTCTTCGGATATTGCGCCAAGCTCCAGCATATCCGCCAGAACAGCGATTTTTCTCTCTGCCTTAAATGCAGAAAGTGCTGAAAGAGCCGCTTTCATGGAATCGGGACTTGCATTGTAGCAGTCCTCAATAACTGTAATATCTCCAGCTTTTTTAACTCTCTGACGCATTCCTGACGGCTCGTATTTTTCGAGACTTACAGCGCCTTCACTAAGGCTTATTCCGTATTTTACTCCCGCTGCCAAAGCCGCAAGAGCGTTATAGACATTGTGTATTCCTATTGTTGGAAGATGTACCTTTTGTTTTTCTCCGCAAAAATCAGCAGTGAAATCAGTATACATTCCGTCAGAGGTAATATCCTCGGCTTTTATGTGGCATTTTTCGCTGTCTATACCGTACCAGATTACCTCATGGTCTCCAAAATCAGCATCTCCCAGATATTCGTCATCGGCATTTACAATGACGGGAGCATTCTTTTCCATTCCGTCGAGGATTTCCATTTTCGCTTTAAGTATATTTTCCCTTGAACCGAGGGTCTCCATATGGGATACTCCGATATTTGTAAGTATGCCCAAAGTAGGAGCGGCAACACGGGAAAGGTTTGAAATTTCTCCGAAATCTGCCATACCCATTTCAAAAACCGCTGCCTCATAGGTTTCATCGAGACTGAAAACAGTCATGGGCATACCTATCTGATTGTTAAGGTTTCCGAGACTCTTGAGGGTTTTGTATTTTGAAGAGATAACGCAGTGAACCATTTCCTTTGTGGTTGTTTTGCCTACGCTTCCTGTAAGAGCTATAACGGAGATTTGAAATCTGCGGCGGTACATTCCTGCAATAAGGGAAAGAGCCTTGCAGGTATCCTGAACCTTTAAAACACGGTCGTCATCCGCATCACGGCTGCTCACTGCCGCTGCTGCTCCCTTTGAAAGAGCCTCTTCCACAAAGGCGTTACCGTCGAAGTTCTCACCTTTGAGGGCTATGAAAAGACATCCCTCTTCTATTTTTCTTGTGTCGGTACATACCGAATAGATTTTCCTTTCACCGTCGCCTGAAAATTCAGCACTGCACGCTGCGGCAACATCTTTTAATTTTAGCGGTATCATTCAATTACCTCTCTGTTTAAATATTCCGAGACAATTTCTCTTTCGTCAAAATGTATTTTCTTATCGCCGAGAATCTGATATGTCTCATGGCCTTTTCCGGCGAGTAAGATTATATCATCTTTTTCCCCGATTGCCAAAGCCCGTTCTATGGCTTTACGGCGGTTTTCTACGGTTTCAACGGTTATTCCTGCGTTTTTACACCCTTTAAGTATATCTTTTATAATTTCCTGAGGATTTTCGCTTCTGGGATTATCCGAAGTAACAATAAGATAATCGGAAAGCTCTGAGGCGATTTCGCCCATTACTGGGCGCTTTGATTTATCTCTGTCTCCGCCGCAGCCGAACACTGTTATTATTCTCCCTTTGGCAAAAGCTCTCAGGGTTTTCAGTATATTCTCAAGGCCGTCGGGAGTATGGGCATAGTCGATAATAACGGTGAAATCCCTGTTTGTGGGAACCACCTCAGCTCTCCCCTTGACTCCTTTGCTGTCCGTAAGAGCTTCGGCGGCTTTTTCAATGGGGATACCCTCCTGAGAAGCACAAACTATTGCCGCTAAAGAATTATAGACTGAAAACACTCCCGGTATTCTAAGGTGCACCTTTATTCTCTTGTTTTTGTGAATTATTTCATACTCTGTACTGCCGGGTAACTGAACAATGTTTTTTGCAGTGTAGTCGGCAGTATCACTTAATAGAGAATAGGTAACACTTTGGCAGCTTTCCCCACTGGTCATATAAAGACCTTTTTCATCGTCTATATTTATTATGCCAGTTCGGCACATTGAAAACAGCTTTTTCTTTGCCGCCGAGTAATTTTCAAAGGTTTTATGATAATCTAAATGGTCTTCTGTAAGATTGGTAAAAACGGCGCAGTCAAAAGTGAGGCCGTCAACTCTTCCCTGAGAAAGAGCCTGGGAGGATACCTCCATAATACAGTATTCACAGCCTCTTTCTGTCATCTTTGAAAAAAGGCAGTTGAGCTCAAAAGAATCTGGAGTTGTTCTTTCGCTGTGAAAAACGGTATCTCCTGCCATATCCTGAACCGTACCTACAAGACCGCATTTATATCCGTTTTTTTCAAATATATCCTTTAAAAGAAAGGCGGTTGTAGTTTTTCCGTTGGTTCCCGTAATGCCTATAAGCTTCATCCTTTTTGCAGGATTTGAGAAAAATGCGCCGCAAAAATCCGCATAGGCTCTGCGTGTATCTTTAACAATAATCTCATCCTCAATACCTATACTGTGTTCACACACTACCGCAGCGCCTTTTTCTGCGGCTTTTCTGCCGTATTGATGTCCGTCCCCTCTCGCCCCTTTTATACATACAAAAAGGGATGATGAAGTAACGTTTTCGGAATTATCGGTAATGAAAGAGATTTCACGGTCCTTAAATTTTCCTTTATATCCTGTACTTTCGAGGAGCCTGCTTAAAAGCATTACGCATACCTCCCGAAATATCAGTCTATCAGTCTGCCAGGTCGTTGCCCGCAGTATCGGAACGGAAATATACAGTTATTGTTGTACCCAATGCAACGGACGAACCTTCCTGCATACTCTGCTTATAGGATTTTATATCGCCGCTGTTCAGGAAGTTACCTGCAATTTTTATGTTAAGTCCTGCATTTGCCGCAACCTTATTGGCTTCGGAAAGTGTAAGACCTGTAAGATTGGGCACTTTAACGGTCTGTGCGTCGCCCTCTTCGGTATAAAGGATAACCATTCCCTCCTTGGGAATTACGCTGCCTTCTTCCGGAGACTGACGCAGAACTTTATTTCCGCTGCCTACGACCTTGACTTTAAAGCCCTTGCTCTCTGCATAGCTCTTTGCCTCAGAGGTGCTCTTACCTACAAGTCCCGGAGTTGTATCGCTGAGAACGGCAAGCTCTTTTGCAGAATATCTCGGCTCAACATTGAGATATTTAAGTGTCTGCTCCACAACCTCACCGGCAACAGGAGCTGAAATAGTACTACCGTTTATCTTACCTGCACTGGGCTCATCGATAACGATTATAACTGCAATTTCCGGATCATAGGACGGAGCAAAGCAGCAGAAAGAAGCGATGTATTTTTTCTCACTGGAAGTAAGCTTTTCACTGGTACCTGTTTTACCAGCTACATGGTATCCGGCTACATAGGCGTTCTGTCCACCGCCGCCGTTTACAACTTCTTCCATCATCTGTGCAACCTGTGAGGCTACCTTTTCAGATATTACCTGACGGCGTACAGTGGGAGTTTTTTCCCAAACTGTATTACCCTCACTGTCAGTCATTGACTGAACTAAATATGGTTCCATAAGCTTTCCGCCGTTACCGATAGCTGCAACAGCAGTTATCATCTGAAGAGGTGAAACCTGGAAGGACTGACCAAAAGAAACACTGGCAAGGTCGAGGTTTGTCATGGTTTCCTTGTCATAATAGTGGACGCCCTTTACAGGCTGAAATTCTGCCGGTAAATCGATTCCCGTCTGCTCGGTAAAGCCGAAAGCCTCAAAGTATTTCATAAAGGTATCAACGCCAAGACGCTGACCGACTGTTACGAACCATGGGTTACAGGAGTTCATAAGTCCCTGAGTAAAGTTTTCTGTTCCGTGTCCTGCATGGTTATGGCAGTTGATTCTTCTGTCACCGAGCATGATGTATCCGGTACAGGTAAGGGTTTCATCCAAAGATACCACACCTTCTTCAAGTCCCGCAGAGGCTGTTATGGTTTTAAAAACGGAACCAGGTTCATAGGTATCGCTTATACATCTGTTTCTCCACTGAGAGAACTGTGCATTGAGAAGCTGCTGTGAACGCTCGCTTATATCTTCAATTTTATTTATATCAGTCAAAAGCTGGTTATCCGCAAGGGTATAAGGGTCATTAAGGTTATAATCCGGCTGTGTGGTCATGGCAAGAATAGCTCCGGTTTTAACATCCATTACAATTCCGTAAGCATATTTTGCCTTGTTGTCAACAAGAGCCTGTGTGATGCTCTTTTCAAGATAATGCTGAATGACAGAATCTATTGTCAAAACGAGATTTGTGCCGGGCTGTGCATCATATGTAGTCTCAAATCCGTTTGTCATTTCAAAGGAAAGGGCATTGACAGCGGTAATTGTTCTTCCGGGAGTTCCCGTAAGCTCGCTGTCATACTGAAGCTCAACACCCGCTCTTCCTGCATCCTGAGCCGCTGTAAAACCGATAACCGAAGACGCAAAATTATTATTAGGGTAATATCTTTTTGTATCTGATTCTATACCGATAAACTCAGTGTATCCTTCATTTTGCAGGCGATATTCGTTTATCTTTTCCTTAACGTCATTTTCGACCTTTTCTTTTACAACATAATATCCGGATTTTTTATTTGAAGCGTTTTTGCGAAGTTTATCTGCATCAACTCCCAGCATTGACGAAAGATCGTTTACCACTTTATCAAGCTGATCATCAGGAATTTTTGAAGGGTCAAGATATATTTTCCACGCAGTGGCGCTCTGAGCCAAAACGTTCATTTTGCTGTCATATATAGTACCACGCAAAGCACTTACGGTTACATCGCTTATCTGCTGGGCCGCAGCTTTTTCCTTGTATCCCAAAGGGTCAAAAATCTGAAGTCTGACAAGACACGCAATGTTTACAACAAATGCAGCCGCTACAATCACCAATGCTATTACCGCTCTGTTCCCCATAAGCTTTGTAGGTCTTTTAGACATTTAAATTTCATCCTTTCAGTAACAAAAAGCCATTAAATCAATAAATGTTTTATCCCGTCATAAAACATCTTTACCTCCGACCGAATTTCCGCTTTAAACTTCGCAGAACACGACCGGAGGTCATGGGGCACATTTATTCACCCCTAATAGTTATTTAAATTTCAGCGAAAATATGACAGAAGCTTATCCAAAATTCCTGTGTTTTCGCCGGTTTCAGCGGGAGTTGTTCCGTTTGCCAAAACCACTTTATCATCCATTGCAAGATCTATGTACTCAACCTGATAGCTTTCCTGCTTTACCATTCCCAGCTTATTTATGGCGTAATCCTCAACTTTATCGAGGGAAGCCAGTGAATTAAGCTGCATTTTAAGCCTCGTGTTTTCACTGTCGGCAACTTTTATCTGACTTTGCACCTGAACTATTTCGTGATTTATTTCGTCAAGTTTCAGATTTCCGAAAATGTAAGTTCCCACAAACAGCATCACGGCTATTGTAACGGAAAGAACTCGTATAGTCTTAATCGCAACAGCACGAGATTCCTCCCTTTCCTCCTGCCTGCTCTTTTTCTTTTTGGGAACCAAAACAGGTTTCGGTGGATTATTCCGGTCGTTCCCCGGCTTCTGAGGCACTTGCTGTGGCTCAAATCTGGAAAAATCATATGCTGCGTTTCTATTACTCATACTGTTGTGCCTCCAAAAATTATAATACAGTCCGCATCTTTTTGCCGTTTTCGCACTGACATTGAAAACAGCCACGGTTAAATTCTCTCACTTTCCCCTTTTTTACATCCTTGCTTTTTCAAATACACGAAGCCTTGCACTGCGGCTTCTGGGATTTACTTCAAGCTCTTCCTCAGTAGGCGCTTTCGCCTTAAAGGGCAAAAGTCCCAGCGGCTTTTTTCCGCATACACATACGGGAAAATCCGGAGGGCATGTACAGCCTGAACACCACTTGGCAAAACGCTGTTTAACAATCCTATCCTCAAGTGAATGGAAGGTTATTACCGCAATTCTTCCTCCGGGATTAAGACACTCCACCATTTCATCAAGGGCTTTTGAAAGCTTGTCCAGCTCTCCGTTTACCTCAATACGCAGAGCCTGAAATGTTCTTCTTGCAGGATTTCCGCCCTCTCTTCTTGTTGCAGCAGGTATTGCATTTTTTACAATCTCCGCAAGCTGCAAGGTAGTTTCAATTTTGCCATTTTTTCTCTCACGCACAATTGCCGCAGCTATGCGTTTGGCAAATTTTTCTTCACCATAGGTAAAAATGATTTTAGAGAGTTCCTGCTCGGAAAGATTGTTTACAAGGTCGGCTGCGCTTGTTCCCTCCTGACTCATCCTCATATCAAGAGGCGCATCCTTTTTATATGAAAAACCTCTTTCACCTTCGTCAAGCTGATGTGAGCTTACGCCAAGGTCAAGAAGTATTCCGTCAACTCCTGAAATGCCTTGTTCACTGAGCACCTGCTTTATCATACAGAAATTACTCTTTACAACCATTACACAGGGGTATTTCCCAAGGCGTTCATGTAAAATTTCAATGGCATCCGGGTCCTGATCGACGGATATAAGCCGTCCGGAAGTGAGTTTTGATGCAATGGCTCCCGAATGTCCGCCTCCGCCGGAAGTGCCGTCAAAATATATTCCGTCCGGTTTTATGTTAAGTGCATCTATCGCCTCATCAAAGAGGACGGGTTTGTGGATAAATTCCATTTTAAGTCCTCCTTAATAGCTAAGAGGTGTTTCTTCCATCTCATCGCAGAAGTCGAGCTCCTCGTTCCACTTATCTGCATTCCATACTTCAATACGGTTTCCCTGTCCTATAAGAACTACATTTTTATCAAACCCTGCATGATCGCAAAACTTCTGGGGAACGGTGATTCTGCCCTTGCCATCGATTGTGACAATAGCGGCATTGGCATATGCTCTTCTCTGTCTTCTTCTGTCTTCGAGAGTGGTGGGACCATCGTTATGCAAAGGAGCAACAACTTTTTCCCAGCCTGCATTTGAATAAATGAACAGGCAGTTTTCCGGAGCACGGCAGATAACAAAGCTGTCACCCAGCTCTTCACGGAATGCGGCAGGCACAAATAATCTGTTTTTAGGGTCAAGGGAATGTTCAAATGAACCCATAAACATAGCCATCCGCCTCCTTAAAATTAATCTAAATCCGTGAAATCCGGTTTTTACTGACCCTTAACGGTCCTTTTTGCTCCTTTTTAGCCCACTTTAGTGTTTTTATTATATCCTTAATCCAATTTCTTGGCAATAGGTTACGTGAAAAAAATTCGCAAAATAAATATATATTATTCCATAGTATCGACATATTAAGCAGTATAAAAACAAAAAAACGCCTGCAGCGACATGCTGCAAGCGTTAATTCTTTATTTACTTATAAATTCAGTCAGCGCCGAGAGAAATGAGGATATTTTTTTCATCCCAGAGCTTCTGTGAAATATCCACGTAATACTTATGGGGATTTTCAAAACGGAGTACTTCTTCCCAAAGGGTATCAACCTGTTCGGAACAGTAATTTCTGATCTCCTCAATGGATTTCTTTTTATAAACGCACTTTCCGCCTTTGAAAATCTGATGGAGCAAAGGTCTTGCCACAAAGTTTGAAACCGTCTTTCTCTTCCAGATATGGTCAGGGTCAAAGAGCTCATAAGGCTCGTTTTCGTCGATAACCTCATCAAAGAGAGTAATAACATCGGCAATCGCCTTGCCTGTATCGCGGTCGAAAAGTCTCCATGCCTTTTTAAAGCACGGTGTGGTTATCTTCGTGACGTTTTCACTTATCTTGATTTTCGGAACAAGCTTTCCGTCCTTTTCAATAGCGCAAAGCTTATAAACTCCGCCGAAAACGGGAGAAGAAGCGGCAGTTACCAATCTTTCACCTACGCCGAAAGAATCCACCTTTGCTCCCTGTATAAGCATATCTCTTATTATATACTCATCGAGAGAATTGGACGCTACGATTGCGCAGTCTGCAAAGCCGGCATCATCAAGCATTTTTCTGGCTTTCTTTGAAAGATAAGTTATATCGCCGCTGTCTATTCTTATTCCCTTCGGACGATAGCCTCTGGGAAGAACCTCTCTTTTAAAAGCTTCAATAGCATTGGGAATACCTGATTTAAGCACATTGTAGGTATCCACAAGCAAAGTACAGTTATCGGGATATTCTCTTGCATAGGCGCAGAAAGCTTCCAGCTCAGAATCAAACATCTGCACCCAGCTGTGAGCCATTGTACCGAGAGCCGGAACACCGTAATCACGCTCGGCAATTGTACAGGCGGAACCGACACATCCTGCAATGTAAGCAGCCCTTGCACCGTAAACAGCACCGTGAGCTCCCTGAGCACGTCTTGAACCGAATTCCATAACTCCTCTGCCCTGTGCGGCTCTGACTATTCTGTTTGCCTTTGTTGCAATGAGGCTCTGATGATTTATGCACAGAAGCAGCATAGTCTCAATAAACTGCGCCTGAATTATGGGTCCCTTTACAGTTACAATAGGCTCGCCGGGGAAAATAGGTGTTCCCTCGGGAATTGCCCATACATCACATTTAAACTCAAAGTTTCTCAGATAATCAAGGAATTTCTCATCAAATCCCTTTTTGCGCAGACACTCAATATCTTCATCAGTAAACTTTAAGTTATCAAGGTATTCTACAAGCTGTTCAACTCCTGCCATTATGGCAAAACCACCGTCATCTGGTACACGCCTGAAAAACATATCAAAGCAGGCCACCGTATCGGCAAGACCGTTTACAAAATATCCGTTTGCCATTGTAAGCTCATAGAAGTCCGTAAGCATTGTAAGATTTTCTCTTTTTATAGTATCACTCATTTTCTTTTCACCCCTGAGGTTTTCTTTATCATTTCAGCCGGCTGTAAAGTTCTATTCCGCTGCATTCCATATGCATCAGAGCGGAAGCGTTCATAAAATTCGCAGCGTGAACCGGCGCATCATAAGTTTCGGTGCTGTCCGTAAGGACGATGATTCTCGACTGAATATTTCTGCTATTATACCACGCTTTTGCACACTGGGCAAACTGCATTACGCAGATGTCCGTACAGTCACCGCATATAATATAGTTTTTAACCTTTGAGTTTTCCCTAAGCCATTTCTCAAACTCCGGCTCAATAAAACCATTTGTTGAGTTTTTCTTTATTACTTTATATGAACAGATATTTTTAAGTTTATCAGCAATTTCCTCTTCACCGCTTCCGGCAATACAGTGGGGCGGAAAAGCTGACAGTTCGGCACTGTCCATAGTATGACAGTCACAAAAACAGATTGTCTCAATTCCCTTTTCGCTGCATTTTCTCATATTGTCGGCAACTGCATTTTTTATTCCCTCAATTCTGTCACTGTAAAGATTACCGCCGTCGGTAAATCCCTTTACCATGTCCATAACTACAAGAATCGTTTCATCGCAATTAAGCTGAGATAAGTCTAATTCCTCAATGGAATTAAGACGCTCATAATAATCCGACATCACTTTTTCGCTTTCCTTAAGGAACTCCGATTTTGATAACAATTTCATATTTTACCTCCTTATTTTACCTGAAAAACCTTCAACTGATTACTATATTAACATTGTCAAACCTTATTTTATCGATATCCTGCTTATTTTTTCATTTTCCGACTTTTTTTCATCTGCTTTATTGATTTTTTTCGGTTTTACAATATAATGAATACATAGTGTACTATTAGTGGCTTTTTATTAGTAAATATACATAAGAAATTATACTTTTAGTATAACTATTGAAATGCTTTTAAAATTCTGTGTATTACGTGGAGGGAGTAAAATGAGAATAAGAAAGCAGCCGGTAGGAGACCGCAACATTGTTGGCATGCGTGTTGAACAGGCACGTAAAGCTCAGAATATGAAACAGCGTGAGCTCCTTACTAAATTACAGATGAAAGGCATTGAATTAAATGCCTCCGGTCTTTCAAAGCTTGAAGGTCAGCTCAGATGCGTAAACGATTATGAGCTTGTAGCTCTTGCGGAAATCCTTGGCGTATCCATTGAGTGGCTTGTGGGCAAAGAAGAAAACTAAAACAGATTATTAAAACCGGGCAGCTTAGGGTTGCCCGGTTTTAATTTTTTAAGAAAGATCTGAAAGATTTTCTCCGAAAACAGCTTGAAATTTCGGTAAAATTCCTCCGTTATTCTTAATATGATTATGGTTCTGGCACATATCGTAGCCCGGAATGGTATTACCCTCGATAAGTACGGGGCCGTCCTTGCAAATGGCTACATCCCAGCCTACATATCTTATCTGAGGAACTACAAGAGCTGCTTTTTTCACAAGCTCAATTGCCTCGTGATAGTAAGGAATCTCAAATCCCTCAAATTCGGTTCCTGTCATGGGATGCTTATCATAGCACATTCCGGTTTTATCGCAGAAAGCCGGAGCATAAATCACTCCGTCCTCGTTTACAGGGCAGTACATTCCGCCGCTTGAAATGTTATCGACATTCTTTGTACCGTCGCCCATTCTTACAAGACAGTACATAATGTGCGGCACGCCTTTTGAAAGGACACTTGTAACTCTGAGAGTGTTAATAGACGAAGGATTAAGAAGATTCATCCTTTCGTGCTGAACAAGACTTTCTTCAACAAGATACTGTTTTTTCTCCATAAGACGGCTGTAAAGAGCAGCGGCATCTTCGTTTTCGCTGAGATTTATTTTTTCGACTCCATTTCCGCCGCAGTCATCGGTCACTTTGACAAATACATTCTCTTTGCCTTTAATAAAATCTCTGAGTCCCTCTTCGCCGCACTTTCTAAGGTCTATCCATTTTCTTCCGATAAAATCATCGAAAGCTTCATTGAACTGTATTTTATCAGTAAACTTACAGTCATAAGCTTTATCGTTTACTCCTCTTACCAGCTGGAGATTATGATTCATTGTCATATATGTGCTTCTTGCCTTTTTGCCCTTAACATAAGCAAAGCCGAACACATTGTAATCGAGATATCCTATACCGTAACGGAAAGCACACCAAAGCATATCGCAGAATATAAGAATCTTACTTTTGCCTGACTTTTTGCTTATCTCTTTAACGTGCATCCACATACGGTCAAAGCTCATATTTTTTACTCTTCTGAGAAAAGTTTTAATTTTATTCATTGGTACCTATCTCCTTTTTTGCCTCTTTCTCACGAAACACAATAATTGCTCTTTTGAATATCTCGCCCATGTTGAGAACTACCATACATACAGTAAGAAGTATTTCCCACAATACCCAAAGTTCAACTTCATTGAGCAGGATAAGGCTTTGAGCCAAAAGAATTATACTGCTAAGAGCAAATCTTGAAATCTGAACTTTTATTTTGATAAATCTTGATGTATCAAAAATTCTGACTATATATACTACAAAGTAGCTGAAAAATGTTGCAAAAGCTGCACCTAATGCTCCGTACTTCGGAATAAGAATAAGATTGAATACAATATTGATTACAGCGCCCAGTGCAGTTGTAAGAAAAGAAAGTACACTTTTTCTTTCAACCATATATACGCTGCCCAAAAATGTAACAAAACATGAAAATGCCATAGACATTATAAGATAGGGAATGAACTTCCACGATGCATAGAAATCCTGGGAAACCAAAATATATGTCAGCGGCTTTGCAAGAAGAATAAAACCAGAGCAAGCAGTAAAAATCAGATTACAGTAATTTCGGAAGACCTTGGTAAAGAATCTCGATCTCGCTTTAGGCGACATATCGGAAACCGCAGAAACCTGCCATGCATCCATAAAGATGTTGGATACAAGAACTATAATCGTAGGTATTTTATAAGAAGCGGCATACAGTCCGTTTTCCGCAGCACCCGAAATAAAGTAGACAAGATAGCGGTCTGAAACATTTGTTATCCACCAAAACATATTGTTGGGAATAAGGGGTACTGAATACCTTATCATGGAAACGGCTGTAGCTTTATCCACTTTTTTAAATTTAACAAAGCGGAACAGCCTTGCTTTAAGGAACAAAAAGATTGCGGAAAGGAAGTCGGAACATACAGTAGCCAAAATATAGCCTGTAATACCCAATTTGAAAACAGCTAAGAAAAGAATGTTGAAAGTTACATTTGTGGCTGTACTGAGTATTCCGTCAAAAGCATAAAGCTTAACATATCCTTTCGCTCTTACAAACTGAGAACACAATGCTCTCAGTGAGGACATCATAACAAAGACATATACCAGCGTAAGATATCCGTCAAGAAAATTCATAAGAGAAAAGAGCGGAACAATAACAAGTAAAGCTGCCAAACCACAGCATATGGTTTTTAAGCCCATTGTAAAAACGTCATCTTTTTTATAGGATTTATCAAGTCCATAACGAACAACACCGCTGACTATACCCAGCGTTACAAGAGGATACAGCAAATTACCCGTTTGAGTTATGAGGTCAGCCGTTCCGTACTCAGCCTCTGTAAGAATACGGGTATAAAAGGGCATCATTACAAAAACAAGCAGTTTAGAACTGAATGTACCAACAGCAAAAATCACGGTGTTGGAAAGCAGTTTTTTATATTTATCCATACTTTTCACACACTTTTTCTTTTTTATAGTTAGATAAGTTTTGATTATTATACTACTTTTTGCCGAAAAAGGCAAAATAATCCTTTATAAACACTTTATCAAGTCTTCTGTATTTGACATTGACTATTTTAATGTTAAAATTATAGACATTATAAGTGTCTGCACTCTTACGGAGGTTTTAACAATGGATAAAAAGCCCAATATAATTTTTTATTTTTCCGACCAGCAGCGCTGGGATACCGTGGGATGCTACGGTCAGGAACTCGATGTTACCCCTACAATTGACTCTTTGGCACAGGACGGTACAAAATTTGAATACGCCTTTACCTGCCAGCCTGTATGCGGACCTGCAAGAGCATGTCTTCAAAGCGGCGTTTATGCAACAGAAAACGGATGTTACAGAAACGATATTGCTTTACCTCTTAACATTCCTACTATTGCATCATACCTTAACGATGCAGGATATGAAACCGCATATGTTGGCAAATGGCATCTTGCTTCCGATAAGGATCACAGGCTTATGAGAAAAGCCGTGCCGGAAGAAAGAAGAGGCGGATACAAAGATTACTGGATGGCTTCCGATGTTTTGGAATTCACATCTCACGGCTATGACGGATATGTCTATAATAAAGAAAATGAGCGAGTGGATTTCAGAGGATACCGCACAGATTGCATTAACTCTTTTGCCCTTGACTACATAAACTCCACCAGCGGTGAAAAACCGTTTTTCCTTTTTGTCTCTCATATTGAGCCCCATCATCAAAATGACCATATGCGCTATGAAAGTCCAAATGGTACAAGAAAGAATTTCAAAAACTATAAAGTACCCGGTGATCTAAAAGGTACACTTGGCGACTGGCGGCTTCATTATCCCGATTATCTGAGCTGCTGCAATAGAATAGACCAGAATCTCGGCAAAGTCGTTGACGCACTTAAGGCAAAAGGAATTTTTGACAATACGATAATAATATATACCTCCGACCACGGTTCTCATTTCAAAACAAGAAATTCAGAATACAAACGCTCATGTCATGAGGGATGCATCAGAGTTCCCCTTATAATTCACGGTCCGGGATTTGAGGGAGGCAAAGTTGTAAACGACCTTGTAAGTCTTATTGATTTACCTGCAACGGTGCTGGGCTGTGCAGGAATTGAAAAGCCGAAGCATTTCAGAGGAGAATCCCTTAAAAAGCTTGTTGACGGCACAGGCGAAAAGAAAAGAGATCATGTATTTCTTCAAATAAGCGAAAGTCAGATAGGAAGAGCAATCCGCACAAAGGATTTCAAATATTCCGTAACGGCAAAAAATGCAGATAAACCTTTCTCGCCTGTTTATAAAGAAGATTTTCTCTATGACCTTAACAGTGATCCCCACGAAAGAAAGAATCTTATAAAGGACAAAAAATATGCCAAAGTAAAGGCAGAACTCAGAAGGATTCTTTTAGCGGATATGAAAGAAATCGGTGAACCTGAAGCAGAAATAATCGAAAAATAACAGAGAAAAAGCTCCTTAAATCGCTTTGTATTTAAGGAGCTTTTTAATGTGTAAAATTATATATTATTCGCTTTTTTCTTTATCGTCGGAAGAAATTACTTCCTTTTCGATATAGATAGGTCTGTTTTTACTCTGAATATAAATTCTTGCAAGGTACTCTCCAATAATGCCGAGAATAAGAAGCTGTAATCCGCCTATTAAAAGAATAAGTCCTATAATAGTTGGGTAACCGGGAACATCTATACCGAAAAACAGCTTTTGTATTACCACAATTCCGAAATATATCACCGAAAGCAGTGATGAAATTATTCCGAGAAATGTAGCTATTTTAAGGGGGAATGTCGTAAAGGAGATGAAGCCCTCCATTGCGTATTTAAGAAGCTTTTTAAAGCTCCACTTTGTCTCCCCTGCATTTCTTTCAAGCGCCGAATAAGGCATGAAATATGTGTTATATCCTACCCATGAGAAAATGCCCTTTGAAAAGCGGTGATACTCCGGCATAGCCACAATGGCTTCAACCATACATCTGCGGAAAATGCGGAAATCGCTGGCTCCCGTGACAAATTCAGTATCACTTACACGGTTTATTATCTTATAGAAAAGTTTCTTTATCCGCTGCATGGACTTGGATTCTTTTCTCTCTTTCTGATAAGCTACAACGCAGTCATACTCGTCGTTATCTTTCAGAAAATCCGCCATTTCTTTTGCCACTGACGGATGCTGCTGCAAATCTGCATCAATTATACATACAAGATTTCCTTTTGACCTTTTAAGACCTGCAAGCATAGCGGCTTCCTTGCCGAAATTTCTCGAAAAGCTTACAACTGCAACTCTCTTATCTTTTTCGTGAAGCATCCTAAGCTTTGAAAAGGTTTTATCACGGCTTCCGTCGTTTACAAAGACTATTTCATAATTATAATCAGAGTTATCAAACACACTGCGTGCCGCCTCATAAAAGGCATCTACATTTTCTTCCTCATTAAAGCACGGCACCACAAGGGACAAATCAAACATGGGAACACCTCAAAACAGTAATCTATATATTTAATTATGCATTTACAAAATGCAAAAGTCAAGAATATTCAATTTTTTGCTTTTTTAAATTCAGGATGATTGATAGGATATCGAATTGACAGTGTTTTCTGCAAATGTCATAATAATTAAAAAAGTAAATTATTTTTGGAGGTTACTATGGGTATTCTCGGCACATTTATGTGTTCGCCTAAAGAAAAATCACGTCTCAGAGAGCTTGCAAAAAAACAGGCAGAACTTGCAAATTCTCCCAAAAACCTTGAAAGAGTAGAGCTTTGGAAAAGACATAATTCTTTTAAAGGTGAACGTCCCGTTATCCACATCGAAGTGGGAACATTCAGAAAAGAAATAATCGATCCTATGATGCAGTGCAAATCTCCATTTGCAAGAATGGTTGAATACAATCTCCTTCAGAATTTTGTAAACTTTGAGCTTTTCGATGACGACAGAGTTGTACCGCCCTATTATATGGTAAACTATCTCACAGAGTTTGAGCTTTTCGGAATCAATGTAAAGGAATCTGTTCTCACCGATGAAAACGGCACTGAACTGGGACACAAATTTAATCATCCTATTTCAGACATTCACGATGATTTTGACAAGTTCATGCAGGACAGTAAAATTGCCGTCCACAAAAAGACCACTATGCTTCATAAAAAAGCTCTTGAGGATATTTTCGGAGATATTCTTCCCGTTAAGCTTACAATGAACAGCCTTTATGCCGTTCCCACACAGCAGGTTGTTCACTTTATGGGAATGGAAAACATGCTCTTTGCAATGTATGATTATCCCGATGAGTTCAAAAAGATGATGGACAGAATAGCCGAGGAATATATCAAATACTTCAAATTCCTTGAAAATAACGACTGTCTTCTTCAGAATCATGAGTTTGAGGGACTTGCTCAGGGCTCCATGTGCTTCTGGGATGAGCAGCCCAAACAGGGACGCATACTTACAACTGACGTATGGGGCTTTATGGATTCTCAGGAAACTGTGGGAATTTCCCCCGATATGTTTGAGGAGTTTATCTTCCCCTGCTACGAGAAAATCGGCAAGCTCTTCGGCAGACTTTCCTACGGCTGCTGCGAACCTACAAGCGCTGTATGGGACTGCATAAAGAGATTTGATAACCTTAAAAAAGTTTCAATTTCTCCCTGGTGTGATGAAGAGTTCATGGCAGACCAATTAAAAGGCAAGGATATAATCTATCACAGAAAGCCGAGCCCCAACTTCCTGGGAGTCGGCGAAACTCTCGATGAGGACGGTTTCAGAGAGCACATTGAAAAGACACTCAAAACAGCTCAGGGCTGCCACCTTGAAATTACCCAGCGTGATGTTTACACTGTAAACAACGACCTCAAAAAAGTTCAGAGATACGTTGAGATTATAAGAGAGAGCATTGAAAAGTGCTGGTAATTTAATAAAATGAAAACAGTTAAAGAGCTTACCCGAAAGGTAAGCTCTTTTGACTTAATTATAATACAAAAACCTCCGACAAAATTACGCCGGAGGTTCGCTTTATGTCTTAATTTTTTCTGTCTTTATGTCTTAATTTTATTCTTTCTTAAATCAGATAGAAATTTCGTGAGCAACCTTATAGAGATTAAGGTCAATTGACTTTTTCATGTTGAGTGCTTCGTAAATATCGAAGTCAACAACCTTTTCTTTCTGCATTGCTACAACACGGTTGCCGATACCATTCTGGAGAAGTTTAACGGCATAGTTACCCATTTCACTTGCTGCAACTCTGTCACGAACAGTGGGAGAACCGCCACGCTGAACATGGCCGAGGATTGTTGCACGGCTTTCAACGCCTGTCTTTTCTTCGATCTCTCTTGCAAGAGCCTCAACTCCGCCGATACCCTCTGCAACGATTATGATAAAATGCTTTTTGCCGGTTTTCTGTGTGCGTCGCATTCTTTCAATAACGTCTCTTTCAATATCAAAGGGAACTTCGGGAATAAGTATTGTTGTAGCTCCGACTGCGATACCTGCATTAAGAGCAAGATAACCTGCTGAACGTCCCATAACTTCAACAACGCTGCAGCGGTCATGTGACTCAGTTGTATCACGGATTCTGTCAACCATTTCCATAATGGTGTTCATGGCTGTATCATATCCGATTGTATAGTCACTGCATGCAATATCGTTATCAATTGTACCGGGGATGCCTACACAGGGAATACCTGAAAGAGAAAGATCTCTTGCTCCTCTGAATGAGCCGTCACCGCCGATTACAACGAGTCCGTCAATACCGTTTCTGCGGCATGACTCAGCTGCTTTATCTATACCTGCCTGTGTCTTGAATTCAGGGCAACGTGCCGAATAAAGAATTGTTCCGCCACGATGAATTATATCGGAAACTGTTCTAAGGTTCATCTCGTACATTTCGCCGTTAATAAGACCGGTGTAACCTCTCTCTATTCCCATAACCTGCATTCCATTTTCACAGCCTGTTCTTACAACAGCACGAACTGCAGCGTTCATGCCCGGAGCGTCACCGCCGCTAGTCAATACACCGATTTTTTTCATGTTTCCATCTCCTTGTCGTTTCATACCATTATTATACACATAATTAAAAAAGTTTCAAAGTACATAATACACCATGTCAAAATTTTGTCAATATCTTTTGAGAAATTATTCCTGATTTTTTACATTTTCCGACCCTAAAAGACGTTCCAGCTCCTCTATAAGGGGTTCATTTATCTGAGTGAGTAATTTTGAATAGCGATATTCTTCTGTATCGGAAAAATAATAGTACACGGGAGTCATGCCCTCAAAGATTTCAATGAGATTTACAGCCTTTGCAAACTTCGGGGACTTTTCCGAGGAAAAGCGGAGAAAAAGTCCACGTTTTCTTTTTTTCTGAGGTGAGTTTTGATTTTCTGACGAAACCATTTTGTATTCTTCTGCTCTTTTAAGTGAATCACAGATAATTTTCGGTTCTTCATCCTCACGAAGGCTGAGTCTTCCCTCAGCAACCACTACGGCGTTTTCACTTATCACTCCCGCAGCGGCGGCAAGAACTGTAGGAAATACCACCGCTTCAACAGTTCCGTAAACATCCTCAAGATTTATAAATGCCATGGCGTCTCCACGCTTTGTGGTCTTTTTTGTAACTGAAGCAATCATTCCCAAGAAGAGCACCCTGCTGCCGTCCTTATACTTCGACACACCCATTTCGGAAGCCTCAATAAGCTGAGTGCTTTTAGCGCTGCCGATGCTCTCACCCAATGCCTCGTAATCCCTCATGGGATGACCCGAAAGATAAAGTCCTGTGGTTTCCTTTTCCATCTGCAAAAGCTCCATATAGGGCATTTCAGATACATTTGGCAGTTCAGGACCTGTATCCTCACCTAAATTCGGTGAAACATCAAAAAGACCTATCTGACCGTCAATGTTTTTTCTCTTATTGTATTCAAGGTCATCCATTACCATGGGAAGAGCAGAAAGCATCTGACGGCGGTTTGCTCCCAGAGAATCGAGAGCGCCGCATTTTATAAGACTTTCCACGGCACGGCGGTTAAAGTCCTTACCGTAAATTCTTTTGCAGAAGGAGTAAAAGGAAGTATATTTTCCGCCGCTTTCCCGCTCTTCTACAATTCGGCTTATAAGGCCTCTGCCAAGATTTTTAACTGCCAGCAGTCCGAAAGCGATACCCTTATCTGTAACGCCAAAGCTCTCAACGCTTTCGTTTACATCGGGCGGCATTACTTTAATGGAAAGACGTGCACATTCCGCAGTATATTCGGCAACCTTTCCCGAATTATCAAGTATGCTTGTAAGCAGCGCTGCCATAAACTCGGCGGGATAATGACATTTTAAATATGCTGTGCGGTAAGCTACCACTGCATAGGCTGCCGCATGGGATTTATTAAATGCGTATGAAGCAAAGGAAATCATTTCGTCAAAAATTTCATTTGCCGTTTTTTCATCAACTCCACGCTTTACGCATCCCTCACATTCCACTGTGCCGTCCTCGTTTACAAGGCCGTAGATGAAATTATTCCGCTCTTTTTCCATAACGTCGTGCTTCTTTTTAGCCATTGCACGGCGTACTATATCGGCTCGTCCATAGGAATATCCTGCAAGGGTTCTGAAAATCTGCATTACCTGCTCCTGATATACCATACAGCCGTAAGTTACGGAGAGAATATTTTTAAGCAGCGGCGTTTTATATACTATTTTATCGGGGTTCTTTTTGTTCCTAATATAAGTAGGAATTGAGTCAACAGGGCCGGGACGGTAAAGGGATGTAACAGCTATAAGATCCTCCACCCGCTCAGGACACAAACCCATTAGCACGTTTTTCATGCCGTCGGATTCAAACTGGAAAACGCCCTCAGTCTGACCTCTTGAAAACATGGCAAAGGTCTCTTTATCCTCTAAATCAATTTTTTCAATATCAAACTCAGGTTCCTTTTTCCTTATCATTTCCTGGGCATGGTGTATAACCGTCAGGGTGCGAAGTCCGAGAAAGTCCATTTTAAGAAGTCCCAGTTCTTCGAGAGTGGTCATTGTAAACTGGGTTACAACAGACTCATCATTCTTCGCAAGGGGAACATAAGTATAAACAGGATTATGAGTAATTACCACTCCTGCTGCATGAGTGGAAGCATGGCGTGGCATACCCTCAACCTTGAGAGCCATATCGAGAAGACGCTTTACCTCATCTTCCTTTTCGTACCTTTCTTTAAGTTCAGGCGTTATTTTCATTGCCTTTTCTATGGTCATATTAAGGCGCATTGGTATAAGCTTTGCAACGGAATCCACAGCGCCATATGAAAATCCCAACGCCCTGCCCACATCTCTTACTGCCGCTCTCGCCGCCATGGTTCCGAAAGTTACAATCTGAGCCACGTGATCTGCGCCGTACTTTTCGATTACATAATCTATAACCTCACTGCGGCGCTCATAGCAAAAGTCTATATCAAAGTCGGGCATACTAACTCTTTCGGGATTTAAGAAGCGCTCAAAGAGCAAATCATATTTCATAGGGTCTATGCCCGTTATTCCCACACAGTAAGCGGCTATACTGCCCGCTCCCGAACCTCTTCCCGGTCCTACGGGTATATCTTTGCTTTTGGCAAAGGCTATAAAATCACGGACTATGAGATAGTAATCCACATAGCCCATCTGATTGATTACTCCAAGCTCATAATCGAGCCTTTCCCTGTATTCCTTGGGAGCATTTTCCCCATAGAGTCTGTTAAAACCCTCAAGGCACATATTTTTAAAATAGTCAAAATGGCTCTGTCCCTCTGGTACATCAAAATGGGGAAGCTTTGTCTTGCCGAACTCGAATTCCAGATTGCATTTTTCAGCTATTTTAACGGTATTCTCTATGGCTTCCGGTACATAGGAAAAAAGCTCCGCCATTTCATCTCCGCTTTTAAGATAAAACTCATCACTTTCAAATTCAAGGCCGGTGGCTTCACCTACAACATGGTTTGTCTGTATACAGATTAAAACCTCCTGCACCTTTGAATCTTCACGCTCAATATAGTGGGTATCGTTTGTAGCGGCAACAGGTATATTAAGCTCCGAAGAGAGCTTCAAAAGCTGCGGCATAATACGCTTCTGGTCGGCAATGCCGTGATCCTGAAGCTCAATATAATAGTCCTCTCCGAAAATATCCTTATACCACTGCGCTGTTTTCTTTGCGCTTTCATAGTCGCCTCGAACAAGGGCTCTGGGTATTTCTCCCGCCAAACATGCGGACATGGCAATAAGACCATCGCTGTGCTCCTTTAAAAGCTCGTGGTCTATTCTTGGTTTGCCGTAAAAGCCCCTTGTCCAGGCCTCAGAAACCATATATATAAGATTTTTATAACCCGTTTCGTTTTTACACAGAAGTATAAGATGGTTATGCTCGCTGTCAAGGGCGTGAACCTTGTCGTCCATTCCCCTTGCAGCCACATATACCTCACATCCGATTATAGGCTTTATTCCGTGCTTTTTTGCCGCCTTATAAAAATCCACGGCACCATACATGACGCCGTGGTCTGTTATTGCTATGCTTTTCTGTCCCAGTTTTTCGGCGGCGTCCATGAGTTTTTCTATCCGGCATGCGCCGTCAAGAAGACTGTATTCCGTATGCAGATGAAGATGCACAAAATCAGTCACAGACATCCTCCTCTCCCTCTTGGGAAATGTAACGGGCAAACTCCATTATCCGCTCAAGGCGATGATTGACTCCCGACCTTGAAATGGGCACTGAAAGATTTTCTCCAAGCTCCCTGAGGCTCATTTCGGGGTTTTCTTCCCTCAGTATGGCAAGTTCCTGCAAATCCTCTGGAAGGCTTTCTATGCCCCTTGTACGCCTTATTTTGGCAATTGCCTCCACCTGCTGAAGTGAAGCGGCAACGGTACGGGAAATATTGGCAGTTTCAAAATTCAGCTTTCGGTTAACGTTATTGCGTACATCCTTGAGCATTTTTACACTCATAAGCTTAAGGGAACTGTTTGTAGCTCCCATAAATGTAAGCAGATCCTCTACGGACTCACTGTCCTTTGTGTACAAAACATTATACCCTTTTCTTTGAGTGGATTTAGGTTCAAAGAGCACTTCACTTAAAAACGCATCCAGATCCGAGCAAAGGTTCTTTCGCTGAACGGCAAATTCGCCGTGATAATCCTTTTCAGGGTCCGTAACTCCCCCGCAGGCAAGAAACACACCTCTTAAAAAAGCCCCCTGACAACATTCGTTTTCGATATTAGCCCTGTTAAGGCGCAGACTAAGCTCTTTTTTATCGTGTCCGAATGCGCTTCTGATTTTCTGTCTTTCCTCAGGGG
>UQGM01000017.1 GCA_900540535.1 uncultured Oscillospiraceae bacterium | reverse complement strand
TGTGCGACTTGGATGCAAGCTCAGCTTGCTCGCAGGCACTTATAGTTGTTTTTTGATGTCAGTGGGTGTGCGAAATGAGTGCAGGCTCAGCCTGCTGTGCGACTTGGATGCAAGCTCAGCTTGCTCGCAGGCACTTATAGTTGTTTTTTGATGTCAGTGGGTGTGCGAAATGAGTGCAGGCTCAGCCTGCCTGAAACTGCATGCGGTAGTATTTTGCATATATTCCGTCTATTTTCATAAGCTCGTCGTGGCTGCCACGCTCTGCTATACCGTTTTCCGTAATTACAATAATCTCATCTGCCCCCCTGATAGTTGAAAGCCTGTGGGCTATTGTAATTGTGGTTCTGTTCTTGGAAAGTTCTTCGAGGCTCTTTTGTATGTGCCTTTCGCTTTCGTTGTCAAGAGCGCTGGTAGCTTCGTCGAGAATGAGTATGGGCGGATTCTTAAGGAATACCCTTGCAATTGAAATACGCTGTTTCTGACCACCGGAAAGTCTTGTGCCTCTCTCGCCTACAAAGGTGTCGTAGCCGTCGGGGAGACTCATGATAAAGTCGTGTATATTGGCGTTTTTCGCCGCTTCAATAATCTCTTCATCGGAAGCATCTGGCTTTCCGTAAGCAATGTTTTCACGTACAGTTCCGCAGAAAAGGTATACATCCTGCTGAACTATTCCTATATTTTTTCTCAGACTCTGAAGTGTAAAATCCTTTATATCCTTGCCGTCTATGGTTATTTTACCGCCTGTCAGTTCGTAAAATCTCGGAAGAAGAGAACATATTGTGGTTTTTCCGCCGCCGGAGGGTCCCACAAGAGCAATGCTTCTGCCTGCGGGAATGCTGAATGAAACATCGGAAAGTACCGGCTCGTCGTCGTTGTATCTGAAAGTTACATGGTCGTAGTTTACATTGCCTTTTACGTTTGTAAGCTCTCTTGCGTCTTCGGCATCTTCAATATCAGGCTCTGTTTCCATTATTGCGCTGAAACGGCGGAAACCGGAAAGTCCTTTCTGTATCATCTCCGTAAGCTCTACAAGTATCTGAATGGGACTTACGAAAATACCGATGTAAAGGGCATACATGGCAAGGTCGGCAGGCTCCATTTTGTCCTGGGAAATAAGATATCCGCCGAATACCAGCACTGTAAGGTACATAAGACCTTGGAAGAAAATATTCCATGCTGAAAAACTGCCCATGCAGCGGTAGTTTTCCTTTTTGGAAACAAGGAAATTTTCATTGCTTACTGCAAACTTTTTCTTCTCTATTTCCTCGTTTGCAAAGGACTGCACAACTCTTATGCCTGAAAGTGTATCCTGAAGACGTGCGTTTATGTCACCGATTTTCTTTCGGTTGTCGAGGAAGGTGGCGTGCATTTTTTTGCTCTGTATAGATGAAAAAATCACCATGACTATAACTATCACAAAAAGAGGAATCGCAAGGCGCCAGTTGATAACCGTAAGGAAGACAAATGAACCTATAATTTTAATAAGTGAAATAAAAAGATTTTCGGGTCCGTGGTGAGCAAATTCGGAAATGTCGAAAAGATCCGACACAAGACGGCTCATCATCTGACCTGAATTGTTGTTATCATAATATGAAAAGGAAAGCTTTTCGTAATGTTCAAAAAGCTCACGGCGCATATCACGTTCCATCATTGCGCCCATGACGTGACCCTGGCAGTTTACGTAATATTTGCAAAGAGCCTGAATTATATACATTATCAGAAGACCTGCAGCCAGCAGGGGCAGAACACGCAGGATAACTGATTTTTCCTGAACGAAAATGGTATTGGCTCCTTGACGGAGTATTTGCGGATAAATAAGGTCAATCATGCTTATAACTGCCGCACAGAAAAGGTCAAAGAAGAATATTTTTTTGTAAGGCTTGTAATAACCTATGAATTTTTTAAGCAGTTTCATTTTCCCCTCCTACCGCTGAAACGGATTTTTATTTTAATGAAAAAATATTATACTCTTTATAAAGCCCATAGTGCAATAAGAATTTAAAGTTTCTTCATCATCAGATAGTTTGTAAGAGAAACGTTTTCTCTTATTACCTGATTTTCACGAATTACGCTGTATCCCATTTTTTCAAAAAACGGCTTTGCGGTTATGCTGGCGTAAACGGTAATTTCATTGTTTCCGTGAGCGGCTGCGAATTTTTCCGCTTCACTGCAAAGAGCCTTTCCGATACCCTGTCCCTGAAAATCACTGTGGACATAAAGACGGTCGAGATATCCGGAATCTGTTATATCGCAAAAGCCTGCTATCTGGTTTTCTTCTACGGCAACTATTGCCTTTCTGTCTTTAAAAGATTCATCCCATTTTTTCAGATCACGGTTTTCGGGAGCCCAGACTTTAATCTGCTCAGGGGTGTAATCTCTTATATTTATTTTGTGAACGGTGTTGTAAAAAAGTTCTGCCGTTTCTCCGCAGTCGCCGCTCTTGTAATCTCGTATATACATTTTTTACCTCTTACTGCTTTTAAATTGCGGACTTATTATACCGTATTTGTTTTTCATTTACAAATTCAGAGCGGTTTTAAACGTCATAAATCATATATATATCAGTACAGGCGGCCTTTTTCCGTTTCTTTTTTACATAAAATAAAAAATACTTTCTTTTTTATTCACATTACGTTGTTTTTGTGATATACTCCTCGGTGGCTGTTTACATAAAGGAGTAGTATTTATTATGCAAATCAAACAAAAAATCCCCGGCATACTTCTGTGCCTGGCAATTTCTGTTCCGTGCTGGTTCTTAGGCAAATTGCTTCCTGTTGTTGGTGCTCCTGTTTTTGCAATAATTGCCGGAATGATAATTACACTTGTCCTCAAAAAGAAGGACGCTTTTGCCGGCGGTATAACCTTTACTTCAAAGAAAATTTTGCAGTATGCGGTTATCCTTTTAGGCTTCGGACTCAATCTTTCCGAAATCGCAAAGGTTGGTTCAATGTCTCTGCCGATTATTGTCTCTACAATAGCAACTTCACTTATAGTTTCATTTGTCCTTTATAAAATAATGAAAACTCCCG
This sequence comes from uncultured Oscillospiraceae bacterium, assembly GCA_900540535.1. Lineage (GTDB taxonomy): Bacteria > Bacillota > Clostridia > Oscillospirales > Acutalibacteraceae > UMGS263. The sequence continues at coordinate 44,860 of UQGM01000017.1, read as the reverse complement.
CCAATGTTTCAACTCTTATCGGTGTGGGATCTTCAATCTGTGGCGGTTCAGCTATTGCTGCAACAGCTCCCGTTATCGATGCAAATGATGAGGAAATCGCTCAGTCTATTTCCGTCATTTTCCTTTTCAATGTACTTGCTGCACTTATTTTCCCGACTCTTGGTTCTCTTCTTGGAATGTCCAATGAGGGATTCGGTCTTTTTGCAGGAACTGCTGTAAATGATACTTCATCAGTTACCGCTGCCGCAAGTGCATGGGACGGTATGCATCCAGGTGCAAATACCCTCGACACTGCTACAATAGTAAAGCTTACACGTACTCTTGCAATTATCCCCATCACTCTTGTACTTGCTTTCTGGCGTACAAGAAAGCTTAAAAAAGAGCAGACCGAAGCAAACAGCACTTTCAGCCTCAAAAAGGTTTTCCCCATGTTCATAATTTTCTTTGTTTTGGCTTCAGTCATTACAACCGTATGTACATCTTTCGGTGTTCCCGGCACATTCTTTTCTCCTTTTAAGGAGCTCTCAAAGTTCTTTATAGTCATGGCGATGTCTGCAATCGGTCTTAATACCAATATTGTAAAGCTCGTAAAATCGGGCGGTAAACCAATCCTCATGGGCTTCTGCTGCTGGATAAGCATTTCACTTGTGAGCCTCGGTATGCAGCATTTGCTCGGACTTATTTAATTTAAGGTTAAACATTAAAAGAAAACATTGTGAAAAAATAGCAGGATAAAAGCTTTTGCTTTTATCCTGTTATTTGCGTTAAACCATATTATTTGATTCTCGTTTTGCAAAGCTCTTCTATGGAATAACTTTTAAGTACAACGGTATCAATTGTCTGAGAGGTATTTGCTTCCTCGTAGAGTATTGCAATTTTACCGTTTGGAAGCTGAGTAAGACATGAATATGCAAAATAGGTTTCAGGAGCAGTTATTTCCTTTTTATATGTCCAGCTTACTGTATAAGGCTTTTCAGCGTTGCCTGTTTCTTCAATAAGTCCCACATAGATAAAACCGTTTTTTCTGCTGTTTCCCGCCGGGGCCGAAAGGAGAACCGCATCTTTTCCGTCAATTTTTCCGCTGTAATTAATGGCTGAAACCATGCATCCGCCTTCACTGAGTGGGATCTCAGTTTCAACCTGCGGTTTGCCCCAGGTTATTCCTCCGTCGGAGCTATACGATGAAGTTACATTTCCCTTTGTTGAACGTGAAAAGGACATAAGGCTTCCGTCGGGCATCTGGGTAAGCTGTGTTTCGCTCATATCTCCTATTGTTTCATCAAGAGCAATGGGGTTACCCATATTCCATGTTGCACCGTGGTCATCACTGTATATGGCAGTGAATTTCTGCGCTCCGGTTTCGGGCTCAATAAAATAAGCTGTGAACAAAAGCCTGCCGGCATTATCGCCTTTGGTTATCTGTATTCCTCTTCCCGGACATACTCCCATAAATCCCGCATCATTAGGCTTTACCTGTTTGTTAAGATCAATGGGATCGCTCCAAGTTTTGCCGTTGTCGTCGGAATACATAAGATAAAGGTATGATGTTTTCATTGGCTGAAAAAGTGCATTGCCGTACATGATGTTCATCGGCACTTTTTTATTTGTAGGAATTCCGTAAGGCAGATAATACCAGTATCCGAGCTTTTTCTGACGGACAGTCATTGGCTCTGAATTTTTGAACAGTTCGAAGCTGCTGTTAATTGAATATTCGGTTTTTTCACCGCTAATGTCATAAATTATACCGTTTTCACGGACGGTATAGTTATAATCTTTTTCTCTCTTTTTACAGAGCATCAAATATTTTTCCCCGTCAATTTCTGTGTAGCCGTTTCCTGTTTCGGAAAATATTGCTCCGCTTTCGGGAGGAAATGCGTCTACAAGCATAAAGATTCTTCCTGTTTCATTGTCAAGAAGCAGACTGGTATCAATTGCAGATGAGCTCTTTTTGTTAAAAAGACTTCCTGTTGGCTTTAAAATGTTTTTCTGATGCTGCCATTCGTCAAAGCTCAGCGCCAAGGTGGGTTCGCTCCAGGTTTGAGCATTATCAGTACTGTAGCTTACGGCTATGTCTATGTCGTTGGGGGAGTCGTGAGTGCCGCCGTATCTTGCATCAATGGAAGCGACTATTGTGCCGTCCTTTGCTGTAATCATTGCAGGTATTCTGTAATAGTTGCAACCTATTTTAGAGGATGAAGAAAAGGGCTTTATTCCTTCCGCCGGTTCATTGGGTGATTCGCTTGGATTCAGAGGAACAAAGAATCCTGTACCGACAGCGGCTATGAGCACTGCCGCAGCTATTCCAAAAATAATTTTCTTTTTCATGGTTTTGGTCTCCGATATTTTTAAAAAATCAATGTAACTGATATTATCATAGCTTAGATGTCTATTACAATTCGATTGTTACATAATTTTTTCTCTGCTTTTTTATTCAAACTTACAATTGATTTTTGCGTAGTTTTATAGGCAAAAGAAAAGCGGTTCTCATTTCTGAGAACCGCTTTATGCTTTATTTAATTTATTCCTTCTTGCCGTTATCTTTGTTTTTCTTTTCCTTATCGACGGGGAAAAGCTTAAAGAGAACTTTAATTCCTATCATTATGGCGATGATTACCATAAAGATACCAAGCATACCGTAGAGCATCATGTAAAGAGTCTGAAGGAATCCGTCAAGATTGATATTGAAATTGAAGCCGGTGTTTGCGGCAAGGGATAAAGCTGTAAAAATTGAAAGTAAATTCATAATCCGACTCCTTTCTTACATTCCGAGAGCCTTAGAAACAAGGCTGATGATCATACCGCCTGCGATAACTGATGCAATCTGACCGGAAACGTTTGCGCCGGCAGCGTGCATGAGCAGGAAGTTCTGAGGATCTTCCTCAAGACCCATTTTATGAACAACACGTGATGACATGGGGAATGCGGAAATACCGGCAGCACCGACCATGGGGTTGATCTTGTTCTTTGTGAAGAGGTTTATGATCTTTGCAAACATAACGCCGCCGATTGTATCGAAGATGAAAGCGACAAGTCCGAGAGCCATGATCATAAGAGTCTGAACGTTGAGGAACTGCTCATACTGCATCTTTGTGGAAACTGAAAGTCCGAGAAGAATTGTGATGAGGTTTGCAAGTTCGTTCTGAGCGCTCTTTGAAAGGTTATCGAGAACACCGCACTCACGGATAAGGTTACCGAACATCAGGAAGCCGACAAGGGCGACTGATTTGGGAGCAACAAGACCTGCAATGATTGTAATCATAATGGGGAAGAGAATCTTTGTGGTCTTTGAAACGCCCTGAGGATTATAAGGCATACGGATAAGTCGTTCTTTTTTGGTTGTAACCAGCTTGATAACAGGGGGCTGTATAATCGGAACGAGAGCCATATAAGAGTAAGCGGCAACGATAATTGCGCCTGTGTAGTTTGATTGGAAGTAGTTAGCAACGAAAATAGATGTGGGTCCGTCAGCAGCACCGATAATAGCGATTGAAGCGGCATCCTTAAGCTCAAATCCTACAAGTGTAGCAAGGCTGAGAGTGAAGAAAATACCGAACTGGGCGGCTGCGCCGAAGAGCATCATTTTCGGGTTACTCAGCAGGGGACCGAAGTCTATCATTGCACCGATACCGATGAACAGAAGCAGCGGGAAAAGCTCGTTTGCAATACCTGCATTGAACAGAGTGTCAACGGGTCCGATTTCAAGGCCCTGAGTTACTGCACCGGAAAGGGGCAGGTTAACGAGAATAGCGCCGAAGCCCATGGGAAGAAGAAGAGAGGGCTCCATGTTTTTCTTGATTGCAAGATAAACAAGAATTGCGCCTATTACCCACATGACTATCATTTGCCAGCGGATTTCGGTAAAGTTTGAAAAAAGTACGGAAATATCCATTTTTTCAAAATCACGTCCTTTACTTAAATTTTTGGAAAAGGGTTGGCAAAAGAAAAAAGACCTCCACCATGCAGCTTGCATAATGAAAAGTCTTGCTCTTTAAAGTATGTGCGGGCGAAGAGCCGTAATGTCGCATCAATACTACGGATAAACCGCAAGCTACTCCCTCTTCAGTAACGTAACTATTATATACGATGAAAGAAAAATTTCCAATAGTTTTTTAATAATTTCTTAAATATCTTAAGTAATAATCTTCCTCTTGCACCGATGAGTGTGGAAAACTTTTTGTTTTAGGTGTAAAATAAGCATATAAAGACTCGGAGGAATAAACAGATGAAAAAGACAGCCGTTATTACGGGAGGCTCAAGGGGAATAGGTAGAAGCATGGTTCTGTCCTTTGCCCAAAAGGGATATAATGTTGTTTTCTGTTATGAGAAAAATGAAAATGCGGCTTTTGAAACTGAGAAAGAGGCAAGAAAACTTGGAGCAGAGGTTTATGCCTTTAAAGCTGATGTTTCAAAAAGTGAAGAGGTGGAAAAGCTTTTTGCATTTGCCGAGGAAAAGTTTTCGGGAGCAGATGTGCTTATCTGCAATGCTGGAATAGGCAGACAAAAGCTTTTTACCGATATAACCGATGAGGATTTCGAGAGGATGATAGGTGTAAATCTCAAAGGCGTATTTTATTGCTGCCGCCGTGCCCTGCCATATATGATAAGAAATAAATGGGGACGGATAATAAATATTACCTCAATGTGGGGCGAGACGGGAGGCTCCTGCGAGGTGGATTACTCTGCGGCAAAAGCGGGAGTGATAGGTCTTACAAAAGCACTTGCCAAGGAAGTTGGACCCAGCGGAATAACCGTCAACGCAGTTTCCCCGGGGGTTATTGAAACTGATATGAACAGTGCCTTTACTGCGGAGGATATGGCAGCCCTTGCCGATGAAACTCCCCTTTGCAGAATAGGCAAACCGGAGGAAGTAGCTGCAGCGGCGGTATTCCTTGCAGGGGAAGAGGCAGGCTTTATAACTGGACAGGTTCTGGGAGTCAACGGCGGAATAGTTATTTAAAGTACGGAGTTTATTTTAGAATTAAAATTCCCCGTAAAAATACGAATGCCGGAAGGAAAATCCTTCCGGCTGTTCATATAGCTAAAACCTTAAAAGGTTTGCTTTCCGCATTAATTTGTCGCTTACGCCTTTGCACCGTTAAGCTTGCAAACAAGGGCGGACTTTTTGTGTGCAGCGTTCTTCTTGTGGATAAGACCCTTTGCAGCAGCCTGGTCAATTCTCTTGACTGCAACCTTAACTGCAACGTCCTTATCGGCAGCATTAGCTTCGATAGCTGCATTTGCCTTTTTGATGACTGTTTTGAGCTCAGACTTTCTTGCCTTGTTGTTAGCAGCCTTTGTCTGAGAAACGAGAACACGCTTTTTAGCAGATTTAATATTTGGCATAGTGTCACACCTCCTTCGGCTTCTCATACAGGTTATTATAATATCACAAAGCAAAAAGCAATGCAAGTTTTTTTCAAAAAAACATTGTCATGTTTAAAAGAAAAAATTCAAAAAACCTTATTTAAGGCCTTTGAATATGCAAAATTTAGTTGACATTATTGCATACTGTGTTATATAATGAATCTCTGCAAGACTGTTTTTTACAGTTAAGTATTATTAATGACAGTAAGAGGCGGCTTTTTATCTACAAAAGCGGACAAGCCTTTTTGCTTATCACCCTCAAAAAAGGAGGTCAGAAAGATGAAGAGAACTTACCAGCCTAAGAAGCGTCACAGAAAGATGGAGCACGGATTCCGTAAGAGAATGGCCGACAGAAACGGACGCAAGGTACTTTCACGCCGCAGGGCAAAGGGCAGAAAGCAGCTCACATACTGATTTTGCCTATTTTAATTCGGAGAGCCTGAAGGTTTAGGTTTTGTATTGCCTGTATATATAATAAGGTAATATAAAATAATAGAACATAAGGGAAGAACTCCGTGAGCGGTGGTCTGAATTGTCTAAAGCAGTTAAAACAGTTGTTTTAAACACGAATAGTGATTTTCGCCGTGCCTATTGGCGTGGCAAGTCGTACAAAAATCCTGCACTGGTTACGTATGTGAACAAAAACCGTGCGGGAATTTGTCGTATAGGAATAACTGCGGGTAAAAAGATAGGCAATGCAGTACACCGAAACCGTGCGAAAAGAGTAATAAGGGCAGCTTTTGCCCAATGCAAACCACAGCTCATTTCCGGAACCGGCTGCGATATAGTTTTTGTTGCACGGACAAAAACCACCTACTCCAACTCCAACGATATATACGCAGTTATGAGTGAGCAACTTAAATCAGCAGGGATTATGAAATAATGAAAAAAACAGCGCTTAAAATGATTCGTTTTTATCAGCGGCGGATTTCACCTCTGTTTCCTGCACGCTGCCGATTTTATCCGACCTGCTCGGCTTATGCCTATGAAGCCATAGAGAGATTCGGCTTTTTCAAAGGCGGAGCTTTAGCGGCATGGCGTATTCTGCGCTGCAACCCCTTTTGTCCGGGAGGCTATGACCCTGTTCCGCCCAAGAAATAACAATACGGAGGAAACAAATGTCTATTTTTTACGCTCCATTTGGTTGGATACTTTCCTGGTGCTATGAAATTGTAGGAAATTACGGTTGGTCCCTTGTGCTTTTCACAGTGCTTACAAGATTTATTATGATACCTCTTGCAATAAGCCAGCAGAAGGGTATGGCTAAGCAGGCTCGCCTTCAGCCTAAAATCAAGAAAATTCAGCAGAGATATGCGGGAAACCAGCAGAAGATAAATGAGGAAATGAATGCTCTTTATCAGCGTGAGGGAGCAAATCCTTTAGGAGCAGGTTGTCTGCCCCTTGCAATTCAGTTCCCCATAATGATAGGTCTTTACGGAGTTATCTATCGTCCTCTCAGCTATGTTCTTCACCTTCCCAAAGAGACTGTAGAAGTGCTTACAACTGCAGTGCAGAAGATAGCCGGTGAAGCTTCCGGTAGAGCAGCAAGTGCTATTGAGCTTTCTGTTATCAATCATGCACATAACCAAAAGTTCATTGAGGATCTTTCTGGTTTAGTGAGTGGCGATGTAATCGAAAAGCTTCAGAATTTCGATTTTACATTTTTAGGAATTAACATGGCTCAGACTCCGGACTACAAAGTGCTCAACCTTCTTTGGCTTATCCCGATACTTTCCGGTGTAACTTCTCTCATGACCAGTGCGCTCAGCTATATGCGTCAGAAAAAGACAAACCCTGAAATGTCCAAGAACCCTGCTATGGGATGCATGTCATTCGGTATGCCGTTGTTTTCTGTTTACATTGCCTTCCAGTTCCCTGCCGGTATCGGTATTTACTGGACAATGTCCAACCTCTTTATGTTCTTCCAGACTCTTATCATAGGACATACACACAGCCCCAAAAACGTACTTGCAAAGGTTATGATTGAGGAAACCATTGAGCGTCGTTCAATGGAGAATAACCTTAAGCTTGTTGCGGGGAAAAAAGAAAACTGATTCTCAATAAATGCAGGTGGTGATATACGATGATTAAAGAAGCAATCGCTAAGGGCTCAACCCTTGAGGCTGCACGTCAGGCTGCTGTTGCGCAGCTTGCTGCACCTGAAAATGTTGAGGTTAAAATAGAGGTGCTTGCCGTTGCAGGCAAAAAGACTTTAGGTATTTTCGGCGGTAAAGCAAAGGTCAGAGCTTACTATGAGCTTCCCGATGCACCTGTTGCCGATAAGCCCAAAGCTGAAGCTGCAGAGCCTACTGTTAAAGAAACAGTAAAGGCTGCGGAAAAGGCAGAAGAAAAAGAAACTGCTGAAAAGGCAGAACCTCAGGAAGAGATTATTGAATTTAAAGATACCAAAACAACAGAATATCTTCTCGATATTCTTTCAGGTCTCGGTGTTAATGATGCCAAAATTGTCACTAAAAAGGCAAACGGCGGCATAGTTTTCGATATTGACTGCGGCGATAATTACGGCGTGATTATCGGCAGAAGAGGCGAAACTCTCGATGCAATCCAGTATCTTGTAAGTCTTGTTGCAAACCGCAATGAGGGAGAATATACAAGAGTTTCAATCAATGTCGGCAACTATCGTCAGAAGAGAGAAGAAACTCTCCGCTCTCTTGCAAAGAGAAATGCTGCAAGAGTTCTCAAAAACGGCAGAAATGTTGTTCTTGAGCCCATGAATCCTTATGAACGCAGAATTATACATACTGCTGTTCAGGAGGTTGAGGGTGTCGTTTCACACTCAATCGGAAGCGACAGTGACCGCAGAGTTGTAATTGCTCTTGCTGAAGGAGTCAAGCCCACAGGCGGCTCAAATGGCAGAGGATACGGCTCAAGAGGCAGAGGCGGATATGACCGCAGAGGCGGTTCAAGAAGAGGCGGCGAGCGTCGTCAGTCACAGCCTCAGGCACCGGCAGTAGATAGAGCTCCCAGAAGCGATGTCGAAGGAGCTTTCCGTTACGGAAAAATCGAAGTTAATAAGGATAAAGAATAAGTTTATTAAAACTTATTTTACCGAAATTAAACGGCAGGAAGTTTCTTCCTGCCGTTTTTGCGTATGGGTTCAATCGCTTATTATAATTGTTTCGCCGTTATCCTTAAGCTCTCTGATAACAGGACGTTCAAAGTTTGTTCTGTTGGGTGTATGATAGGTAATCATAAGCTTATCACCGGCTTTAAAAATCATACTGTGTCCACCGTCCTGGGTGAAAAGTGGCTCCTGCTGAGTAAAATTGCCATCTATTTCGTTGTTATCCGATTCAGCAACAGCAATTGCATATTTGTGGTTTATTGTAGTTGACCAAAGCATCAGCAATTTTCCTGTGGAAGTTCGGTACATAAAAGGACCGTCAGTTATGTAGTGCTTGAAACTTAACTTGAATTTTACCCATTTCGGAGAGGAAGCTGAGAAGATTAGAATCGGTTCACTTACTGGAGTTTTCAAGTCCTCATTTAATTTCATATAACAAATAGTTCCATCTTTTATCTGCGTATGTTCGTGGCAGAAAACAATATACGGCTGTCCGGTTTTATCAATATAAAGTGTGCCATCAAGACATTCCCAGTTTTCGGGCGTAATTGCCCCTACTGAATATTTTAGAAACGGTCCCGCAGGTTTATCGGATTTTAAAATGAATACTCCTCTTAAATCGTTTTTTTGCCGAAATGTGGCAAACATGTAGTATTTGCCATTGTATCGATGTACCTCAGGAGCCCAATTTTCACCTTCATTGAGTCCGTTGATTTCTGAATTAAAGCATTCGATAGGTTTGCTCCAATTTTCCAAATCAGAAGAGGTATATACATCAAATCCGCCTGTTTTTCGTCCAAATTTTTTTGCTCTTGTACCGTACATATAATAAGTTTTGTTTTCTAAAATTATAAAAGGATCTCTTATATTAATGTCATTTAATTTCATATAAAATTCTCCTAACGGTGAAATGTTTATTTAATTATAGTTAATTAAAACAAAAAGTCAATTTCAGTTAAATATTTTAAATTATTAGTGAAATTTTTACATGAAGTCTTGAATAAAAATTTCCAACAGTATTATAGATATATTATTTTTAGGTAATTTAAAATGAAATATTTTTTAGAGTAACTATTAAGATGTCTATAAAATTTTATTTGATAGCTTAGATGCCATAAAAATAGTAATAAAAAAGTTGTATTATGCATTCTATTTAGATTGTAAATTTTAAGTGATATATTTATTATTTAGTCAATTTTAGAAATTCATAATGACAGGATTATTCAACGGTATATTTCCCTTTTTCTATTGTATCTTTATCTGTGAATATGTCGCTGATTTTGCAGGAGAATGCTGCAAATATTAATTTTAAGATATGCTATTTGGTATTTGTCTTTTAAAGTGGTTATATTCATAGCGGGATATATATAAATAAAACGTGAGCTTGTATACTTCGTGCGCTGCTTGTTGTCTCACCTTACCAAAAATAAATTCCTTAAAATACAATGTTGACGGGGCGGCAGCTTAATAAAGCTGCGAGCATGTATACATTAAATGCCGAGACTCACTGAGCAGATTTTGGCATATTTGTTTTACACAGAATATGTGCTAATTTTTCTAAAATGAAAGAAAAATATATTTTATTTTGATGATTTAATGAAATGATTTTTGATATAATGGGGAGATTTTATGCAAAATGTTGCGGCAGATTGGTCATGTTAAGTGTTCAAATTTATAATTTAAATTGACCAAAAAATCGGAATATATTTGTAAATCTATTTTTATAAGCATTGTTGACATATTTATTCCCAAATTATAAAATAATTATATCAATTTTCACTCATATGCTTTCATGTATACAAGAACGACATAACGCATGAGGAAGAAGTACGGTATATTTCAAAAATTTTATTGAAAGGGTTTTGTTTATGGGTAAAAGTACGGGTAAGGTCAGCAAATTCGGCGTAAAAGACAAAATAGGTTATACCTTAGGTGATTTCGGCTGCAATATGTCCTTTCAGCTTATAAGCAGCTATGCAATGATTTATTTCACTCAGGGAATGGGACTTTCTCTGGGAGCATGGGCGATCATTGTTATTTTGGCAAAGGTTTTTGATGCTTGCAATGACCCCATTATCGGCGCTCTTGTGGATAAGAGAAAGCCCGGCAAAAACGGAAAATTCAGACCGTGGATTCTTTACAGCTCCTTTGCGATACTTCTTACAACAGCTCTTTTCTTTGTGGATATAAGAGGACTTTCTGTGGGACTTCGTTTTACATACTGTCTTGTAATGTATTGTCTGTGGTCCATTGCCTATACATCTGCCAATGTACCTTATGGCTCACTTAATGCTGTACTTACAGATGATATAGCCCAGCGTGCTTCCCTTTCTTCTCTCAGAAGTATCGGTGCAGGCGTTGCAACAGTTCCCTTTATGATTCTCATGCCAAAGCTTATCTATGGTGAAAAGGACGCCTCAACAGGTATTTCTCCCATTATCCCCGAAAGATTTTTCTGGATAGCTCTTGTTGCAGGTATAATCGGTTTAGTGGGATTTGTGCTTACATATGTACTTACTACCGAACGTACTGTTATTCCTAAGAATACAGAGAAATATGAGTTTAAAAAGGCAATAAAAGCATTTGTAAAGAACCGTCCGGCGATGGGAATCTGTATTGCTTCCTTTGCACAGCTGGCATGCTTTTTCTCAATTCAGGTTACTGTTCAGTATGTATTCCAGGTATACTTTAAGAATACCGATATGATGATGGTTGCAAACGTTTTGATGTTTGCTCCCATGATGATTTTTATTCCCTTTATTTCGACCCTTACAAAGAAATTCGGCAAAAAAGAGATGTGCACTTTACCGATTATCGGTTCAGTTGTGATTCTCTTAATAATGCTGTTCATAGAATTCCCCCGCACAACGGCAGGCGGATGGATGTATGTGGCACTGGTAGGAGTAGCAAACGGCTTTACAGGACTCTTCACTCTTACAACATGGTCTTTTGTAGCGGATGCCGTTGACTATCAGGAACTTCAGACAGGCAGACGTGAAGAGGGAACAGTTTATGCAATCTATTCCTTTGTAAGAAAGATAGGTCAGGCAGTATGTCAGGGACTTACCTCCATACTTCTTGCTGCAATCGGTTTTGATACTGAAAATATAATTGCCACAACGGATTCAACAGCTCTGGGAGTTATCAGACTTTCAATACTGATTCCTCTTGTGGGAGCAGTGCTCATGTTTGTCGCCCTTATGTTTATTTATAATCTCGGCAAGAAAGAGACTTTGGATATGAGTGCACGTCTTAAAGAGATTCATGCTCAAACGGCAAAAGATGCATAATATTATTATGTTATAATAAAACAGCAGAAATCAGATATTTTGGAGGCAAAAAATGAGAAGAGTTATAGATTTCAATGAAGAATGGAAGTTTACCAAAGAGGGAAAAAGCGAAACAGTTAATATACCTCATTGCTGGAATGCCGTTGACGGACAGGAGGGTGCTGATTACTACCGTGGAGAGTGTACCTATGAAAAGACGCTTTCTGGGGTATCGGGTAAAACCTATATAGAAGTTGGAGCTGCAAATTCAGTTTCAGCCGTATATGTAAATGGAGAAGCAGTGGGAGCCCACAGGGGAGGATATTCTCTTTTCAGATATGACATTACAGAATATCTGACAGGGGGAGAAGATAAAATCAAAATCACCGTAGACAACAGCGATTTTGACGATGTATATCCCAGTATGGCGGACTTCACTTTTTACGGCGGAATATACAGACCCGTTAAGATAATCACTGATTTACCTGACTGTTATTTCAGCCTTACAGATGGGCTTTGCGGATTTTTTGCCGACCCGGTAAAGACAAATGACGGATGGGAAGTAAAAATAACAGGTTTCGTAAAAGGTGATACATCCGGCAAAACTGTCAGATATACCCTTTATTCAAAAGAGGGAGAAGCTGTTGCTCAGGCGGATGCATCAGGTGAAAACCCCAATGCCGTAATAAAAGCTCAGAATCCCATTTTGTGGAACGGCATGAAAAATCCCTATCTTTACACATTAAAGGGAACAATTCTTAAAGACGGAGAGGCGATAGACTGCGCCGAAACACGAATAGGCTTCAGAACAGTTGAATTTGACAGCGAGAAAGGTTGCTTCCTTAACGGAGAGCATATTAAGCTTAAAGGCGTTTCTAGGCATCAGGATCGCTACCATATGGGCAATGCTCTGACAGCAAAGGAGCATATTGAAGATCTTGAGATAATAAAGGATATCGGAGCTAACTCCATAAGACTTGCACACTATCAGCATGATCAGATTTTTTATGATACCTGTGATGAAATGGGCTTCCTTGTATGGGCTGAGGTTCCGGTAATATCAAGATTTTCCGAAAAGAAAATTGAAAACTCAAAATCACAGCTTCGTGAGCTTATTTCACAGAACAGAAATCATCCCTGCATTTTCTGCTGGGGAATACAGAACGAGATTTCCATGGGCGGTAAATCAAAGCAGCTTGTCAAATTCCTCAATGATATGAACGACCTTGCCCACAGTCTTGACCCGTATCGCCTTACAACCAGCGCACAGGTAATGATGTGCGATCCCAATTCAGAGCTTAACAAAATAACTGATATACAGGGATACAATATTTATTTCGGCTGGTATCTCCAGACTTTCAACGCAATTGACAAATGGTTCGATAAATTCCACGCTGATAATCCAAATGTAAAGCTTTGTCTTTCCGAATACGGAGCAGAGGGCATTGTGAAATATCAGTCCCCGGACGGCGGCGTTCAGGGAGATTACAGTGAAACCTATCAGGCAAGACTCCACGAGCATTATGCAAGAGCTATTGAAGAGCGTCAGTGGCTTTGGGGCAGCTATGTTTGGAATATGTTTGACTTCGGTGCCGCAAACCGCAATGAGGGCGGAGTCAAGGGCAGAAACAATAAGGGCCTTGTAACCTTTGACCGCAAAATCAAAAAGGACAGTTTTTATGCATATAAAGCCTTCTGGTCAGATGAACCCTTTGTTCATATTGGCGGAGAGAGATATGTCCAGCGTAAATGCGGTGAGACAATAATCCCGGTTTATTCAAATCTTCCTGAGGTGACACTCACTGTAAACGGTGAAGAATTTACTTTCTCTTGTGACAGAGTTGCCTATTTTGACAAAGCTGTTATTAAAGAGGGAGAAAACACTGTAACTGCAAAAGCGGGAGACTGCACTCATTCCATAACTATAATCGGAGCCCAAGAGGATGATCCCGAATATTGTCTTCCGGGAGATGCCCATTCCATGGTTAAAAACTGGTTCGGCAGCGATACTGGCGAAATAAGGGAGGGATATTTCTCAATTAACGATAAGGTGGGAGATCTTCTTAAAAGTCCCGATGTCCTTTCGCTTTTGGGAACGGTGGACATTATGAAAAAAGTTCCAAAATTCGCATTAGCTCTTATAAAGCCTTTAAGGGTAAAAACTCTGCTTAAATTTGCCCCCATTGATGACGGAATGAAGGACATTGCAAATCAGTATTTGCAGACAATTAAGAAATAACTCTATAAACCAAAAGAGCTCCGGAATAATCCGGAGCTCTTTTAAATAGACAGGATATTTAAAAATCAGCCTTTATAATAGGTTCCTATTGCATCTGCGGCAAGTATTGCAGCATAAACTGTTTCGGGAGTTACGTCAAAGGGCATATTTCCGAGAGTATCGCCGGGAGCTGCTGCAAGAGTTGCAACTTCCATGAGGCGTTTCTCGTCGGGATCCTTAACACCCAGATCTGCAAGAGTTGTGGGAAGACCTACATCCATGCAGAAGTTTACAACTTCGTCTATTTCCTCGTCGGGAGCGTTCTCCAGAACAAGCTGTACCAGTGTACCGAAAGCAACTTTTTCACCGTGATAGAGTGAATGAGTTTCTTCGAGGGCTGTGAGGCCGTTGTGTATTGCATGAGCTCCGGCAAGTCCACCGCTTTCAAAGCCGATGCCTGAAAGATAAGTGTTGGCTTCAATAATGTTTTCAACAGCCTTTGTGCAAACGTTATTTTCAACTGCAAGTGCAGCTTTTACACCGTCTGCAATAAGTGTATCGTAGCAAAGGCGAGCAAGAGCCATAGCGGCAAGGGTTGTTTTTCCGCCTACGCAGTTTGTGGCATTTGAACGCTGACAAGCTCTGGCTTCAAAATATGTGGCAAGAGCATCGCCCATACCTGAAACAAGCAGACGAAGAGGAGCCTTGCTTACAACATCGGTATCTACAAGAACCATGTTGGGGCTTGAAGGAAGGAACAGATAACGGTCGAAAACGCCATCATCGGAATAGATAACAGAAAGAGCGGAGCAGGGAGCGTCCGTTGAAGCAATTGTAGGAACTATGACCACGGGAGTCTTGGTGTAGTAGCCGATTGCTTTTGATGTATCGTGGATTTTACCGCCGCCGATACCTACAATAAGGTCGCATCCGGAGGAAAGGTAAATTTCTTTAAGACGGTTTATCTCACTATCGCAGCACTCGCCGTTGAAAACCTCATAATGTGCTGTGCAGGATGTCTCTTTCATTCCCTCAGCGATTGCCGGTTCAACACGGCTGCGGCCTGATTTACTTGTGAGGATAAAAAGTTTGCTGCCGAGAAGCTCAGCGTGTTTGCAAAGGTTTTTAAGTTCACCTTTGCCCTGAATGTAGCGGGTTGGGCTTGCAATAATATTTGCCATAGTAAAAATCTCCTTATTGTTTATTTTTTATCAAACCTATTATATGGAGTTTTATAACTAAAATCAATATATAATTGTTTAAATTTTATGAATTTTTACTTAATTCTTGGCGGGAATATAGGGGCATATGTTTTATAGGACAAATATAGAGGCTTGTGATCTTTTATAGAGATCACAAGCCTCATAAAGGTCAATATTTATTTGCTATTTAGCTATTTCTGTTCTTTTTTCTATAAACAACTGTTCCTATTACTGCGGCAGTACCGAATAAAAATGCCATTTTTACTGCCTTATCAGAAACTGAACCTGTTGACGGTATGTCAGTGGTGTCCTGTGTCTGATTATCTTCAGAATCAGTTGCAGTTTCTTCTGCTGCAGTAGTCTGGGAAGAGGTTTCACTGTTTTGTGTATCTTCCTCAGTAGAAACGTCGGTTGAGGGATTTTCTGAAGGTTTGGAAGACGGTTCCTCAGATGTTGTTTCTTCAGTTGTTGTTTCAGGTAATGTAGTCTCTTCTGTGGAAGTTTCCTGCTCGTCGTTATCTCCCACAACACGCCAGAGCTGTGCTCCGAAGAAAGGATTGGCTGTTCCTACATAGAGACCGCTCTTTGCTGCAAGAAGAGAACGTCCGCCATAATTATATTTATTGCCGAATCCGTCATCGGTAACTATTTCAAAATTTTCACCGTCAGCAGTTTTGATGAGGTCGAATCCCCATGTGTCATCGGCAACCATATCAGAGATATAGATGTACATTTTGAGACCTTCTATATCAATTTTTCCGATGATGTCCTTGATTTTATCAAGTGCATTTTTAATTTGTGTGAAAATGTTCAAAATATCTGAAGTGCTTCTGGTCTGTGCTGCTGATAAATTTGTGCTGAGAGTGTCAATTGTTTTAAGACCCTGAAGCTTTTCGATAAATTGCTCATATTTATCAATAAATTTTTCTGCATCTTCAAGATCCATATTTTCAAAGCTCTCAAAGATATTAACAGCCTGAGAGAGAATTTTTTCAGCTTCTTCAACTAAAGGATTGGAATTGCCTAAAACGCCGAGTTTTTGGAGAAGAACTTTGATATACTCAATTTGATCTTTGAATTCATCTTTTGTCATCTGAAGGAAGCTGCCGTTTGTAAGCTTTGTAATATAATTATAAAGTACAGCCGAATCCATTGTTGAAATGTAAAGTTCTCCGTTATATTCTGCAGTTCTCCAAAGGTATTCATTGCAGGTGCCTTCCATGAGTTTTGTAAAGCCTTCTACCTCATCAAACTTTCCTGTTTCATCATTATAGCGCCAGATTTTCTGAGGATTCTGCAATGTTGTGTACATAGGTCTGAGATAGTCACTGAGCTTTACATTCTGCTGACCTACCAAAATAGCAAGAATACCGCTAATAGCTGTAACTTCTGCCGAAATGGTGTTATCAAAATCCATTAAGTACAAATTGCCTTTAAATGTAAATGGTGTTGCAGACATTGAAACCATACCGGCTTTTGGACCTGTGATGTTTCCGGCAGGATCTTCAGCAAAGGAGATGTTGTTTACACCGTTATATTTACCTACGATTTCTTCCCAGTACCAGCCGTACTCATTGGCTTTTTCGCCCGGTTCAGCTATGTGACCACGGTATAAAACGAAGCCGCCGCTGTTTGGTATGCTTGCATAAATATATCCGTCATATGTGCATATATCCCAGATTGGACTTGCGACAGTGCTTTTTACAGCCGGATCATCTGCATAGGGTTTGAAATCCTTATAATCTGCAACTCTTGTCCACTTTGTATCATCGTCAGGATCTTTGCAGATAATTGCGAGTTTCTGGCAGTCCTCATCACCCGGTTCAAGAGTTTCAGAAGCATCTACTCCGCCGAAATACAGCATACCTTCATGAACACAAGCTGCACGCAGGCTTGTACCATTGTATGATGTAAATACAGTATCAATGTTATCGTTTTCATCTATTCTGAGAATATCGTTGTCAGCAGTAGGAATCGAAGAATAAGAGGCAAAATAAACTTTTCCGTCAAACTCGATTGCCATACGGAATGCGACTGTGGCAGGTGCTTTATAGATAACCTTAATTTCACCTGTTCTCTGATCGCATCTGAAAATATATCCGCCCTCAGTTGTTGTAGGCTTTGGGATTTCACCATTTGTATAGGCATCTATAGCCGCCCATATAACATCTGAGCTTATACCCATACCGGCCATTGAATTTGCAAGAGCTGCAGCTACAGAACCGACAACGTTTTTATTGGTACCAATATAAATGTAATCGCCTCTTTCTGCCATGCACCATGCATAACTTGTTTCACGGTCTCCGCCGGGAACAAGTCCGTCGGCTTCCCTTATACCGGATTCAGGATTGGAAATTTTTTCAAAAGTAAGATTTCCGTTACCTGAATCAGCTGCTGCAAATGCGGTAACTACCGTACCTACAGCAACGGTTAATGAAAGTGTAACCGCTAATACTTTGCTCAAAAAAGACATTTTCCTCATTTTCTCACCCTCTAAATTGTTATTTGTATATAAAATACAACTTGATTATATTGAAATTTTTCTATACAGTCAACAATAAATTCAAGCCTATCAATAATTTCTGCAATTATTATAAAAAATCACCTTGAAAATAGTGCATAGTATAATATGTTATGAAATGTTATTTTTAAAATATTAAGGGTAATAAAAAAATTACCTTTAATATTTAAAATAGCTTGAATTTTATTCATAAAAACGTTTTCATTTTATATGCAACGAATCATAATAGACAGGGGCGATTATTTTTGGAGTATGGGTATAATTTTGAATTGCAGAGTGTATATGCTATAATGTGTTTATTAAAACAAATATTGAGGTGAGGGGAAATGCCATTGGAGCATACTTTTTATTTAATATATTTCTTTGTTTTTGCAGTAATTAATCTGGTGGTTTATTTAAAGCTTTCAAAGTATTGGTATATGTCGGCAGGTGTCACAAAAAAAGATGTTGCTTTATATATGAGCGAACATATAAGCAGACATAGATACAGGTATCTGATAAGATGGCTCAGAAAAAAAGCTAAAGACAAAAAACGTTTCAATATCATGCTTTTTATTCTTATAGCGGCTGGATTTTTTGTGTTGCCATTTCCTTCATTTGCCTATACGGAAATTTGGATGGGAAATATAACAGCGGTTAAGGTTATGATGACAGCGGAAGCTGTGGGAACAATTCTGATTGCTGTACTGGGATTTTCATACGGAAGAAAAATCGAGGCGGAAACAGACGGTTATTACGAGTCATCCCAGTATAAACCATATGAGGGAGAAAATGCACCGGAGCATATAGAAGACCTCGATGAAATTTATGATGATTCGGAAGAAAAAACACAATACAGCGGCCTTGACGATTATGAAACGGAACGCAGGGAAAAGAAAAAATTTATAATGGGATATTTACAAAAGCTGTTTATTGTGGTTATGGCATTGTTTTTCCTGTTTTCACCGATATTATTAAAGGATTTTAATTTCAAGACTTTCAGTTTCGAAAAGCCCGGTGAACAGATTGAAACTGATTCCGGAAATAATGAAAGTGATACATATCCCTTTGATTTATCAAGACCTGATATGAGTATTTCTATAATGAGAGAGACTCTTATTCAGGAGGGATATTCTCCTGAGGGCAACCTGGAAAAAGCAAGTGAAAAGTATCCGAATTTTATTATTGAGGACAGTTTGGTTGTTGATGATCTTGAAATCCACTTTGAATATTTTCAGCTTGTCAACAGTGATCAGGCACATGATTTAAAAGAACAGATTCAAAAAGAGATTAAGGAAAAATATTCTACCGGAACAGATAAAGATATAGAGTCGGATACATATAAGGGAAAGTTTACAGTATACACGCTGGAAACCGAGGATTATTATGCTGCTGCCATATGGGAGGGAGAGGGCGTTTTGTATGCTCGGTGTGATAAAGTCAGCGCAACGTGGATGAAAATGTTCCTTTACAATTTAGGGTATCTTGAAACTTTTTGAGGAGTGTTAAGATGAACGAAAATGGATTTATCGGTATATTTGCTTTTACAGCTATTTGGGTTTTAAGCAGACTCTTTTCTTCGTGGCTGGTAAGACTTAGTTATACTTCTGCGGGAGAAACCATAAGGAGCGTTGAAAAGCGCTATGATTCAATGAAAAGAGGCCTTATTCCGAAGAAAAAAGAGATAGATTGGCTTTCTGAGGTTTCTCCAAGGCCATTGACTACAAAATTTCTGTACTTCTTGTTTTATTTTGTGACGTCTCTGCCGCTTCTTGGCATATGTGTATCCGTAATAAATATTTTTGTTCCTGCTTTAGATATGATTGTGACCAGGATGCTAAATGTATTTTTCTTTATACCTTTTGTGTCGGTATTGGGCTGGCTGCTTATAAATGATCCTATAGAGTATGCCATGAAAAAGAAGGACAGAAAAAACAGAAGAAAGTAAACGGAATTTAAAGTGCAATATTAAAGGTAAGTAAAACAATATTTCGGAGGAACAGATGAATACTCCTAAACTTGAAACAGAAAAACTGATACTGAGAAAATTTACAAAAGATGATTTGGATGCACTTTTCCTCATTCTAAAAGATAAGGAAGTCAACAAGTTTTTGCCATGGTATCCTATGAAGAATCTTGAAGAAACCAAAAGATTTTATGAAGAAAGATATGCGGCAAAATATGCTGAGCCACAGGCTTACTCCTATGCCATATGTCTTAAAAGCGATAATTATCCAATAGGATACATAAAGGTCGATATCAGTGACAGCTATGATTTGGGCTATGGACTGCGTAAAGAGTTCTGGCATCAGGGTATTGTTAGTGAGGCCGCACAGGCTCTTGTGGAACAGTTAAAAAAAGACGGTATTCCATATATTACCGCTACTCACGATATTAATAATCCGAGAAGCGGCAGCGTTATGAAGCGAATCGGCATGGAGTATAAATATTCCTATGAGGAGCTTTGGCAGCCGAAAAATTTTTTAGTGACTTTCAGAATGTATCAGCTTAATCTTGACGGTAATAAAGACAGAGTTTATAAAAAGTACTGGAATACTTACAAAAAGCATTTTGTTGAGGAAAATGTGTAAAAGATTAAAGCATAAAAACAAAAGCCACAGACTTTTCTCAAAGAAAAGTCTGTGGCTTTTTGGCACCCCCTACCAGAATCGAACTGATAACTAACCCTTAGGAGAAGCTCCGATACGACATCAGGAGATGCTATGTAGTGCTAAGAAATCCCGTAATTTCAAGGCTTTTTCACTGTTCCATATCTCATGAGATACTACCGTGTGATAGCCTGTACAAGGGGATTTTACCAGGTCTAATTGGCAAGTAATTAGCTGAGCATCTGAAAAATGGTGGCCGTTTTCAGTTCAAGTCTAACCTGCTGAGTACTACCAAATGATACGAAATACAGCATAGTGATATGCCGTACAAATTCAAAGTGCAGATGCCCTTATCTTACCGTTTGCTATATGTATTGTAACACGAAATCAGCATAACTTGTGTTACCAAATTCTAAATATGTACTGAAAAAGCAGACCCTCTCAAAAGAAAGGATCTGCCTTTTGATTTTACATCGACTTAGCAAGCGTCTTAAGCAGTTCAGCCATACCGGGCTTTTGCAGGAGCGACAGGAGAAGTTCCTGATCACTTTGAGGTTTTTGCTCAGCCGGTTTTTCAACCACTTCTTCCGGTTCAGCTTGTCTGCCAGAATAAAATGCTTCTTCCAGTCTCGCAGCATTCACCCGACGGTCATCATCAATAATATGCGAATATACATCAGCTACCATCTTGATCTGTGCATGACCGGAATCGCCTTGCACCGACTTCATATCGCCACCATTCAGCTTCAACTTATAAGTGATACTGGAATGACGGAGGGAATGGAAAACCACCTTTGGAAGCCCATGTTCCTCGATTAACTTACTGAATCCTCGATTGATGACCTGTCCTTCTATCGGCTTTCCATTGCTGGAGCAAAACACAAGATTAAAGTCAACAAATTCATCGCCAAACAAATCTTTCAGTTCCTCAATGGTAGCTTTTCTCTCAACGAGCATTTCGGCAACCGTTTTAGGCAGGAAGATTTTTCTCACGCTTGTTTTGGTTTTTGGGGTTTTCAAAACTAAAGCAGTGTGTGTGCTGGCAAATGTTCGGGGAAACTTAAACATAATATCTTTTTCATTCAGGTTCTCCATCGCATTTCGATTGACACGCTGCAATTCTTTCTCTACGAAAATACTTGCTCGCCCCTGTTCAATACTTGCAGGAGAAATATCCACACAATCCCATGTCAATCCCAGCAGCTCACCCATTCGCAAGGAACAGGAGAAAGCCAGATTGATTGCCAAGCTCAAAATTTCATCATCACAAACCTCCAGAGCTTTAATCAGCGTGTCCGCTGTCCAAATTTCTCTTGGCTTGGTTTCTGTCTTTGGCAGAGTTGCGTGTTCTACCGGATTACGGGAAATCAGTTCCCACTTTACCGCCTGATTAAAGGCATTATGTAGTACCTTGTGGATTTGTCTGACGGTTTTCGCTGTCACAAATTCAGTCCTCGCTTTTACGAATCGAGTCGATACCGCCTTAACAGTCAACAGGTCACGATAATATTTGTCCATCACTCTGGGATTCAGATCTTCCAGTTTCATATCGCCAATGATTGGACGAACATAATTGGAAAGCAAGCTCTGACGGCTTTCATAAGTGGACATCGCCCAGGTGTTTACTCCATAGATAGACATATATTCTTCCAGGAGATCATTTACCGTTTTGGCAGTCGGAACAATGAAGCTGCCCGTTTCCTGTTCGTATTCAATTTGATTCTTTCTTTTTTTCGCTTCAGTGCTGGTATCGAAGGTTTCCCACTTCTGACGCTTTTTGCCCGATTCATCGACGTATGTATAGACCACAGAGTATTTCTTTTTTCGTTTTACGATAGATGCCATAGTTACTCGCTCCTTTCTTCCATATCAGCTTTTCCCACCATTTTGTAGTGGGACTGGCTCTCATACCAACGATGAAAGCTGTCTTTTGTAACACATTTATACCGTCCAATCTGCACAATATCGAATACACCCTTTGAAACGATATAATAAACTTGATTGCGATACAGCCCAAGCATTTTACCGATCTCCGGCATTGTATAGGCATCTTGCCTTAGTTTTTTATCTTCTTCCTGATCTTCAACCGTTCGGTAAAATGTCTGTGCTGTGTACCATTTCCAAAAACTCTCCTTCGTAATACGCATCTTCGCAAGATCATCGACTTTTTCAAAATGACCCTTTGCAATCAGCTCATAGGCAGATGCTTCTGATATTCCGAGGAGATTCCCCAGCTCATCAGCTGTCATGGAAATCTCTTTCATATGTGCTCCTGGTGGTGTACCATCAATTTTATGATAGCGGCATTGATTGGCGTACCAATCTTCAAAGCTCGCAATCATCACCCTCATTCTCTTTCCTACCATAATCGTTTGGAAATAATTCTTCTTGATAAGCCAGTAAGATTCTGTTTTACCAAGCCCGAGTCGTTTGCCCATTTCAATTACAGACATACTCGTGCGCTTTCTTGCTTGTAGCATAATCATGTCCTCCTTATGTAAAAACTTTAGCTAAGTCATTTGGCTTAGCTAAAGTATATCGAACAAATAACAATTCCTTAAGTTTGTCGCCAGGAGAACTGACATCCTTGACAAATTCAACTCTGCTGATCTAACCATTCATCAAAACTCTTTTTGGAAATGCGAATTGTCCCACCAATGCGTACACAGCGGAAATAATTCTTTTTGACCAGATTATAAGCAGATGTCCGGCTGATTCCCAAAATATCCTGGATTTCATCAACTGTATAGGTTCTCTTATCATACTGCATGGCTCCCATTGCCATCTTCTCAGTGTTTGCCTGATTCAAGGCAGCGATTCTATCTTCAAACATTATGTAGCCCTCCTTATTCCTTCACGATATATTTCACAACAGCATTTCCAAGGTGTTCAAGTGCAAGACTGAGCACTAACGCCTGATCAATACCAAGCATATCCTTTGCTGTGATTTTTCCTAAGTAGCCAATCACTCTGTTTTTATCAATGGTGCGAAGCTGCTCCAGCATAATAACAGACGGTTCTGTAAAAGCAGGATTTTCTTTGATCGGATAATGTGTTGGGTATTTCCGTTTATCCTGTTTTGTGGTAATAGTGGCGACAATCAAAGTGGGAGAATGTACATTTCCAATGTTGTTCTGGATAACAACAACCGGTCGCTTGCCACCCTGCTCAGAGCCACATACCGGGTTCAAATCTACATAGTAAATATCGCCTCTGCGATACACCCAATCTCTCTTCATCATTGTATGTTTCCTCCTCTCGTTGGGTATGTACGAAGGGCTGCAAATAACCATACAGCTATCGCAGCCCTCCCCGAAAATATGTGATATACCCAAATTTGTTCTCAACACCCCTGGGCAGTAAGATGATTTCTTACAGGGAAGTCATCAAACGGCTGGCTGCTGACCAGCACCATAGGAATCTAACCTCCCCGTGGTTCTCACCGGGCTGCCCCCATTGTGTGGACTGTGGCTGGGCAGAAGTATCATTATACCTGTTGCTTTCATTGCCTTGTCGGAAGCAATCCGACATTTACAAGCCAATAGTTCTCGCTCTGACCATCAGAATGAACAGACAAAATTATATAGGTGACCCTGTGTTTCTGATTGAAGTCGTCCTGGCGTATTGCTGATGTGGCTGATGCTTTCGCACCGACAACAGGAACGTGTTTGATGAATGTCTATGCAATTTTCAAGATACAAACGGCTAAATAACTTTTAACCTTGATTAAATTGTACCGAAAATGTATTGGTATTCCGATTGACCGACAGTGCGCAACTGTTGCACAATCAGTGAACAATCACATCTCTCGCTCCAGTTCGGTTAAAAATGAAATAACAGATTTTAGCCCCAGTTTTTTATTGCCATCTTGCTGAGTTCTTCCCAAGATCAAATAATCCAAAGTAACTCCAGACAGCTCTGCAATTTCAATAAGTAAATCAATGGAGGGACTTCTGTCACCAATCTCAATTTTTGATAAAGCACTTCTACTGATATTGATTTTTTGAGAATATTGTTCCTGGTTGTATCCCAATAATTCTCTAAGTTTCGCAATTCGTTTTCCTACCTCTTTTGGGTCAAAATACATTCTTTATTCCTCCGTGTTCTTGAAATTTGAAAATCGAAATTTCAAGGAAAAAGGAGAATCACGAATACGATTTGTAAACCGTCCTTTCATTTGCCCGTCCTCCATGCAGGCATGAAAAAAGAGCCAGAGGATTTCTCTGACTCTCATTCATACCGTTGTCTGGAAGAAGGCATAAAAAAAGCCCCATACCTTTCGGCACGAGGCAAAATTATTGATTCAATTAGATGCTGCGATCTCCCAGCATACTAATCTTAACACCTGCAAGGTCGAACTTTCAGTAGGAAAAGTGTCGGGATTTTGTCGGACTTTTATCGGACTTTCTAAATTTCATAACCCATTGTTTCATCTTCTCTCGCAGTTGCCAGAAACTCTTTCAGCATGGGAATTGCATTGCCCCACAGGGACAAACCAAAAAGCATAACAGCTTCTTTTTTGCGGTCGTAATAGGTGCTGCGCTCCATATCCATTATTTCTAGCATCTCAGCTTCTTTATACTTAAATCTGCTCAAATAACACTTGGAGAGTATCTCACAATATAAATCTCCCCGACAAGGGTATTCCCGAATTCGTCCCATAGCATTATCCACCAGTTCAATGATCCATTTTGTTTCAAATAGGCTCCGGATTTTTTCTTCAAAACGTTCTCTTGCTTCATCAGGAGCAAAGGTTTCCAGATAAATCAGTGCTCCATCCAAACTGGTACCACAGGTACAAATCAAATCATCATAGACTTCTTCTGCTCTTCCCATTGTAGACCAGCAGACATCCCTATAAATGGAAAGAATCAGCCTGGAACGGTCATACAAAACTTTTTCATCCACTTGCTGCATTTTGCACATCATACGGATGCTATGTAAAGCCTGGGTGTTATTTCTGCTCATAAAAAACTCCTTTCGGTTCTATTTCATATACAAATTCCTTTCTAAGTCCACTTTCAGCCAAAGGGAAAGAAAATGCCGAAGCATGGACAGAATAACCAGTACATATCATGTTCAAACTGTAAAATACAATATAAAAACCAGAAGTTACAGTCGGAACTTATTGACTAATCACAACTTCCGATATATAATAAAAACGAAGTTAAACTTCTGTTTTCAAGTTCTATTATATCTATTTTCAGAAGTTTGTCAATGAATAATCGGAAGTTATGAATAAATAATTTCATAGAAAGGAAGGAAAGGACATGACATTTGGCGAAAAAGTAAAGGAGGCTCGGTTGGCAATGAATCTTTCTCAGACAGAACTTGCCCAGTTAACCGGAATCTCTGAACGCTCTCTCTACACCTATGAGCAGTTGGGAACACTCCCTCGAAAAAGCAATATCAGAAAATTGGCGGAAGCCTTGCATATATCTGTTTCTTATCTTTTGGACGATGAGGAAACCGACAAACAAAGCCGTATAGATGAAGATATGTTCCTCGCTGAAGCACGAAAGCAGTTTGGTGCCAAAGGTGCAAAGGAAGCTCAGGAAGTATTGGGACGAGTAAGTTCTTTGTTTGCCGGTGGTGATCTGGACGAAGATGCTAAAGATGTATTCTTTCAGGCATTGATGGCAGTCTATATGGATTCAAAAAAGAATGCCGAAGAAAAATTCACTCCTAAAAAATACAGAAAACATAAGCAAACGGAATAGCAGCCATTAAGTCAGACCTCACTCGCAGATAACTGTTTTCTGTGTCCGATTGGGAGGTGAAGCAAGTGAGAACGGCAGCACGCATTATTGAAACAGTTGAAAAACTGATAAAAAAATATGACACCAGAGATCCTTATGAGCTTTGCAAATGTCTGGGAATCAAAATTCATTTTTATGATATGGAGAAAAAATTAAAAGGATTTTTCTTCTACCAGTCCAGACAAAAGAATATTGTTATTGACAGTAATGTGAATGATATATTGGAACGTATCTTAGTTGCTCACGAATTAGGACACGCTGTGCTTCATGCTCAGATTGCCATGATGAAAGGATTTCAGGAAATGGAAGTGTTGGATGGCAGCTCGTTGGAAGAAGATGAAGCAAATTTCTTTGCAGCAGAGTTACTCTTAGAAGATAGCGAAGTATTAGAGCTTTTGTCCGAATACTCTTTCTTTGAAACCGCAAAACAGCTTTACGTTCCCGCAGCACTGCTAGACTATAAATTCAGCCTTCTGCACGAAAAAGGTGAGCTGGTAAATCCCATGTACATCCGGAAGTCAGATTTCCTGAAAGAGGATCTTGGAGATTATGACGATACAAACCATTTTGAATATGAATAACAGGGGGTGCTTCAACCATGTTAGATAACTCTAAAATAACAAATACAGATGAGCTGGAATTTGCTGTATTCTGTATCGAAAATATTGCCATTAAGCTGGGAAAAAATGCCGAAGAAGTTTATCAGGCGTTGACTGAAAAAAGCGATATTTTGAATAGTTATATCGTACCGGAGTATGAGATGCTTCATACCCAAAGTAAGGACTATATCGTAGATGATATTATCAACTTAATGGAAGAAAGGGGTATCCAATTATGATTTTATATCATGGCTCCTATCTAGAAATTCAAACTCCAGATTTATTACATTCCAGAGAAAATGTCGATTTTGGACGTGGCTTTTACACAACACCTCTTTACGATCAAGCAGTAAAGTGGTGTGAAAAATTCAAGCGTCGTGGCAAAAATGGAATTGTTTCTCGTTACATTTTTGATGAAAAGGCTTATCAGAAACTTAAGATTTTGAGATTTGAAAGCTATTCTGAAGAATGGCTCGACTTTATTCTGAAATGCAGAACTGGAAATGATACAACAGATTATGATATAGTGATTGGCGGTGTCGCCAACGATAAGGTATTTAATACCGTTGAGCTTTACTTTGATAATCTGATTGACAAAGGAGAAGCGATTCGCCGCCTACGCTATGAAAAGCCCAACTTACAAATATGTTTCCGAACACAGAACGCTCTTGATGAGTATCTGCACTATGAAGGGAGTGAACAGATTTGACCGCCAATCCTATTTTATTGCAAAAAAAATATGCCCGAATTATCGAGCAATTTTCGAAAAAAGAAAACCTGTCCTTGGATGATGCCCTAAGCTTCTTCTATCGCTCAACTATTTATCGTCTAATCAGTGAAGGAGTATCTGATCTGCACTGTATGAGCGATGAGTATTTGACAGAGGAACTGATTTCCGAGTATAAAGAAAACTAACTTTTCTCCCAATAAATAATAAAGACCTCAATAGGCATGTGAACCATGCCATCGAGGTCTTTTGTTTTATGCTATATATAGCATATTTACAACTCCATATATAGCAGTTCGTTTTCCAAAAAACAAATAATTTTCTCTAAAATTTCAGATTCCATTTTAATATCTTTTTTCATTTTTTTAATTGTACATTCCCAAACAATTAGACATTTAATGTTCGTATCAAATAAAGTCTGACTGACCACCTTATCTCTTATAATATTTCTTTCAAACTTCTTCTCCCAGAATTCCACATTACTCTTAGGAGAATATGCAAATTTACATTTGTGATGTCTATGCCAAAAGCATCCATGTACAAAAATAGCTGTCTTGTATTTGCCAAGATATATGTCTGGATGTCCGAATATATATGATACATTTTTTCGGTAACGATATCCTCGAGCAAAAAGTAATTTTCTAAGATAAATCTCTGGCTTTGTTTCTTTGCTTTTGATTGCAGACATATTTTTACTGCGGTCATCTTTGGTTTTAATATCCGCCAAATTTCAATCTCCTACAAATAATAATTTTAATATTATCTATACATAATATCACATGTGGGTTTTATAGCAATTTTGTTTATGCTTTTTATATTTTCTTTTTTCACCATTCCGGGGGATATAAGCTCCATTCCAAAGCATTGTATTAAGCTGGTCAACCTGAGCAAAAATTGCTACCAGAACATCCACTACTATACTGTTACCAGCAAGTTTTTCAAAACGTTCCCGGCTATATAGAAGTTTATCTTTTCGTATGAAGATATTATTTGCGGCTACTGATTCGTAATCTTGCTCATCGAACCCCATCAACAAAAAACATTCTCTGGGTGTGAAATTACGATATATACTCTTCCCAGGTGCGTGCTCTGGATACACAATAAGTCCAGATGTAGGATTTCGATCTTGCTTTGTTGTTAATGTATTTACACTATCAGTTACAAACTTTATACCGTCAAAAATAATTTCATTATCCTCAAATATTTTTCTTCGTGATGGAGTATCGTTCATGTTGCTGATATCCGCTTCTGTCTTGTACTGCTTAATTGAATAATCTGTGCGAAAACAGGTTTTTATGTCTCGACGCTTCATTGGTTCCTGTTTTTCCAGATCATTTTTTTCAAAATAGTTTTGTACAACTTTCTTTCGTCGCTCGTCTGGGCAAAATACACTGAGCATATATGTTCTGACTCTTTTCTGAGGACTACCAAAATTGGCAGCATTGAGCGTATACACTTTATTTACATACCCAAGTTCTTCCAGAAAATCTTGCCATTCTTTAAAATTACCCAAATGTGTTTTAGACAAAATATTGCTTACATTTTCCATTAATAAAAATTTAGGAAGTTTTCGCTTAGCTTCATGCATTTCTTTTAAAATCCGCTCAACTTCCCACAACATACCTGAGCGGTTATTTGCAGTTCTGTCAATACCACTCATATTGCCATGCCACGAACCACATATTGAGAGATCCTGACACGGAAACGAATAGGTTAAGAGATCAATTTTTTTCGGGAGCATATCATAAGTTACATCGGTTATGCTCCCGAGATTTCTGGTACGGTTGACTGCACATAAAACTTTACGCAGAGAATCCTCTGGCCAAGTTTTAAGAAATCTCATGTTTACCGGAGTTTTCCCATCTGTACTAAGCGAGTACTTGGTTAAAATCCTCAACAGTTCATCTTTAGGGATATTCAAGTATTCTGTCAGATCTTGTTCTCCGTTATGTATTAAATCGTAGGCATAGCACGCAGCAATATCCCATTCCACTGTATTAACGACCTTGAATTCTATTCCAAGTTTTTTCAAAGCTTTAGCCTGACTTCCTATTCCGCTAAAAGCCTCCACTACTCGCAACATCTATGTTTACACTCCTGCCTGATTATTTTGGAAACCCCTCAATACGAGCTTTTTCCAACACCTTAAGAATTACAGCACACTGCTTTTCTGACGGGAACTTTCCTTTTTCCATCGCAATAGCCGCATTAACAAAGCTTATATCTGTCGGCTGTAATACATAATGAGTTTCGTTCCACTTTAGCAGGTACTTCCAATTATCAACGCCAAAATTAGCCACTTCAACCATTGCACTGATCTTATTAACTTCTTTTTGGTCTTTTCTGGAATCTTTTTCCTGTTCTTTTACAACATCCTTGTATGCTAATTCTTTTATGAATTCAGCCAACAATGTAATCTGAAGTTTTTTGGCTGCCTCCCAACAAGCTTCACGCTTTGCCCATTCAGTTACATTTTCTACTGGTCTGTCGTCATCAATCAGAAAGTCATACATTACCTTTGATAATTGTACAATCTGATTGATCCAGGCATCGGAAAGTCCCTGACGATTCCAAATACTTCGATAGTCGATAGCATACTCTGGATACTTTGTATTAACTGTATAAATAATTTTTGCAATAGTATATGCAACAATATTTGCCTTATAGCTGTTGTACCAAGGCTGCATTTTTACAATCTTGTCTGACTGCCTAAAAATAATTGCCATGGCAACAACTTGTCTGAAATAACCTTCATTAAAACGTGTATCACCTTTTTCCCATTCTGCTGATACCCACTCAGCAAATTTAGCAAAAGATTTTTGTCCTCCAGTACTTGCAACATGCGGTAAAATCCGACAAATATTCATAAACTTTGCGAGATCTGTCTTAGTAAACATTTGAGTTTTTGGATTTTGCATTTCGAAACGTTTACGAGCAGCATCTGTAAGTTTATAGGTTTCTTGCTTATACTGTCCGTTAGCTCTTTCATAATACCAGTGTGTTCCATACTGATGTCCGTCAACAGCCGGAGCTACAATTCTTCGAGATAATTCTTCCATTCGTACATGGAACGGATGATTAGACCATAAATCTGCATCGCTAACTTTGTTTTGGCTGTTAGCATAACGGGAGATATTTGGAATTAACTCCTGTGCTTTTTCTGGTGAAACAACAGAAAGCTTCATAGGCACATAAATCCTTTTCAGTTTTTCCTCTGAATCGTCTTTTTTATCTTTTAAAAGTGCCATTGCCAAAGACGCTGTTGTCTGTCCGCCATTAACAATCTGTAAAGCAGTGATCTTTTGAATATATAATGCGCCATTTATATTGTTTGTTTCGATATCATAAGCAGTTGCAGCAATACCATTGTTATAGGCAAAGAACATATCCGGTGCATTGAGAATAGTATTTCTTATGCCTTTGTTTACCTTACCTTTAGTCTGCAAAAATGAGCGAACATTACCTTCAAGTAACCGTCCACCATAGGTACTATATAATTGAGCCAAGACGCTTCCCGGAATATTGCATAGATAGGCAATATATTCATCGGTTTCACTTGCAGGCAGACAGGGGATACCATGTTCTGTAAATTCTGTAAGATCGATAACAATGTCTTCCTTACCACTTCTCGATTCAGATAATTGATATAAACGGTTAATATCCCAAATATGATATTCAACTGGTATGCCTTTTACATCACCGGAGTTTACTTCTTTTATATTCTTACTCATACTCCTATCAGTAAGAAGATAGACACAGTATTTTCGAACAGAAGCATATTTTTTGAGAATATCAACCGCAAGTCCATATGCCGGAGCACTTTCCTCCGCTGTCTTAGTAATGTACTCTGCATCATCAATAAAAGCCCTGGCACGAGAAAAATACCTGTTAGCCTCCGTATTTGTTAAAGTCTCAATATCACCGTATGTAAGATCTGCAACAATGTAAAGCGTCAAATAATCATCCAGTTCATTGTATGAATAGCCTTCAATTTGAATCTTTCTCCTATTCGTTCCGATACCTTCGAACGGAAGAAATTCAATCATATCATCCA
Organism: uncultured Oscillospiraceae bacterium; assembly: GCA_900540535.1. Classification (GTDB taxonomy): domain Bacteria; phylum Bacillota; class Clostridia; order Oscillospirales; family Acutalibacteraceae; genus UMGS263. Next base: position 13,474 of record UQGM01000017.1, on the reverse strand, counting down.
ACTGTTCTGCTTCTACAAGCATCTCCGAAACATAATTAAGGAACTCTTCTTTATCAGATGTGCCATCTGCAGAAGATGCAAACCTTATTTGAGCAATTATAGACTCACGAAATTCGGTAATGTCCATAAATTAATCCTCCTTTATGTAATCGGATATGCTTGCCAGTGATATTATATATTTAGCACTGGTAACTGCCTTTGGAAGGTCTTTCCTGCGCAATGCCGGAAATTTATCTGTAACCGTATATCGAGTGTATCCATTGTACTTAAACACATATTCATCGTATTCATCTTTACGAATGTAGCCTTGATCAATAAGAATATCTCTTAAAATTCGGCGTTCTTCAGCGGATGGCAATTTTTCTGTGATCTCATCAATCAAAGTGTTCAAAGTGATTTTGTTTGGATCGCTTCGACTGGTTTTATCAAGATATACAACAACAAGTTCTCCTGGCATTTCTGTATCTAATTGCTCCACAGATGAAATATGCACAGATTCAGCGCCACTTACTGCTGCTTTTACCTCATACCAACATTTTGGACAGACAAAATCCTGATCTGCTCTGCTAGGACCGATCCAAGAAAGAAGTGCCTCTTTTGGTGTATACTTCTTAAAAAGAACATTTTTCAAGAATGTTAATTCTCCTAATAATCCCTTTATTTCAGAAAAGCCAAGTAATCCACTTGAATTCTTTTTGAGAAGTTCCTGCCATTTTACATATCTTTCGCATATAAACAACGTACCCTTGTCTTGGTCGGAGAAATCAGCTGAAGCTTCCACAATATCATCGCAAAAATGGTAGAATATATCCTCGAATTTTGAATCATTCAAAGAAAATGATAATGCCCAACGATCATCCGCTCTTTTTCCTATATGAATTCCAATCAATTTAGAAGAAAAAATGTGCGATGGTTCAATGTCAGAGAGCAACAATAATGTCGGTCTGGCAGAAATATCTTTCCCGATATAAAGATCCAAAGGATGTAAATTGCTCACACGGCGAAAAGAGTCAATTCCGGCTATACTTATTATCGCATTTTTGCTGTCACCTTTCATGGTTAGTCCTCGTTTCCTGTTTCTTCCAAACAATCATCGTCAACATCCAACAGTTCTTTCCACTTAACTAGATTAATACGATAACGGAAAATTTCTTTTTTTCTTCCGTTTATATTCGGAATACCTATACTCAAGCCCACAAGTAAGTCAGGATATTCCCTGATTAAAGCTTCTTTTTCCGGATCATCATATGTAGTTCCATCAGAAGCCTTTGTCTTTGCACTCAACTGAACAGGATATATTACAAGCAATGGATTACGAACTTCTCCTGAATTAAAGTATTCTTCTTGCGAAAAAGCCTTGTCAGGTTTATCTGTACTAGGGCGTAATGCACGAGCAGCAGCTTCAATTCTGTTTTTTTGTTCTATTGTTAAGCCGCCTTTAGCATGATTAGCGGATCCCAGACGAGAGCCTTTTCCAGACATCTGTAATGCTTTGCTAGATGTTTTGATTGCAAAAGCTCTTCTTATTGGTTTAATTTCTTTACCACAGAAATTTCTCGATTCACAAGAACCATTTGCGATGAGCACATCCCAAAAATCCACTGTTCCATCAGTGTAATTCTTAATGAGTTCCGTAAGATCGGCAGTTCTAAAATCCATGTTCAGATAGTGGCTTTTAAATGTACTCAACAAGTCAACAATATATTGCTTGGGTATATCGCAAATTTGAGGATGAGGAAGGCACAATCCTTCTGCTGAAGTATCAGAAAAATCGTAACCGTCACGTTTTAATCCTTCAATCCATGCGGACACTGCTTTATAATTTTCAGCATTGACTTCTTTGCTCATATGCAGATATGGCGTTTCTACCACTTCACCATTAAGACTGATCGTCATTGGAATATCCTCTGTATAACGCATCTTGTTGATTGCGGTAACAAGCAAAGCATCTTTATCCGAACGAACCCCCAATCCAAAATATTCCGGTGTCAGACCAAGGTCTCTCATTTTGCGAACTTCTCGACGAAGCTCGTCGGAAGCTTCTGAAATATACTCGTACCATTCAGCAGAAGTTTCACTCATCCATACCTGGCATACATCTGCATAGTGCGCCCGGTAACCAAACCATCTTCCCATCTGCATCAGTGTATCATACATCTTAGAATTTCGATGAAAATAACTTGTACACAAACCTTCTAATGTAAGACCACGGGACAAACTGAAACCGCCGATAGCAATAATTCTTAACCCTTCTTCTTCACACTCATCATAATTCAAGCTCTTTGCAGCATTGCCGCCATTGACTGTACGTACGACAATAGGAGCAACAGCTTCATGTAAGGCATACTGGATCTGATTCCATAAAAATCTTTTTTCGCCATCTAATGCTGTATCTGAAAGAGGAAGGAAGTAGCGGTCATATACATCCTTTATAAAAGCTATTCCTTCATGTTTTAATGCACCATCACCCAAAGCGTAATAATTTTTGATTTCACGTTGCAATTCTCGAACATAACTATCGACTATTTTACGAATTCTTTCCTGCACATCGATAAATCTGCTAATGTTTATAAGCATAGAACGATGTTTCGTTTTTTGCCCACGCAAATCCCGTATAGCATTTGCTATAAAAAATGACGCAATAGCCTCTCGCAGAGAAAGTGGCATCTCAGTGTCCGGAACAAAATCTTTTTTGTGCTTTTCAGGAAGCCAGTACTCACAGTCATCATTATTTTGAATCATGTAATGGTGTGATCCATCCGATGGAAATATAGTCCTTGCCCCAATATAATTGGTAGGAGCTTCCAATGCATATATAAAATCTCTTGGGAACAGATCATCCTCTAACATTTCATCTGTACTGTCAGGATTGATAAAAATATTGGCATAAGGAGTTGCGGTAAATGCAACATAATTAGAACGGGTAAATAGTTTCAGCAATTTTCGAATACCCGCATTGATTGCCGTTGGAGTGTCCTCATCTTTCTTGGTATTTACAGAAGCGTTATCTGCCTCATCATCAATCAAAAGCATCGGACTGTGTATTTTACCATCCACAGGATTTGCATTATACAGTCGTAACCACTGTTCAAGTTTTTCAAGAACACTCTTATTTTTCTTTAGCACAAATAAAACCGGACTGGCAATACCTGACAACCTGCCGTTCAGTTGTTTTGCTGCATTGGTGTTAAAATCGCTTGATGTTGAAGTAACTGCCCAACCTGTTACAGATGGGTCAATATTACCTACACCAATGTACACATTATCTTTATTTCTGGTAAACGCTGTACTATCCAATCCAACAAATCCTGCATCCAATCGTCCTTGCGTCTGACGTCTCAATTTTTCAATCGTACCAGTCAGCAAAATAACAATTTTATAGCCTGCATCAGCTGCTTTGTTAATCAAAGCAGTATAGGTGGATGTTTTACCAGACTGCACATCACCAATAACCAATCCACATCTTGAAAAATCTGTTGAAGCAGTAGGATTTCCAAGGAGATCCATCATCTCATCCGTTGATGCATCCAGAGAATCTATTACATCTCCATTAAAACCCTGATTTCTCATCAGATATGTACGGTATCTGTCCCAAAACAGTGGTTGAATATCTCTCTTAGCAGTATAGTACCAAGTAACATGATTTTTATCTTTTACGCAAGCCCCTCTGTCCATACGAATAGAAAGTCGAGCATGAAGCTCTTTGACTACTTCTTCCTCTTCTTCGGCTGAAATTGGATTTAATATTTTAAAGATATTTATAATCTTTCGCAGATCTTCTTCACTAACCACTGTAGTGGTGGCAATCTGCATTAACACATGAGAGATTATTGATTCCTGATTATTCGTCATCTGAAAACTCCTCCTGTAATTTAGCAACAACATCTGGATACTTAATGAAAAAGTCAATCTTGCTGAGAGTTCTCAAAAAAGATCCAATATCACCATTCATTGATTTGACTGATTCAACCATATCACATCCGACTCTGTATGCTTCCTCAAATTCCAGTGAACTCGATTGTGCACTATTCTCATTTTTGGCTAATCTAAAGTAAACATCCCCATAAGGAAAAGCATCTTCAATTGTTTTAATAAGCGAGTCTAAATATTGAAGTCCTTCTTCGTCCAAGCTCTTTTCCAACTGTTTTACCAATGGTAAATCTCTGTTGATCAAATACTGAAAAACACCTCGATTATCCACCACATTCCAAATGTGCTGTAAATTATCATCCGCAATTTTTCTGCCTCGATAACGATAAACTCTTTCACTTCGACCAACGGTGTTCTCAACTATACTGGCAAGATTTTTCTTTATAACATCTGGTAAAGATGCTGAAGATTTCTTTATATCAATTTCCCACAGCGCATCTAAAGAGTTAGGGATATCCACACGAACTCGAGCCAATTTATTTAGTTCATGTTGCTTGATAAGCCGAAACCAGGTTCCCCAAATAATTAAGCGTTTGTTTCTATAAACATAAAAGCCCTGATTATGTCGCAGATCAGCCAGGTCACCAAGCTGCTTTTTATCTTTGGCTGTTAATTTGCTTGCAAAAGGAAGAACAAAAGGTTTAACTTTTATAATACTGTTTTCAACTATCAATGTCTGTTCAACCAGTGGCTGTGTTGCCGGATGGTTAGACAGAAATGGATCCATCGGTTCTACTCTGAAATTATTGAAATATATTTTCAAGCGCTTTGAAGGCACTTCATCTCCTGTGAATCTATGGAAAACAAGTGCAATATGATTATGCGCCAGTTCTATTTTTTCATCGAATACCTTACGAGGATTGATGGCTCCATTCAACATCCTGTCGAAATTTTCCCAAATTACGATAGTACCACTTTCCTTTTGTGAAAGTTCTCCGACAAATCGGAAAGTCTCAATTTCTTCTCCGCTGAAAGTTTTAAGAATCCAATCTCTTTTTTCAATGATAAAGTCAAGATCCCACTGTGCAGCAAACATTTTCCCGTTCTGCTTTGTAATAACGGTTAGTTTTCGACATTGGGAGAGAGAAGCCATTTTTAACCCCAATCCAAATCGCCCAAGATCGTTAGCATCACGAACATCTTGGGAGCTTTTACTACCGTACCTCATTGCAGAAACAAGTTCTTTTTCAGACATGCCACACGCATCATCAATCACAGCCACGTACTGAGGAGCATTGGCATCGAACCTAACATGTATTTCTTTAGCACCTTTGCTGATACTGTTATCAATAATATCTGCCAAAGCTGATTCAAATGAATATCCTATTGAGCGTGTAGACTCAACTAAAATCGGAGCATAAGGCAAAATAATTTTAGATTCCATAATTTCCTCCTCGTTGGAACTGTCTTACATAGCGAGTCTGTCAGGAATTGTGTCCTTAAAATCGCCTCAATATTTTTCGTCTGGTATAACTTCTACAATGTCATCAAATGTACATTGTAATGCAGTACAAATTTTCGACAAAGTATCTGTATTTACATTTTCGCCCCGTCGCAGTTTATTGATTGTATATGTACTGATATTTGCCAATTCAGCCAAATCTTTTTTCTTTAAATCCTTGTCAATCAACAACTTCCAAAGGTTTTTATAACTGACTGCCATTGAAACTACCTATCCTTTCTTAACGAAAATCCATAGAATCATTACTTTAAATTTTATCACAAATTTTGTCAAAACACAAACAAATTCGACAAACAATTAAGCGAACGCTACTTTTTTATTTGGATTCTTAGAGGCTTACATAATATTAAAACTTATAATTAATTTACAAAAAAGAGAAACCGTATAAGGGTTCACAAATTGGCAAGCAGTGTAAACCTGTACAGGTTCACTCATTTTCTCGAATTTCCCTTTGGGTCATTCTTCGCAAATTTGCTTGTTGGGGAAACATCCCCAATCCCCTTTAAACGACATCTCCGATGTCAGCTGCACAGTCATTCTGACCGTTTTGTTTTACTTAAAATAGAAAACCTGAGTAGCCATAAAACTACTCAGGTTAATTTTTTATATCCATATTCATTTATCCAATGCCCAATTTCTGATAAGCATTGATTATTATGTGATCCAGTTTATAAAAGTGAAGATTTTCTCTAAATCTTCATCACTGAGCATCCGCAGCTGTTCGCAGAGCTTACGATAGGGAGTGTCATCATTCTCCAATGGTGCAAAAAACTCTGAAGGTGTCATATCAAAATACGACATGATATTGAAAAGTTCTCTAAGTGAGGGTAAAGCCGCACCACTGGTTACTCCACGAATATAAGAACCGCTTTTTCCTAAATCCAAACTCATCCGATGTTCAGAAACATCTTTTGCAATACGCAATTCCGTAATGCGAGTTCGGATAAAATCTTCGTATGGCATATCAACCACTGCATCTCCTCCCTTCCATAATTATTTTATTACGAATCAGGAGACGGCATTGGTAATACTAAAGTCAATTTTCGCTTTCTTCTCCCTTTAATTGGTAGTAAATTATGAATATGGAAAATTATTGGTGATTACATTACTAATCTTTCCTGTGGAGGAGAATTTTATGAATTTATTTACAGTCAGTTTTTTCGGACACAGGCAAATTGACAATCCACTTCAAGTGGAATCACAGTTGGAAGGAATTATCTGCTCTTTGTTAAAACGGGAAGAATATATTGAATTTCTGGTTGGGCGTGACGGTGAATTCGACCAAATCGTATCCTCGACCATACGCAGATGTAAAAGAAGAATTCGGGACGATAATAGTGCTTTGATTTGGGTCATGCCGTATCCGACCGCCGAATTTCGTGATAATGAAGATTCATTTCGTGACTATTATGACGAGATTGAGATTTGCGAACAGGCGGCAACGACACACTACAAATCTGCTTTTCAAATCCGAAACCGGGTAATGGTAGACCGCTCTGACTTAGTGATTTTGTATGTAGAGCATCCTTCCGGCGGAGCATATCAGACCTTTCGGTATGTCCAAAAATCAGGAAAAAAATTCATCAATCTGGCTGCTGAAGAATAGCCAGTCAGCAAGAGGCAGGAGGAACCATGGGGAAAAAACGAAATTTATTTATTCCAGTTATTGTAGTAATTTTATTGATTGCAGTTGCATTTTGGTTGGTAAAATTAAAGCCAACGGATACCGCATCATCTGATTTTGATGAAATGGTACAGCGGGTAGAAAACGCTTTAGGTGATGACTTCAAGAAACAATCCAAAACAGAAGTGGCGGCAACTTTGGTGTATGGCAACGGAGAAGAAGATGCAAATATCAATTACCATATCCTCAAAACCACCTATTACGAGGCTGATCCCAACGAGATAACCGGTCTGAATATAGATGCCCTCAACGTTCTTTTTAATCCTGAATCCGCCAACAGCTGTGAACAAATGAAAATTCAGAACTGGGATGCCGCACTTTATAAAACAAAGAGCCGTGGCTATTTATGCTGGACGGATTCTCCGGAAGTCAGCTATGCTCTGGAATATAATCCGCAAACAATCGCTGATGAAGAAATCATTAAAATGGCTGAAAGTGCAGAACCATACGAAAAATAAAAAAAAGAAAGCCATAGGTTAACCCAGAAACAGGGCTGCCTATGGCTGTTTCTATTCTACTGTCGATTTTCTTCATTTGGAGTTCTGTCAATCTGGACTGTGACCGAAAATTCCGAAACTTCTGGGGTAGCACAAAGGCTGTTCGGCGTTTGAGCGACACCATCTGCATCGAAAATGGATTGTCCATTATCGAGAATCCCAATCCCCATGGCAAAAGCTACAATAAATGGTTGGGCGATAAGGCGAAGCCATCCCATCGGGAGCAGCTGAGAATGATGATCGACCAGGCACTGGAGCAAAAGCCTACAGACTTTGATGAGTTACTGAAAATGCTTTCCGAGATGGGCTGCGAAGTAACCCGGCGCGGAAAAGCAATTCGCCTCAAGGCTCCCGGATGGAAAAATATTGCCCGGATGGATGAAGGACTGGGAACCGGATATAGTGAGGCAGAAATTCGTGCGGTACTGGCAGGGAAAAAGCAGCACACACCCCGTAAAAAATCCACCGTACAAGCGAAGCCTCCCAAGGTTAATCTGCTGGTGGACATCCAAGAAAAACTCCGTGCTGGAAAAGGTGCTGGATATGCGCGTTGGGCCAAGGTCTTTAACCTCAAGCAGATGGCACAGACGATGAATTTTCTTACCGAGCATAATCTGCTGGAATATGCAGTGCTGGAGGAAAAAGCGGCAGCGGCTACAGCCCACCATAACGAACTGTCGGCACAGATTAAGGCGGCGGAAAAACGCATGGCGGAGATTGCTGTCTTGCGGACCCACATCATCAATTATGCGAAGACCCGCGAGATCTATGTAGCTTATCGACAGGCTGGTTACTCTAAGAAATTCCGCCAGGAACATGAAGCAGAAATCCTGCTCCACCAGGCAGCAAAAATGCTTTCGACGATATGGGGGTTAAGAAGCTGCCCAAGGTCAAAGAATTGCAAACTGACTATGCCAAACTCCTGGAGGAAAAGAAAAAAATCTATGCTGAATACCGGCGTTCCCGCGAAGAAATGAGGGAACTTTTGACGGCCAAAGCGAATGTGGATCGGCTGCTGAAAATGGACGAGGAGCAGAAACAGGAGAAAGAAAAAGACCACGACCAGCGGTGAGCTGATCGCAGTCAAAAGCGTTCGCAGAACGCGTGGCCACAGGATAAAATCCTGTGTTCAAAGGGGCTTGGGGGCAGCGCCCTCAACAAGCGTTTGTGGCGAAATGGATAGCCACAAGCATTGCTTGCCGCTATTTAGTTCATAAAAAATTTTCAAAATATAGTTGTATATTTTTTTCTGTGCAGTTATTATATAAATACCGTTTTATGATTCTGTTCTTTATAGGGGGATGGGAAGATATGGCACGAAAAGCCTATTCTGAAGAAGATAGAGTGCAAGTGCGGAATGCCCTAATGACCACCATGATTCAGTGTATCGCGGATCGGGGATTGATTCACAGCAGTATTGATGTTTTGTGCAGAAAAGTAGAGATCTCCAAGACCTTCTTCTACAGTTTTTTCTCATCCAAGGAAGAACTGGTGCTTTACGCCCTGCGATACCAACAGCCCAAGCTGCTGGATTATGCCAGATCCCTAATGGAGGACCCCGGACTCAGTTGGCGGGCGGGAGTGGAAACCTTTCTGAAAAACTGCTGTTATGGAGCTAAAAGCGGAGTTGCCGTTTTGTCCATTGAGGAGGAGCAGCAAGTACGCCACTGCCTTTCCGAGGAGAATTTCCAGGCGTTCCGGCGGGATCAGATTATTTTTTATGGAAAGCTGCTTTCCATCTTTGGCCTCCCTGTGGACAGTATTGATCCCTGGCTGTTTGGCAATCTGGCCCTCAGCATGATGATGGTACACAAAGCCATTCCAGACACCATGCCATTTCTATTCCCAGAGGTGGCGGAGGATATGGTGGACTTCCAGGTCAGGGCTCTGGTGGACGAGATGGAGCGGGTAAAAGAGCATGTGCGGTAGGTGAAAGCAAATGGATAGAGATGAGTACCCATGTCCAAACGGACGGGAAAGACAGCAGAATATCGTCAGACACAGAGCCTTGGGATACAGGTTTTGGTTCTGTGCGGCCTTTTCGCGCCCTGCGTCAGCCTGTCCAAATGACAGGGTGTCGCAGGGCATTTTTTATTGTTCGGAAAGAGGTGGCCTGATATGAGTTTACCAAAACGAAATAGTGCGGACGGGCGCTGTTACTGGATGAAGCCCGAGGTGCAGGAGGAACTGCAACCGCTCTTTGACCAGTGTATCCAGGATGCCATTGATGGGAGAATCACGCGGCTTGATTCCCTCTGGCCGCCGGTAGTGGTCAGCAGCGAAGGCGCACCCTTTGAGGTGCACGCTCTGGTGAGAAAATGGACCGAAGCGCAGCAGGCCGAGACCCTTGACGCGGAAAAGACCATTGCTTTCAGCGAAAACCTGCGCCGCCAGAGCCGGTGGGGTGAAATTGACTACTATTTACTTGATATGCTGAAACGGGAGCTACAGGAGAAGTATTTTGTCGTGACAGGCAATGAAGATGATCACTTCTGGGATCGGGAGTATTCCCTGAAACCAGGTATCCGTGCAGAGGAGGTCCCGGAGCCGCTGCTGCGTTTTGCCTGCTATGTGGCGGTGAGCTATAAAGTGTATGGTTTGGACTTTGAGTATCTGGACGCCAATTACCTCTTTGGATTGGTGGAGAAAGTCCGTCCGGATATGGTGAAAAAGCTCCGGGAACACGGGACCGGCAAGCTGCCGCTCTCTCTGCAAAAGAGGAAAACAGAGCACTTCACTGCATCGGCCAACGATGCCTTTGCTGTGATCCGTATTACTGCCAGGGACAACACGGAGGAATGCTGCCATGAAGTGCTGAACTACCTGTGTGAAATTCTGGAGCAGGAGGATTTTCCCCGCAGCTATGCGGTGGAGTTCAAAGGACCGGAAAAGAGGTATCTTCCCATCACAGGACTGCCCAAAAAGGGAGTAAATCAGCTCTTTGCCTGTGCCGTGCAGTACCCCGGCCTCCACCCCCTGATGGAACGGTACGCCCGGCTTGCCATGCGGCAATATGAGCAGTACACCAATCTCAGCGATGAGCAGTGCGCACTCCCCGGAAGTTTTGCCGTGTTCGCTCTGGGAATGCTGGGGCAAGAGTGGCGGCAGCTGGTATGGGATTATCTCGATCTCTGTGATGATGAGCACTCCCACTTACAGGAAAAATTCCTCCGGGAGTATGTGAAACAGTTCGGATTTACCGCCGATACCGTCCCTGTATTTGTCCGTGGGGTGCTGTCCATGCAGAACATGAAGTATTCCAAGGACTATGCCGCGTGGATGGCAAACGCAGAAAGCCTGGACGCTCTTCTGGAGGCAAAAATCCACCTGTCCGAGATCGTTCCAAGTGGTTTTTCCTCCGACGAGGATGACGATGATGACGATGACGAGGAACCCGCCGAGGAAACAGAAGCCAGCCCGGAGGAAGTGCTGCAATACGCATGGGAAACGGTCTGCTATGTGATTTGGGGCAAAGCCAGCGCCAAGGGTGGTCAGAAAGTGGTGGAAGCAGCTCCGGAGGAACTGAAGGAACTTTACCGACAGATTTTTATTCCGATAACGGAGAACCTGGAAGGAAGTGGTGGCCTGCTATGAGTTTGCCGAAACGTGATGGCGTACATGGCCGTTATTACCTGATTCATAAACCAGATACGAACCCAGAAGTGCTGGAACACGCCGATCAGTGCATTCAGGATGTGTTGAATGGAACTGCAAAAGAAAACCATTCCGGCTACCCGATGGTAGTTCGGAACCAAAGCGGAACGCCCTTTCTTCCCAGCCAGCTGCTGGATCGGTATCTGTCCAAACTGCCTTTGAAGGGGTTCCCCTACGAGGAGGCGGTTGTATTCTGCGATGCACTGCGGCGGTTGGTGGGCTGGAAAGAGATTGATTACACACTGGAGCAGTATATCAAAAAACAGGTGCAGGAGAGGTATTTTGAGGCTGGAGAAAAAGAGGATGATTTTACGCCTTATCCGCCTTGTACCGTGTGGCCGGAACTGCAGCCGGAAGATGTGGACGAGAACCTGCTGCGCTTTACCTGTTATGTCGCGGTCTGTTATACGGTGTATGGAGCCAGCTATAATACCATTACAACCGAACACTACCTCAATCTGGTTTCCCAGATTCGCCCGAATATAGTAAAACAGCTGAAAACGGGCGGCAGCGGCAAATTGCCAAAGGACATTCAGCAGCGTAAAACGGAGCATTTCGCCGCATCGGCCAATGATGCTTTTGCCGCCATCCGCATCACCGCCAGGGACTCCACGGAGGAGTGCTATGCTGAAATCCTGGGCTACCTGTGTGCGGTGTTGGAGCAGGAGGGATTTCCCCGCAGTTACTCGGTGGAGTTCCGTGGGAAGGAAAAACTCTATCTGCCTATTCCCGGCCTGCCCAAAAAGGGAGTCAATCAGCTCTTTGCCTGTGCTGTGCAGCACCCCAATCTTCATCCGGCTATGGAGCGATACGCTCGTCTGGCTATGCGGGAGTTTGAGTGGTACCAAAACCTCGCAGATGAAGCCTGTGCGATGCCTGGCACCTTCGCCGTGTTTGCCCTGGGGCTGAAGGGAGAACCGTGGGCACCGCTGGTGACGGAGTATCTGGATCTCTGCGACGACGAGCACTCCTCCCTGCAAGGAAAATTCCTTCATGCCTTGATCCGGAAGTTTGGGTTTCAACCATGGACACTGGGGGTATTGGTGCGGGGCGCATTATCTATGCAGTGGCTGGAGCCTGCCAAAGAATTCCGCAGCCTGATCGCCAATGGGGAAAGCCTGGATGCACTGCTGGCAGTCAAGCGCCGCTTTTCCGCTTATCTCCTGCCGGAAGAAAACGAAGACCCGAAATTCCGGGCCATCGCTTGGCAGAGCCTGCTCTGGGCCATCTGGGGGCAAGCCTCTGAAAACGGCGGCAGCAAGGTCATTAAGACGGCTCCGAAGGAACTGAGAGAAAGGTATCAGGAAATTTTTCAATAGACTATAAGGAGGACTCGGATGAGTGAAGTAAGCTATTCAAATGTACCTCCCATGATGGCTGCCATCAAAAGTGGTGACATAGAGGCGATTCGTTCCCTGCTTCACGCAGGGCATTCTCCCAATGAGCCACAATGCTATCATGTAATGATTGGAGATTGGCCGCGGGATGACGAAGCCTCTCCGCTGGAATTGGCTGTACTGGAAAATCGGATGGACATGGTACAGCTCCTGATCGAATGCGGAGCAGATTTGACCCATAACCCGGAAGAATTGCTTTACGGCTCCCTGCGCAGTCAAGACCTGACCCTGTTTTCCTTTTTGATAGATGCGGGAGTCAGAATCCCCGCAGGACAAAGGGATATATGCAGGCTGTTTCTCCACTTGGCGGATCGGCATGATCCGAATGTGCTCCCAATTTTGGACAGGCTGGGTATGGATTTGAAACAATACGGCGGTGAAGCCCTGCGCAGCATGGCGAGTCACGGGAATCAGATGCTTGCGGAGTATCTGATTCAAAACGGGGCGGACATCAACTACCACAAGCCGGACATGGTGTTCCCCTACGCTTCCACTCCTGTCACCGAAGCGGCACGGCACAACGATTTTTCTATGGTGCGCTGGCTCGTGGATCAGGGTGCAGACATCACCATTTCCGATAAATACGGCGACCGGCCCTACACCGTGGCAGTGCAGAGCAAAAATCAGGAAATGGCCGCCTACTTAAAAGCTCTGGAGCCGGAGGAATGGCACAACGAACAGGAAAAGGCGCGTCAACTCACGCCTTACAAGCTGCCTGCCAAGCTGGTGGAATACTTAAAGACCGGCCCCTTGCGTCTGGAATTTCCAGAGCGGGAACTGGTGAAATGGGCGGAACTGTACCCCTACATGGATGTACAGGAGATGACCTGGAAACGGAAAAAGTTGCTCT
>UQGM01000016.1 GCA_900540535.1 uncultured Oscillospiraceae bacterium | reverse complement strand
TTATATCAAAGCTTCTTGAAAACTATGAAGTAGTTCTCAGTATGCCTTTTGTAGGACATGAAGAAGATTTTGAACTCATGGGATGCAAATGTGTCGAAACAAAGCTTGACCGCCGTGGTATAAATCCATTTACAGACCTTAAACTTTTGCGTTTTTATAAAAAGCTTCTAAAAAAAGAAAAACCAGATAAAGTTATTACATATTCAATTAAACCTAATATATATGTCGGAATGCTGTGCAGTTCGATGAAAATACCATATTGCACAAATGTTCAGGGCCTTGGCACGGCTTTCCAAAAAAGGATGTTGGCTCAGCTTGTTGGTTTTATGTACCGTATAGCTTTCAGAAAAGTAGATGTTGTATTTTTTGAAAACGAAGCTAATGCACAGGAATTTTTATCTCGTGATCTTATGGATAAAGACAAAGCCTGTATTCTTAACGGAGCGGGAGTAAATCTTGAGCGTTATGAATACACTCCTCATCAAAAAGATTGCGCAAAGAGTGAAACAAAGCGTCACTTCCTGTTTATAGGACGTATAATGCGTGAAAAAGGAATTGATGAGCTTTTTGATGCTGTACGCCGACTTAAAGCTAAGTATGGTGATGGGGTTGTACTTGATATTGTAGGATTTTTTGAGGATGAGTATGCCGAAGTGGTAAAAGAAATGGAAAATAATGGAACAGCGGTGTTCCACGGTTTCCAAAGCGATTCAAGACCATATTACGCCATGTCAGACGTTGTGGTTTTGCCTTCTTATCACGAGGGAATGAGCAATGTTTTGCTCGAGGCTTCTGCAATGGGACGTCCTGTAATCACAAGCGATATTCCCGGATGCAGGGAAGCTGTTGAAGATGGAAAGACAGGTTATCTGTGTGCCCCGAAAAATGCAGATGCCCTTTATGATAAAATGGAACTCATGATGGACAAAACCATAGATGACCTTGACGAAATGGGCAAATATGCCCGTGAACGTATGGAGAATCTGTTTGATAAAAACATGGTTGTCCGACAGACACTTGAAGCAATGGGTTTATATAATAACGAAATCTCCGGAGAAACAATATGCTTTCAAACAACTATATCCTGATATTATTGTGGATTGCCGCAATGGCACTTCTTTCAAAAACAACATCAGTGGTTTACTGTACCGAAACAGTTAACGGCCAAAGAGTGCGCCGTTTCAATTGGTTTTTTGCAATTCTTGCAGTGCTCCCTCTTGTTATCTGGGCGGGCTGGCGAGGATACGTTGGCGACACATACATGTATATGCGTAGCTTTAATGAAATGCCTTCTAATTTTGGTGATCTAGGAAATTACGTTGCAGGTGTAACTAAAGATAAGGGGTTCTATTTTTTCGCAGCATTAATTAAATGCATTATTGGTAACCATGTGCATCTTTATTTATTGATTATAGCTGCATTGCAGTGTTTGCTGGTGTTTATGATTTACCGTAAATACTCTATTTCATATATAGTCAGTTTTTTCCTTTTTATAGCATCCACCGACTATATTTCATGGATATTCAATGGTATGCGTCAGTTTGTAGCAGCGGCAATTACTTTTGCTTGTTTCCCACTGATATTAAAGAAAAAGTACCTTTGGGCGGTTATATGGATATTGATTGCTTCGTTATTCCATCAAAGTGCGCTGCTTGTTATTCCATTTATTTTTATAGCTCAGGGAAAAGCATGGAACAAAAAGACTTTGATGTTTATCGGTGCAAGTATTGTAGCGGTATTATTTATAGATCGATTTACAAATATTCTCGATACGGTTTTGGCTGATACACAGTACAAAAATGTTGTATCTGACTGGCAGAGCTGGGAGGATGACGGTACAAACGTATTGCGAGTATTGGTGTACAGCGTACCTGCGCTTATGTCATTGGTGGGTCTCAAATTTGTCCGCCATGCAGATGATCCGATAATAAATTTGTGTGTTAACATGTCTATTGTGTCTATGGGATTTTATATCATATCCATGTTCACGAGCGGTATTTTTATCGGTAGACTTCCAATTTACTTTTCACTTTATAGCTATATTTTACTTCCTTGGCTTATTAAAAATATGTTTGAGAAAAGGTCAGAGGTGCTTATGAATATTGCTATGGTTGGAGCATATTTAGTTTTCTATCTTTATAGCACAATTACAATGGGACTTGTATAAAAACGTTTTATATTTTGAAATATAGGTTATACAAATTAAAAATTAAGAGGAAAGATGTATGAAAAAAGTAATTACTTACGGAACTTTTGATCTGCTTCATTATGGACATATCAATCTTCTACGCCGTGCCAAGGAGCAGGGAGATTATTTGATAGTAGCATTGTCAACCGATGAATTTAACTGGAAAGAAAAAGGGAAAAAATGCTATTTTACATATGATCAAAGAAAAAAATTATTGGAAGCTATTAGATATGTTGATTTGGTAATACCTGAAAACAGTTGGGAACAAAAGGCATCTGATGTTAAGGAGTTCAAAGTAGATACATTCGTTATGGGCGATGATTGGAAAGGAAAATTTGATTTTTTAAAAGAGTTATGTGAAGTGATATACTTGCCAAGAACTCCGGAAATTTCTACTACACAAATAAAAGCGGATTTGAAGGTGAAGTAAACGTGAACGAATTAGATACCATGCTTAGAGAGCTTCAATTAACACAATTGGAGATTTTAAAAATCATTGATGATTTTTGCAGAGAAAATGATATAAAATATTCTCTTTATGCAGGAAGTTTATTAGGTGCAGTAAGACATCAGGGATTTATTCCATGGGATGATGATCTGGATATATGCATGGAGCGCAGTGAGTACGATAAATTTATAAAAGAATGGCTGAAAACTAGTCCGAAGGGATATATATTACAGAACAAAGATATAGATTCTGAGTTTACGCAGTCGTTTACCAAAATACGTAAAGATCATACAACATTCTTACAAAGCGACGATAAAAAAGGAAAGTATCATACAGGTATCTTTGTGGATGTTTTTCCAATTGACAGAATGCCAAACGGAAAATTTGCCAGGAAATTATTTAAATTCAGGTGTATGCTTTACCAGCTTTTCACACGTGAGTTTGTGCCATCAAGAGCTGGTAAGTTTTCAAAAATGGTAACTTCTATTTTATTGAAATGTACTTCCAAGAACTCAAGAAAAAAATTGCGCAGTGAATTATTAAAGCAAATAACAAGGAATAATGATGATAGAAGTTTAAATACGGCAGCAATTGAAACTATGGCGTCGTTAAAAACTTGTTTTCCTTCAGATATGTTAGATGCATATGTTTTTTTAAAATTTGAAGATGGAGAATTTATGTGTTTCAAAGATTGGGATGAACATTTAAAATGCAAATTTGGAGATTATATGAAATTGCCTCCAGAAGAGGAACGGGCTTGGAAGCATCATCCTCTTATAATAGATTTTGAAAGAAATTATGAGGAGATAAACTGATGGAACAAGATAGTACGGTGCGAATATTGCATGTAATTGGAGTTATGAACCGTGGCGGAGCAGAAACAATGGTAATGAATTTGTATCGGAATATCAACAGGGATAAAGTACAATTTGATTTTGTTGAGCATACAGCAGAGCGTGCTGTATTTGATGATGAAATAGAGCAGTTGGGTGGTAGAATTTACCATTGTCCAAAATTTACAGGAAAGAATTATTTTGCTTACAGAAAGTGGTGGGATGATTTTTTCAAAACAAATGGTTCGGATTATCAAATTGTTCACGGGCATATTGGAAGTACGGCTGCGATTTATTTAGCTGCTGCTAAAAAATATGGTAAATATACAATAGCTCACAGTCATAACACAAACGGCAATATTTCAGCAAAGGAAATAATGTACAGAGCTTTATCACAGCGGGTTCGTAATGTTGCGGATTTCTTTTTTGCGTGTTCAAATCCTGCAGGTCGTGACAGATTTGGAAATAAAATAGAATTTCAGATTTTAAACAACGCAATTGATACAAACCAATATGCTTTTTCAAAAGCAGTAAGAGCGGAAGTTCGCAAAGAATTTAATTTATCGGATGAGCTTGTTGTTGGACATGTTGGCAGATTTAGCGGTCAGAAAAATCATGATTTTTTGATTGATATTTTTGCGCAGATAAAAAAAGAAAAACCGACTGCAAAGCTTTTGCTGGTAGGCGATGGTGCTGAAAAAAATAATATAAAAAACAAGGTTCATCAATTACAACTTGATGATAGTGTTATCTTTACTGGGGTCCGTTCAGATGTAAACAGGCTTTTACAGGCTATGGACATTTTTGTTTTTCCGTCACTTTTTGAAGGACTTCCCGTAACAATGGTAGAGGCGCAAGCAGCAGGGCTTCCCTGCGTTATTTCTGATAAGGTTCCGGATGAATGTATTATAACTGATAATTTAGTTACCATTAAAAGTCTTTCTGATTCTTGTGAAGAGTGGGCAAGACATATTTTAAGCAAGGTCAACACTGTTCGCATTGATACAAGTGATCAAATAAAGGAACATGGCTTTGATATTTCTGAAACATCAAAATGGCTGGAGGAGTTTTATATTGAAAAAGCAAAGTAATATAATTTTAACTGTTTTTACTCCGGCATATAATCGTGCGCATACTATTACCAGAACTTATGAGTCTTTACTTAATCAAAACTGTAAGGATTTTATCTGGCTTATTGTGGATGATGGTTCTACCGATAATACAGCTGAACTTGTAAAACAGTGGCAGAAAAAAGATAACGGATTTGAAATACAATACATATACAAGGAAAACGGCGGAATGCATACTGCACATAATACCGCATACGAAAATATTCATACAGAGCTTAATGTATGTATTGACTCCGATGATTGTATGGGTGAAAATGCCGTGAAAATTATCCTTGAAAAATGGGAAGAAGTAAAAGATAAAGGATACGCTGGAATAATCGGCTTGGATGCCGATATGAACGGAAATATTATTGGAAGCGGATTCCCTGACGGGCTTGAGGAAACAACGGTAATTGGTTATTATTCAGCAGGCGGCAGCGGAGACAAGAAATTGGTTTATCGCACGGATATAATAAATAAATATCCTCCTTATCCGTTTTTTGAAGGAGAAAAATATGTTGCGCTTTCATATAAGTATCGTCTTATTGATCAGTCCTATAAAATGGCCGTGTTAGATAAAGTGCTGTGTAATGTTGATTACCAGGCAGACGGTTCAAGCAATACAATGTGGAAGCAGTACCTTAGAAACCCGAAGGGGTTTGCTTTTTGGCGTAAAGTATGTATGGAGCACCCTGAATCGGTTAAAAGGTTGATCATAGATTGTATTCATTATTGTTCAAGCAGCTTTATAGCTAAAAACGGCAAGTATATATCTCAATCGCCTAAAAAATTGCTGACGCTTCTTTGTACGCCGCTTGGATTTGTTATGACAATTTACATTAAGAGGAAGGCAAACAAATTATGATGATTAATAATTTATTTTAATTCTCAAAATTTATGAAAAGATTTAAGCAGAGTATCAGTAAATTGAGTTCAAAAAACTTAATTGATAATGTAAATGCACAGTGGATAAACTTAATCAAAAACTTGTAAGTTTTTAGGAGGTTAGTTAACATGCAGGCAGATGTTGCAGTAATCGTTCCGGTATATAATGCTGGAAAATATTTAAAACCCTGTATAAATTCTATACTACGTCAAAGCTATGAACAGATTTCTTTAATTTTAGTTGACGATGGTTCGAAAGATAGGAGCGGATCGATTTGTGACGAGTTTGCTGATAAAGATGAACGCATTTTTGTAATTCATCAGGGAAATAAGGGTTCTGTAGAAGCTCGAAAAGCTGGTATATTAAGTAAGTATGCTCAGCAGGCTGAATATATTTTTATTTGTGATGCTGATGACGTTTTGCATAAAAACGCTATTGAGATCTTATATGGAACTGCAAAACAGTATAATGCCGATTTAGTTTGTGGACAAATGAAAAGAATTTGGAAAGGCTTTCAAATGACTAATCATCATAAACCTCCGTGTTTTAACATTACAAAGCCACAAATGTATTCAAATAGCGAAATTATAAATGAACTTTATGTAAGCTGTTTTGGAATATCAAATTTTCCGGTAAACTTAGTTGCTAAGTTATATAAAAAAGGGCTTATAACAAGTGTCATAGACTTTCCTCCTGTAGTTAAGTTTATGGGAGATGATTTAAGTATTACTTTGAAAGTTTTGCCTAATACAAAAAAATTAATTATTATTCCTAACACAGTATATTTTTATCGTATTGGTGGAGGCACATCGAAATATATGCCATATATGTTATATGATTTTTTATCATTGTACGATTATAAATTTAAGCTTGCTCAACAGTACCCCATGCCTCAGGATTGGTATAAACTAATGAACATAGAATTAATGAATATAGTAAATACATATCTTATAATGTGTGTAGAAAAAGGCGGTTTTAGCAAGACAAAGTTGTATGATGAAATAATCAAAGTTTGTGATATTAAAGTTATAAAAGACGCTTCAAAGTATTTATGCGCAAATAAAAGTAGGCATAGTATGGCGATAAATATAAACGATTGTAGCTATGATAATATATTAAACGATATTTATAACTATGATAATAAAAATAAGTTTAAAAATGCAATTAAAAGAATAATGTTTTCTATATAAAAGATATATTTTAATTTTGAAACTCATTCAGGAGAGCTTAATTATGATACCGAAAAAAATTCATTACTGCTGGTTTGGTGGGAACGAAAAACCTAAAGCGGTTGAAAAGTGTATTGCCAGTTGGAAAAAATATTGCCCTGATTATGAAATCATTGAATGGAATGAAGAGAATTTTGATGTAAAACAGAATCCATACATAGAATATTGTTACGATAACAAGAAGTGGGCGTTTCTCAGCGATTTGGTACGACTTATTGTTGTCGGTGAACAGGGCGGAATTTATTTTGATACAGATGTTGAACTCGTAAGAAATCCGGATTTCCTTTTGGAATATGGCGCTTTTTACGGTTTTGAAACTCCTGAATTTGTTGCCACAGGCCTCGGGTTTGGCGCTGAAGCTCATCATCCTACCATTGAAAAAATGATAGAAGAATACAGCAAACTTGAAGCAGACCAAAACGGAAAATTCCCGACTATAACTTGTCCGAATCTTAACACTCAGGCACTTGTGCCGTTTGGACTTAAGAAAAACGGAGAAAAACAGCTTATAGGAGATGCTTTGATACTGCCCATTGAATATATGAACCCTTATGATGACCCTAAAGGTGTTCTTAATAAAACGTCAAATACGGTAAGTATCCATTGGTATTCAAAAAGCTGGATGAGCAAAAAAACGATTCTCAGAAGTAAGCTTACAAAACCATTTCACCGTGTTTTTGGAAATGATTGTTTCAGGTGGTTAAAAAAATGAAATCTGTAATTATTATTTCACATGCTCTGGAAATAGGTGGAGCGGAACGTGCATTGCTGGGACTTCTTGAATCATTTGATTATTCAAAATATGACGTAAGCCTTTTTCTTATGAGACATGAAGGTGACCTCATTGGCTTAATTCCGGAAAAAGTTAACTTGCTTCCTGAAATTAAAGAGTATACAGGTCTTGCTGTCCCATTGACTTCCATAGTGAAAAATGGGTTATTTGGCGTAGCATTGGGAAGAATTATTGCTAAAATCAAGGCAAAGAAGTTTGTAAAATACCATAATATAAAAAAAGATAACGGAGTAGGTATTGAATACAGTCATAAGTACACCGTAAAAATGATGCCCGTTATAAGCAATAAGGAATACGATCTTGCTATAAGTTTTTTGACACCTCACTATTTTGCAGCTGAAAAAGTAAAAGCCAAAAAGAAAATTGCTTGGATTCATACAGATTACTCAACAGTTGATATAGATGTGAAATCCGAGGAGAAAATGTGGTCAAAATATGACCATATTGTATCTATTTCCGATGATTGTACCAAAGGCTTTCTTTCAAAGTTTCCCGGTCTTGAATCCAAAATTCTTCCCGTCGAAAATATAATTTCGCCGGATTTTATACATAAGCAGGCAGAAATGGAAGATGTAAGTGATGAAATGAATGGTGATGCTGTAAAGCTTTTATCTGTGGGACGTTTTTCGACTGCCAAGAACTTTGATAATGTGCCGGATATATGTCGCAGGATTATAGACAAAGGGATTAATGTTAAGTGGTTCCTTGTGGGTTACGGTGGAGATGAAGAGCTGATAAGAAACAAAATAAAAGAAACTGGTATGGAAGAACACGTAATAATTTTAGGCAAGAAAAGTAATCCATATCCATACATAAAAAACTGTGATGTATATGTGCAGCCTTCACGGTATGAAGGGAAATGTGTAGCTGTACGTGAGGCACAGATTCTTGGCAAACCGGTCATAATTACGGATTATGCAACTGCTAATAGTCAGCTTAAGAACGGTTTTGACGGTGTTATTGTCCCTTTGGATAACGAAAGATGTGCTGAGTCGATTTCCGAATTATTAAAGGATACAAAAAAATTGAATCTTCTTTCTAAAAACTGTACTATGACTGATTATTCCAATACAGAGGAACTTGAAAAAATATATAAGGTGATAGAATGATTTCAAAAAATGAAACAAAACAGCTTCAAGGTGTAGCGATCATAGCAATGTTGTGTTTACATCTTTTCTGTACTTTGGAGCCATTTTTTACTCCACTTGTTTATATTGGCAGTACTCCTCTTACTTATTTTATAGGACAAGCTTCTGATTGTTGCGTGATGATATATTGTTTTTGTAGCGGATATGGGTTGATGTCAAGCTATGTTTCCGAAAAAGAAAACGGAAAAGAATATTTGAAAGTCAGAATAAAAGGTATTTTTCGTCTGCTGAAATCTTATTGGATTGTACTTATTCTTTTTGGAATTGTTGCTTTGATGCTTGGAAAAGCGAGTGAATGGCTTGTTTCTCCTAAGGTAATTTCTTTACGCTTTGGTACAGTTATAATGGTGCCTGGTGGTTTGTTTCTACATATATAATAATGGTGCTTTTATCACCTATTGTATTTAAAGCAGTGCAAAGGTGTCCGATTATAGTAGCTGTTTTATCACCTGTCGTTTACTTTATATCCTATGTAATGCGTTTTAAATATGGTGATGGCTTTTGGCTTCAGCACATAGCAAGGCTTGGAATGTCTTATGCCGAGCTGCTTTTGGGGGTATATTTTTATAAATATATGCTTATGTCAAAAATCGAGAAGCTATGGAGCAAACTTATTCCCCAAAAAATCACACCTGTTATATTGATTACATTGGTGTGTTTGACAATTGTTATAAGACGTTATATTCCTACATTGTTTATTGCTCCGGTTTCTGGTTTGGCATTTATTATTTGTTATTTGTTAGCGGAGAGAAGATTATCAATGCTGCGTAAACCATTTGAGTTTTTTGGAAAACACTCGATAAATATGTGGATGACTCATATGTTCTTTTATATGCCGATGTATGGTGGTTTGGCGTATTTAGCAAAGTACCCCTTGTTTATACTGATGATGCTCGTTCTACTTTCTTTTGTAGCATCTTGTATTATTAATCTGATATACAAAATATTTACGATTAAGTTTATAAAATCGAAATTAGAATTTATTATGTAAATTTATGATTATTATCTAAATAATTTTCATGGATTTAGGAGATGGAAAATTATGAAAAAAATATTATTATTAGACACATCCATTGGAACCAGTAACATGGGTGACTATATAATTATGGAATGTGTAGAAAAAGAACTTAAACAGCTTCTTTGTCCTAATTTTGTTTATCATATGACAACACATCTTCCTTCATTCAGTGCAAGTGCAGTACTTATTAATTCACCGGTTGTAAGAAATTATAGTTCTTGTGATTATAAATTTGCCGGGGGGAGCAATTTGCTTGTAAAAAATTTGAAAGTGCATTATCCTCAGTGGAACATTAATTACTTTACATACAAACCTATAGCGGGTACTATACTTGTAGGGGTAGGAGCAGGAGCTGGAGACACAACAAATAGTTATACAACCGGACTTTACAGACGTGTTTTGAATCATGATTATTATCACAGCGTGCGAGATGAACGCAGTAAAGAATATATTGAAAAGAAACTGGGATTAAAAGCTATTAATACCGGTTGTGCTACTATGTGGATGCTTACTCCTGAATTTTGCAGAACGATTCCTTCAAAAAAAGCAGAAAGAGTAGTGTTTACACTTAATGGACGTCCTTCAAATACACTTGTACTAGACAGCGACCAGGTTGTTGTTGATATTTTACAGAGAAGCTATAAAACGGTATATTTTTGGGTTCAGGGTGATTTAGATATGCAGTATTTTAACCGACTTAAAAACACGGAAGGAATTCGGATTATACCACCTTCAAAAGATGAATATGATGCTTTGCTTTGTGAAAATAATTTGGATTATGTCGGTACACGCTTGCATGGCGGTATTTATGCTATGCGCCACGGAAAAAGAGCAATTATAGTTTCGGTAGATGAACGTGCGACTGCTATTAATGAATCTAATAATCTTAACTGTCTTCCACGTGAAGCCGTTGAAAGCGATTTGGAATCATATATATACAGCGAGTTTGTAACTGATGTAAAAATGCCTATTGATCGAATTGAGGAATGGAAGAGCCAATTTGATATATAATCAGGAGGAAGTAATGGAAAAGATTATTATAAAAGATATTGTACGCCAACCTAAAAGAGTGGATATTTCTTTCACTGTCTCAGATGGGTTAGAGCAATATTTTTCAAAAAAACACAATTTTTTTGCAGAATATAGCTGTGATATTTCAGATGTTCCAGATTCCGTAATTGTTGTACCGCTTCTTTTAAATCTTATTCCTTTTTCGTGGACGGTGAACTGCACAGTTTGGGTGGATAAAGTAGATCGTGATTTTTATGAATCAGTGCCAAAGCTAAAAAGTGCTTTTGAGGAGATGTTTTCCAATGCAAACTTTGGTGGAGCTTTTATTGCAGCGAGACTAGAGAAAAATTCTTATATTACAAAGAGAGAATGTCTTTCTTTGTTTACGGGTGGTGTTGATGCGACTACGACATTTTTCAGAATCCGTGAAAAAAATCCTATTTTACTTAATACTTATGGTTGGTTCGAAAACGATATTGAGCCAAATCGTGTGTTTGATGCCGATAAAAAGGCGATTGAGAAGTTTGCAAATGATAACAGTGTAGATTGTTGTTTTGTGCGTTCAAATTTTGGAAAACTAATCAATGCTTCTGTTTGGAATAAAAAAATAGGAAAAAAGATGCATACTAGCTGGTGGTTTGGCTTTCAGCATTCTATGGCTTTTTTGGGTTGTGCTGCTGTAGCGGGTTATCACTATAAAGTAAAAAATCTTTTTATTGCCAGTTCATATACATTTGGACAAAATGTAATTTGTGCTTCAGACCCAAGGACTGATATACAGGTTAGTGTTGCGGGCATAGTGACTGTCCATGATGGATATGAGTTGTCACGTCAGGATAAAATTAGATATTTAGTTGAAACTCAAAGAAATTTGAATAGAAAGATCTCTTTAAGAGTGTGTTCGTTTCAGGAACGAAACTGCTGTGTCTGTGAGAAGTGTTGTCGTACTATGATTGCGCTGGCAGCGGAGGGCGGGCGTGCAGTGGATTTTGGATTTGATATTCCAAATACATTATTGGAAGTCGTTAAGAATTTTTTGAATACTAATATATTGGAACTTAATTCTGAGCATATGGTTTTTTGGCAGGATATTATTTCAAGGATGCAAGAAAATCTTGACAATGTTTCGGATAAGGAGCTTTATGAATTCCTCGTTAGTTATCCGTTTAAGCGTGAATATAAAATGTTTCGCTTAAAATATTTGCAAAAAAACTTTTGGAAAATATTAAAACGTAAATTGAAAATGTAGCACAGCAAGGGGAAAAACATGAAAGAACGAAGCAGAGTTCAAAATTCCATTTTAAATATGATAAGCGGTTTCGGATACAGAATTTTTATTATGCTTACGGCTTTTGTTGTCAGAACTGTATTTATTCGTTGCCTTGATGAAGTATATCTTGGAGTTAATGGATTATATTCCAATATACTTAATATGCTTTCTCTTGCAGAGCTTGGTTTTGGCACGGCAATGGTATACAGCATGTATAGTCCTTTGGCAGAAAAGGATTATAATAAAATACGTCAGCTTATGGAATTATATAAAAGAGTTTATTCAATTATCGGAACTGTAGTTCTGCTTATAGGATTGGCTCTTGTTCCGTTTCTTCCGGTACTCATAAAGGATCAGCCTGATATAGAAGGTTTGACCTTTTATTATGTATTATTTTTGCTTAATTCAGTATTTTCTTATTGGTTTTTTGCTTATCGAAATTCTTTGCTTCAGGCTGATCAAAAAGCTCATGTAATAAGCAATTACAGTACTTTGTTTAATCTTATACGTTCCGTGTTGCAAATCATTTTGCTGCTGGTATTTCATTCTTTTACAATTTATCTTGTAACTCAGATAATTTGTACTATTGCACAGAATGTTTCGCTTGCCTACAAAGTGAAAAAGGAGTATCCGGTATTTACAAAAAACAAAGATGACGAGCTGCCTAAAAAAGAGAAAAGAAAAATTTTTCGAGATGTAAAAGCGCTTATGCTTTCAAAAGTCTCTTTTGTTGTGCTTAACAGTACCGATAATATTATAATTTCTGCATTTGTTGGTTTGAAATGGGTAGGTTTGCTGTCAAATTTTGTTATGATAACAGATGCAGTGACAGGTATTATCACTCAAATAACTACTGCTATGCAAGCAAGTCTTGGAAATTATTTTGTAAAAGAGAGTAAGGAAGAAGGATATACACTTTTTAAAAGAGTAGATTTCTTAAATTACTGGTTATATGGCTTTTCAGCAATAGCTCTCTTTACTTTGCTTAATCCATTTGTTACCCTTTGGCTCGGTGAAAAATTTACTTTAAATACTGGAATAATTGTAGCGTTAGCGTCAAACTTTTTTGTTGCTGGATTAATGAATACACTGTGGACTTTTCGTTCTACTCTTGGCTTGTTTACCCAAGGGCTGTATCGTCCTATAATTGTGGCGGTCCTTAATATAGTACTTTCTGTAGCTCTGAGTTTTCCATGGGGGGCTGCAGGGGTTTTAGCAGCAACTTCAATTTCTCGGATTTGTGTTAATCTTTGGTATGATCCTATGGTTTTACATAAATACGGGTTCAATAAGCCTCTTAAACCTTTTTTGTTTAAATATTTGTGTCGTATTGTTTTGCTGGTTGCTATGGGATTTATTATGCAGCAAATTTCAGGTTTTATATTTGCTGAAGGCATTGGCTATGGTAATTTTATAGTCATGGTTATTTTGACAGCAATAATTCCAAATCTGATATTCTTACTTTTCTATTTCCGTACGGAAGAATTTAAATATTATTTAAATCTCATTAAAAAAATTGTTTTTAAACATAAAGTTTAAAATTAAATCGTATTTGAATTAAAGAAATCATTGTTTTATTATGATTGAATTTGCATAAAATAAGTTTCAAAAGACTAATAGTTTTAACAGGTGATAATTATCTTCAAACAAACACTTATTACAATTTACGCTTGGCCAATAATCTTACTTGTTTTACTAACCGCAGTTTTAATAGCTGCGGTTCTACTGTTATGGCTGCGATTTTTCAGAGAAAAGTATAAAACATTTGTAAGTGTTATAATGCTTTTACTGTCAACTTTTTTTATTTTAGCAGTTACAATACTGAGCAGAGATATTGGCAGCGGTGGCGAACTTTCCTTAGTGCCTTTCAGTTCATGGATTAATTATTTTAAAGGTAGTAATGATGAATTCTTGCGCACAAATATATTTAATATGCTGCTGTTTATGCCATTTGGAGCATCATTGTATGCTGTAAGATATATTAGAAGTTCTTTTAAAGGCCTTCTTATGATTACATCAGTTTCTGCAATGTTACTGAGTTTTTCAGTAGAACTTGGACAATGGTTTTTGCAGTGCGGAGAAGTGGAGGCCGATGACGTTATTCATAATGTTTTGGGAGCAGTGATTGGTGTATTGCTTGCAAAGCTTGTATGTGACTTATATAGGAAACATATAAAACAATCTGATGAAAGACAGGGATTTTGATGGAAAAAAATTACGATTTATTTTTGCAGGGACTCAAAGCCTCGCTTAGAAATAGAAAAGTGGAATGGACACATGAAATGACCGTTGAGGACTGGGATTTTCTTTTCAGGCTTGCGAATATACACAATGTACTTCCTATGATTTATGAAGCAGTATATTCTTGTGAATCTGCGAAAAGTATGCCTCCACAGATGACAGCCTTTTTTAGCAGAAAAGCCGTGAGGGATGTCTCTATGCAGGCTATGCAGACAAATCATTTTTTGCGTCTTTATGAGCATCTGAGAAATGCAGGAGTTACGCCTCTTGTGGTTAAGGGTATAGTCTGTCGTTCACTTTATCCGAATCCTGACTACCGTATTTCTAGCGATGAAGATTTGCTCATACAGCCTGAGCAGTTTGAAGTTTGCCATAAGGCTATGCTTGATTTCGGTATGCAGGTAGCTGAAACAGATAAAGATATTTTTGCGGCGCATGAGGTGTCCTATGGAAAGGTAGGTAGTCCGCTTTATATAGAGCTTCACAAGAGTCTTTTCCCACCGCAGTCTGACGCATATGGGGATTATAACAGATATTTTGAGGATGTTTGGTCACGTGCCACGGAAATTCAGGCAAATGGGCAGCGTATTATGACTCTCAGCCACACTGACCATTTGTTTTATCTTATTTGCCATGCCCTGAAGCATTTCCTCCATAGTGGTTTTGGGATTCGTCAGGTATGCGATATTGTACTTTATTCCGAAACCTATGGCAAAGAGATTGATTGGCATGATGCAATGAAGCGTTGTGTAAGCATACAGGGAGACAAGTTTACAGCGGCGCTGTTTAAGATAGGTACAAAATACTTGGATTTTGATTCGGAGCGGGCATGTCTGACAGATGAATGGATTAGTATTGATATAGATGAAGAGTTACTCCTTGAGGATTTGCTTGAAGCGGGAGTTTACGGTGACTCAGATTTGAGCAGGAAGCATAGCAGTAATATAACTTTGGGAGCCGTTGAGGCAGATAAGAAAGGTAAAAAGGCTAAAGGCGGAGTTGTTAAATCAATATTTCCTTCGGCAAAGGATTTAAGCGGACGCTATCCTTATTTAAATAAGAAACCATATCTTCTTCCTGTGGCTTGGACTGATAGAATACTCAAATATCGACGTGAAACTTCAGCGATGTCAAATAACGATGCCGCACAGTCTTTGAAGATAGGTAATAAGCGAGTAGAACTGCTTAAAAAATACGGAATAGTAAAGTAGTATCTGCTAAAATATACTTATTTACAAATAATATGTTAATTTCGTTATTAAACGTATTGACGAAAAAAATAAAAAGTGTTATTATAAATACAGTATTAATAAAGTATAAAATATTCTAATTAGAATTTTTTATCCAAAGAGAGGGGGCAGCGGATGCCGGAAAATAAGCTATACAAGGCAAATCCCAATTTTATTTTACGTGAAATTGGCGGTGAAGCTGTCTTGGTTCCCATAGGGGATGCCGGTGTGTTTGAAAACACAATGCTTTCTCTCAATGAAACTTGCGTGTTTTTGTGGAAATTTTTTCAGACCCCCAAAACGGCGCAGGAAGCTATTGATGAAGCAAAAAAATTTTATGATGATCCCGGTGAGGAAATAGAGCGTGGAGTAAATAGCTTTATAAAAGATTATTTACACTACGGATTATTAACGGAGGAATGAAAAAATGGAAAGAAAAACATGGGTTATGCCGATGACTTTAGTACAGAAATTTGAGGCAAATGAAACTGTGGCAGCAGCACAATGTTATAGTATTGCATGTAAAAATAACACTTACATGAATGTAGCTTGGGATAAAAATGAAGTATCCAATGCACCTGAGAATGGTTGGAATGGCAATGAGGGACGTTTACAATGGCCATGGGGATTGAAGGAAGGATTTAACCATAATGGTGCTTGCCGTGATGCGCAAAATAATGTTTTTCGTGTAGACGGAGACAATATAGAATTTTTATTAGAGCATAGTTCACAAGGTGATATTAGCGGAGGATTTGATAGCTGGGTTGATACTGGTAATGATGGGTTTGGTGCGGGTGACCGTGTTTACTGGCATACTACTGGAGAGCAAGCACTGGTTCCTATGAGGTGGAATCACTGGGGAGAAGTTGTCAATGTTGATCCTTCTCGTCCACTTCATTCATAAGAATGCATTTTTTATGACTTAAAAGAGGCGTGGCGCCTTAACGCCCGCCTCTTTTTTATATAACAAAGGAGATTTTATGAATCACTATACTTCTGCAGATACTCTCGAAAAAAACATGATAAAATACGCCGCCGCAAAAAGCGTACCCATAAACGGCAGTTTTGAGCTTTTGCCTCTTTGTAACCTTAACTGTAAAATGTGCTATGTGCGCCTGAGCCGTGAAGAAATGGAAAAGCAGGGAAGACTTCGTACTGCTGACGAGTGGCTCTCTATCGCTGAGCAAATGCAGAAAGCAGGTACTCTTTTTCTGCTTCTCACAGGCGGTGAACCCCTTATTTACCCCGATTTCAAAAAGCTTTACCTTGGCTTAAAAAAGCTGGGATTTATAATTTCAGTAAATACCAACGGTACACTGTTAAACGAAGAATGGGCGGATTTTTTTAAAGAAAACAAGCCCCGACGTATAAACGTCACTCTCTATGGTACAGATGAAAACGCATATAAAAACCTGTGCAATTATCCCGGCGGCTTTGAAAAGACAATGAATGCTTTGAAACTCCTTAAAGAAAGGGAAGTGCCGGCAAAAATAAGTTTTAGCGTTACTCGTGCAAATGCAGATATGCTCGGTGATATTTACCGTATAGGCAAAGAGTTTGATATGCTTGTTGAAACTGATTGCTATATGATTCCTGCTCTTAAAGAACGCCATTTGCCGATTCCTGAGCAATCCCGCCTTGAACCGGAACAGGCAGCAGCTAAGCGTTTGGAAATCATGCGTTACGACAGAACACCTGAAATGGCAAAAGAATATATCGACGCTGTTTTAAAAGAAACCGAAAAAGTCAGCGTGCATCCCGACGGAGTTTCCTGCCTTGCAGGAAACTGTGGTTTTACCATAAACTGGAAAGGTGAAATGAAACCCTGCGTCACTTTTGATGAGCCTGCTGTTTCTGTTTTTGAGGTTGGTTTTGAAGAAGCTTGGCGTCAGATCTCTCAGAGAACTAAGGAATTCCGCTTAAATCCTAAATGTGTAAATTGCAATCTACGTGTTGTATGTCCCACCTGTGTTGCAAGCGCATTTCTTGAAACAGGCAGTTATGATGGAGTACCGGAGTATCTGTGCCGTTATGCTGCTGAAACTTTGCGGCTTTACAAAGAGAAATATAGAGAAATTAATGGGGCAAATTAGTTTAATAAAACTGAGAAATAGTTTGGATTTTCTGTCAAATCTTTGTCAAATTGATTGACAAAACGTCAAAAGCGGTGTTATTATTTTTAATACATCTGATAACAAAATGACTATATATTTGTAAATATGCTTAGAAAATTTGCGAAGGATGAAATATAATGGTTAAATGGTATCGTTTCGGCAGGACAGCTATACAGATAAGTCGCCCAGATAATATGACTGTACCCGAAAATATGGGAAAGTTTGAGATTACAGAGCCGAATTCTGAAGATAGAAAAATATATTACGAAATAGAGTTTACTGACGATATAAAATCATATTCCGAAAAATACGGTGAAAACGGACAGAATAGAGTACTTGCAAAGCGCATCAATCTCATGGTTTTCAGTACTCCCACAGGAGAGTGCCGACATTTTTATTTTTTGAATCCTGAGTTGCCATATGCTGTAAGTTTGCAGACGGCGGAGGATAAATGGAAATTATGGGTTTCGGCGGATATAAACAGCGAACTTCACTGGGATACAGTGTTTGTGGCGATGTTGAGCCTCGAAAAGCACATGTTTGCTAATGGCGATATGATTTTGCACACAGCGTTTCTCTGTCATGAGGGGCAGGCAATACTGTTTTCGGGTCCGTCAGAGATAGGCAAATCCACTCAGGCAGGATTGTGGGAAAAATATACTTCAGATTCACATACCGTAAACGGAGATAGAGGTTTGCTTATGAAAGAAAACGGAGTCTGGTATGTGGGCGGCTGGCCTATATGTGGTAGTTCGGGTATATGCAACAATGAAAAATATCCAGTAAAAGCCATTGTAATGCTAAGGCAGGCTAAAGAAAACCGATGCGAGCTTCTCAGCGGAGTACAGGCTTTCCGAGAACTTCTTCCGCAGATAACTGTAAATACCTGGAACAGTGCTTTTCAGCTTAAAGCAATGGATAATATCGAGGATCTTATAAACAATATTGATGTATACGAATTATTCTGTAATATTTCTCCCGAAGCGGTTGAGTGTTTGAAAGAGAAAATTTACGGATGATAGAGCGTATACAACTTAATATTAATCTTTAAATGCAAATTTTGACAGGACGTCTTATATGATGTCCTTTTTGATTGTATAATTTCTTGTAACCGCAATAATTTTGCTAACACTGGTAAAATTTATCAAGGGTTGCGAAAAGGGGCGTTTATTGTTACAATAAACAATATATATGGCTGAAAGATAGGAGAGAATTATATGGATGAAGAAAACAAGGAAACCCAAAACAGTAAAAGCTTTGAATCCCTTGATATTCTTATCCGCCGTTGGAAAGACGGAACTTTCGGTGAGATAATAGATGATTGGAAATGGATTTTTACATACAGTGCCCGATATAAAGGTGTAATTGTATTTTATCTTATTCTGGGAATTTTCAGTACTACACTGGGACTTGTCGGTAGCGTAGCGAGCAAGTATCTTATTGATATAATCACAGGCCATGATACAGGTAAGCTGTGGATAATTATAGCTGTCATGGTGGGCAGTACTGTATTCAGCCTTGTTTTCGGAAGCCTTCTCAGCCGAATCAATGCGAAAATCAGCATTGATATTAATAACGATATACAGGCGGATATTTTCGACAAGATCGTAGATGCCGACTGGCTGGCACTTAATAACTATTCAAACGGCGATATTCTTAACCGTTTTAACGGCGATATCGGTACAGTAAGCGGTAATGCCATAAGCTGGCTTCCGTCAATTGTACTTGCAATTTATAATTTTATAGCTACATTCTGCGTTATTCTTTACTATGACTGGGTTATGGCTCTTTTTGCATTCGGCACAGCTCCGCTTATGCTTCTTATGTCTCGTTTTGTCATAAAGAAGCAGAGAGATTATAATAAGAAAATGCGTGAAATGAGCAGTGAGGTAATGGCGTTTGAAGTCGATACCTTTTATAATTTCGACACTATCAAATCTTTCGGTATCGCTCCTCTTTACAGCAAGAAGCTTCGCTGGTGGCAGAAAAAATTCAAGGACATAAGCCTTAAGTATAATTTGTTCTCTATTAAAACGAATATCGTTATGTCCGTAATGGGCTCCATTGTACAGTTTGCGGCTTTCGGATACTGTCTTTTCCGTCTGTGGACAAACGGCATTACATACGGTACCATGACTCTGTTTTTACAGCAGAAAAGTAAACTTTCAAGCGCTTTTAGCAGCGTTGTTTCGATTATACCTTCTTTTCTCAATAGCTCTGTCTCAGCTCACCGTATCCGTGAACTTGTGGAACTTCCGAGGGAAGTACACATTCCTGAAAGCAGCAAAATGGATGAGTTCTCCGAAGACGGTTTTATTGTAAAAATGGAGAATACTAATTTTGCATATAAAGAGGGAACACAGGTAATAACAAATTCTGATTTTATTGCAAGACCCGGCGAGATAGTCGCCCTTGTAGGTCCCTCCGGAGAGGGTAAAACCACTATGATACGTCTTATTTTAGGTCTTATCAGACCTCAGGAGGGCGATGTGCTGCTGGAAGCTGCAAACGGAGAAAAAGTACCCATGAATACAGAAACACGTCATCTTTTCGCCTATGTTCCTCAGGGCAATACAATCCTTTCCGGAACTATTGCGGAAAATATGCGTATGGTCAAGGAGGATGCAACCGATGAAGAAATCATCGAAGCTCTTAAAGAGGCTTGTGCATGGGATTTTGTAGAAAAGCTTCCAGATACAATTAATACCAATATCGGTGAAAGGGGAAGAGGTTTATCTGAGGGACAGGCTCAGCGTATAGCAATTGCAAGAGCTGTTCTGCGTAATTCACCTATACTTCTTCTTGATGAGGCAACTTCGGCTCTTGATGTCACCACTGAGCGTACCGTGCTTAAAAACATAGTCCGTCAGCATCCCAACAAGACCTGTATTGTAACAACTCACAGACCCAGTGTTCTCAATCTCTGCCAGCGTGTATACAGAGTTGTAAATACCAATGTAACACCTTTAAGCGAAGAGGAATCAAGCCGTATGGCAATGGACTTTTAACGGAAGGGATAACAATGGAAAAAAAGACCATAAATACCAGAGAATATGTAGGCTTGCTCAAACAGCTTGTTGAGGAAGGTGAAACGGTATCCATGAGAATAGTCGGCAGCAGCATGTCGCCGTTTCTTATTCACGACCGTGATTTAATCACTTTCAAGGCTCCCGAAAGGGAACTGAAAAAAGGAGATATGGTATTTTTCCAGAGAGAATCGGGACAATATGTAATGCATAGGATTTATGCTGTGAAGCCCGATGGATATTATATGGTAGGCGATGCTCAGACGGAAATTGAAGGCCCCATAAGACGGGAACAGATTTTCGCCGTAATAATAAAGGTAAGGCGAAAAGATAAATGGATGGAGCCGGGAGATTTCTGGTGGAATTTCTTTGAGCGGGTATGGATTAATATAATACATGTTCGCAAAGCAGTAGTTGTTTTTTACAGTTTGGTATATAAACTTCGTGGAAGAAAATAATGGATTTTATTGTACTGACTTATTAGCCATGTTATAATATATATTCACACAATATAAAGCAAAAACGAGGAAAATGAAATGCAGATGGTTGATATTCACTGTCACATTCTTCCGGGAGTGGATGATGGGGCTGAGAGTATTTATGATACTTTGGATATGGCAGATTTGGCATACAGGAGCGGAACAACACAGATTGTTGCAACTCCTCACTGTAATATAACCGGAGTATATGAAAACTACGCCGACGAATTGTACTGGAATTCATTTCATTCGGCACAGGAGGCAATCCGCCGTGAGGGGATTCCGGTTACTCTTTTGCCTGGAATGGAAGTATTTGCGCAGGAGAATGTGCCTGAGCTGATACGTTCAGAAAAAGTTGTGGGAATAAACAGTACCAAGAATCTGCTGATTGAATTTGATTTCACTGAGGAAAGAGAGTTTGCAGATTCAATTTTAGAAAAGGTTGCAGCAACCGGCATGACGCCGATTATAGCCCATGCGGAAAGATATCGTTTTGTGCAGGAAAATCCGGCTGTTGTATTAAGCTGGATGCAGAAAGGATTTCATATTCAGGTAAATAAGGGCAGCTTTTGGGGAAGGTTCGGCAAAGGTGCTGAAAAGGCAGCGTATCGGCTGCTCAATCATAACCTTGTTACTGCAGTTGCCAGCGATGC
The DNA here is from genome assembly GCA_900540535.1 of uncultured Oscillospiraceae bacterium. Taxonomy (GTDB): domain Bacteria; phylum Bacillota; class Clostridia; order Oscillospirales; family Acutalibacteraceae; genus UMGS263. The sequence goes on along the minus strand of UQGM01000016.1, from coordinate 27,422 downwards.
CCATAGCTGTGTTCACAGAACGCCTCATATGGCGGATGTTTATTCTTTTCTCTGTGAGGATTATCCAAAAGAGTATATCAAAGATTTATTTTATACAAATCCTGACCGCTTGTGCCATGGACAACCTCCGGTACAGTATCAGAAAATTCCCTTTGATGAACAATCATAGTAAGGAGCATAGATAATGAAAAAGATACGTATAGCTGTGATAGCTTTATTTGTTGTAGCGGTTGCTGCGTTTGGAGCTTTCACCGTATGGTCAAATCTTGATAAGGATGAAACTCCGCCTGTTATTGAGTGTACGCAGGAGAGTATAAAGGTCAGCGTAAAGGACGATGAAAGCGTCCTGCTTAAAGGGCTTACTGCACACGATGATGTTGACGGCGATCTTACGGATTCTATCCGAGTTTCATCTATTTCACATTTTGCCGAGCAGGGAAAGCGTACAATCGAGTATGTTGTATTTGATAAGGCAAATAATTTTGCTACATATAAACGTACGTTACAGTATACCGATTATGAGCCTCCACGTATCTATCTTGATACTCCGCTTCGTTTCAGCGCAAGTGACCTTCAAAAACTTGATCCCACTGTGGGTATGAGGGTGGAAGATGTGATTGATGGCAATATTGCCAATAAGATACGTATTTCATATGGAAGCATGTATATTCAAGAACCGGGATTTTATAAAATTACCGCTCAGGTAAGCAACAGCGCCGGCGATACCTGTTCTGTGCCTCTTGAAATCAACATTGTCGATTCTTCATCAAGCGAAAGTCAGAAATATTATCCCATGCTTTCCGATTACATTATTTATATGAAAGCGGGAGAGGCAATAAATCTCAACACGTATCTTATAGGAGTAATGCGTGGAAACCAGGAATACAAGTTCTCTGATGGTATGATTAATGTCAGCCGCAGCGACATTGCTATTATAAACCATGTTGACTTTGATACTCCTGGTACCTATACAGTTGATTACAGCTATACATCGTCTTCGGGAGGCACTGCGGTCACTAAGCTGGTTGTAGTGGTGGAGGAATAAAAAATGAGCAAAGATACAAAAATTAACGATTTACTTGAAAATAACAAATTTGAACCTTTCACACTGCTGCACGATATTCTGATCAACTGGTGGGTTATCCTTCTTGGAGCCATTGCAGCGGCATTGATAGCATATGTGGGTGTCGGATTTACATATTCACCTGATTATACTACTTCCGCCACTTTTGCTGTTTCGAGCCGTATGGATGCAGGTTCATACTCTAATCTCAGCTCTGCAAATCAGATGGCAGGAACTTTTCAGAAAGTTATCGAAAGCTCGGCAATGAATAAGATTCTCTGTGAGGAACTGGGAGTCGATTCCATTAACGCCACAATAAAGAGCAACGTTATTCCCAATACAAATCTTCTCGAATTATCTGTTACATCATCGTCACCCCGTGATGCTTATGATATAATTCACGCCATTATGGATAATTACAGCAAAGTTTCTTACTTTTCGCTGGGCAACGCCGTAATGGAGCCTTTGAATAAACCTCAGATTCCAATGTCACCTTCAAATCCTCTTAATGCAAGCCGAATGATGAAGCTGGCATTTGTTGCAGCAGCAGTTTTTCTGGCAGGAGTTTTCGGTCTGCTGTCATTTTTCCGTGAAACCATTAAAACTGAAGAGGAGATAGAGGCAAAGCTTGATGCAGGAAGTCTCGGAGAGCTTCCCTATGAGCCGAAAGCGAAAACTTTAAAGGAACTTTTTAAACGTCAGAAAAAGGCTATACTGGTAAATCAGCCTCTTGCGGGATTCGGATTTGTGGAAAGTTACCGCAAATTTGTGTCACGACTTGAATATAAAATGGAGAAGCGTGGAAGCAAAGTGCTTCTTGTAAGCAGTGTTTCTGAAAACGAAGGTAAATCCACTGTTGCGGCAAATATAGCAATAAGTCTTGCACAGCGTCAGAAAAAGGTAATGCTTATAGACGGCGATCTGCGTCGTCCGTCACAGTTCCTTATTTTGGGCATACAGCCTCCGGAGGAAAAGGAGCTTGGCGAGTTTCTTGCCAATGAAGTTTATACTAAAGATATAGTCAATAAAACAGATGTAAACGGACTTTTCTTTATAGGCGGCCGAAACAGTTATTCAATGTCTGCTGATATTCTTGAACCGCAGAATCTCCAGAAGCTGTTCAGATTGATAACCGCATGCAGAAAGCTTGTGGATTATATTATTATCGATACTCCGCCAGCAGGTCCCATAGGCGATGCGGAAATGTTTGCAAGGTATGCAGATGAAGTGCTTTTGGTAGTACGCCAGAACTATATTCTTGCAGAGGATATAAACGATGTAATGGATTACTTCCGTGCAGAAGGCTGCCATGTTGTAGGTGTTGTGCTTAACAGAGTTCAGTCCTTTAATAACTTCACAGCACAGATTTTCGGACGGTATACGGGACGTTACGGCTACGGTTACGGCAGATACACACAATACGGTAAAGATAGAGGAAAAGCCAATGAGTGAAAAATACCAAATGGATGAGAACAGAAATCAGACAGACCCGGAAAAGATAGATCTTATGCACATAGTGTCGGATATTCTGTACGGTGTCAAGAAATTATGGATTTTCATGCTAGCAATAACAGTAGGATGCACCCTTTATTCATATTTTTCTACAACCCGTTCTTATACTCCCCAGTATGTAGCTTCGGCAACAATGTCAGTTGTCACTGCAAACGGAAACAGTCTTGATACCCAGTCAGCTCAGCAGATGGCTTCGGTATTCCCTTACGTTCTTACAAGCGGGGTTCTTTCCGATGTTGTTAAGGATGCAATGGGACTCGATTATCTTCCCGGTTCAATTAATGTAAAAGCGGAAGAGGACGCCAATCTTCTGACTATGACAGTAACTTCAAACGATCCGCAAATGGCATATGATCTTCTTCATGCTGTAATTGATTATTATCCCACAGTTGGAGAGTTTGTTTTCGGTCAGACAAAGCTTCAGATTCTTGATGAAACGGGAGTTCCCACTGACGAGCAGAAAGAGGTCGTTATAAGAGGCTCATATAAAAAGGGCGCCATTGAAGGACTTGCTCTGAGTGCATTGCTGCTTATTGTCTTTATAATAATGCATAAGACTGTAAAATCCGTAAATGAGATTAAGAGGAATATAAACCTCAGTCATCTGGCCAGTTTGCCTAATGTAAAGGTCAAAAAGCGCAGAAACAGCAGCTCTGCTCCCCTGTGTATTCTCAATGAACGTATACCGGATTTTTATCTTGAATCAATGCGAAGTCTTCGTATGCGTATACTTAAGGAGATGGATGAGAAAAATCTCAAAACTCTCCTTGTAACAAGCTCTGTTCCCGGTGAAGGAAAGACAACTATTGCAGCAAACCTCGCTGTTTCACTTGCACGTCAGGGTAAAAAAGTAGTTCTTGTGGACTGTGATGTGCGCAATCCGTCTCTTGCAGAAGTCCTTAGCAATGAAGACACCCATATGGGACTTACTGCTGTCCTTAAAAATAAAGCAAAGCTCGAATCCGAACTGTGTGAAATCAAGGTCGATGATACTAACACCATAAAAGTTCTTTTCGGAGGCAAATCTGATAAAGCAGACTCCATGCTTCTTGCAAGCCATCATATGGAAAAGGTTATTGAAAGCCTTAAGGAGCAGGCAGATATAGTTATTCTTGATACCGCTCCTGCACAGCTTCTTGCCGATGCATCCATGATGGCAAGGTATGTTGATTCCGCTTTGTATGTTATCCGCTATGATCATACAAAGATGAAACGTATCCGTGAGGGAATACAGTCTCTTGACATCAGCGGAATTCATATGCTTGGTTATGTTTTCAATGGAGATAACAGCGCAAAGGGAAAGCGTCGCAGTTATGTCTACAGTTATGGCTATGGTTACAGTCATTACAGCAATTATTCACGTCAGGGGAAACTGCGTGATACAGGAAAGAAAGAAGATTCTTCCGGAAGAATACTGAAATCATAATATGTTAATAAAACACCGTGTCTTTTCTGTAAAGTAAGACACGGTGCTTTGCTTTATGTGTAAGTTTCATGTACGTAAAGGAATTTGTCGAATATGGATATATATCCATAATATTGAAAATATATTTAAATTTTACAATGTTTTTGACTTTATGTTATATATAAACACCAAAGAGCTTGGTTGACATTATTTTAACGTAGTGTTATAATGACGCAAAACAGAGCGAAATTATTATTTTTAAATCGAATTATGTAGGGTGGTTTAAATGGCTGCAAACAAAAAGAAAAAAGGTAAAATAGTCGCCGCTGTAATTATTTTAATTATTCTTGCAATTCTCATAGGTGGATTTGCTTTTGTAAAGGGCAAACTTAATCTTATCGACTATGATGACGGTAAAAAAGAGTACGCAACCATTCAGGAAGGCGACGAGGATCAGCTTGACCTTGATTTGTCAGGCCTTGAGAAGGTTGACCCTCAGGGTATTCCCAGTGGTGAAATATATAAGGATAAAAACGTTATCAATGTTCTGCTTCTCGGAACCGATGAGCGTACAAAGGATTTTTCTGATAATGCCCGTTCTGACAGTATGATGCTTCTTAGCATCAATACAAAGGAGCACACTGCAAAGCTTGTAAGTCTTGAGCGTGGTATGGGTGTTCCGATTCTTGAGGGACCATATAAAGGACAGTATGACTGGCTCACCCACTGCTTCCGTTACGGAGGAGCAGATCTTGTTATGAAAGAGGTGCGTGAGTGCTTCAGAGTTGATGTTGAACATTTTGTCAGAGTCAATTTCACCAGTGTTGAGTATATCGTTGATCTTCTTGGTGGTATTGATGTAAACCTTACTGCTAAGGAAGCGGAATATTTTAATCAATGCGGAAGAAGCGCAACTGTTGGTGTAAACCATTTTGATGGAGAAACTGCTTTGTTCTATGCACGTATCCGTGAAATTGACAGTGACTGGCAGAGAGTAAAGCGTCAGCAGACGGTTATTCAGGCATGTGCTGATAAGTTAAAGGGCTCGAGCGTATCAACTCTCAATGAGCTTCTTAATCAGATTCTTCCTATGGTACAGACAAATTTCACACAGGGAGAAATCACAAAGCTTATGCTTGAAGCACCTGAATTTTTGGGTGTTGAATTTGAACGTATGACTTTGCCGGAACATGGAACTTACGGCGGCATGATCGGTATGGGCGGTAGAAGTATGTTTGCCCCCGACTTTGCGGAGAATGCAAAGATTCTAAGAGAATTCCTTTACAGCTGATAAATGCAAAGTCAGCACAATTAAATAATTACATGAAAACCCTCCCGTAGTTTTTGGATTACGGGAGGGTTATTTTAGTCTTCGCTTTGGATTTTAAAAAACTTTCTGTTTTGTACCAGTAACAAAATTATCATTCCGACTGTAAGACCCGCAGTGTTCAGTATAACGTCGTCAATATCCGATCTTCTGCCTGGGATATACTGTAAAAATTCGCACAGTATAATTGAAGCAAATGGGATAAGAAAACAGTAAGCAGTTTTAAGCTTTTGGAAAGCGAATTTTAAAATTGCAGGGAACGGAATGAAAAGACAGCTGTTTACAAACAGATTTAAGAGTCCGTTTCTGACTTTATCCATGTCGCTGTTTAAAAATCCAAGCTGCTCTGAAATAGTTTTGAATGGTACAAGGTTATAGTCCCATTCGTAGGTCACAATGTAACAGTAAAAACCGTTGTTGTTTGAATAACCCATTCTGATTACGGGCAGCAAAAGCACACCTAAAAGTCCGATTATGTAGACCATAAACAAAACCTTTGAAAACTCATACTTGTAGTTTGCTTTAAGACTTTTGTCCTTTTTGAACTTTGAACGTCTTGTTAAAACGTAAATGAGCACCGCCGCAATAATCAGTATTATGGTCTGTATAAGCAATTCATCCATAAATATTAATTTACTCTATATATCCTTCAAACACACATGTTGGATAGAACTTTAAAATATAGTTTCTCGAAGGATCTAATCCCGTTACTCTACATTCTGCTTCACCCAAAGGAGTTACATGTAAATCATAAACAGACCAATCAACGCCCAGCTGTGATTTGAGCAATTTAATATCAAGTTGCTCTTCTTCATCAAGATTTTTTACATATATCGTAACTGCTGAAACACCAGTAAAGTAGTAATTTGAGTATAGAGGTTGCATAAAGGAATTACCATGAAACTCATAGCGACCCTTTGTTGCTAAATTCCATCCGCTGCCTGGCTTAGAAGTGCCATAAGGCTGAATTCCAGATTCTGTTACTATTGGTGGTACTTCTGAAACGCCGACATTACCGCTCTCAGCGGCACTTGCCATAACCATGCAATTTAATATTATGATTAAAGCGAATAATAAAGATATACCTTTTTTAAATTTTAACATACTTATCACCTTTTATTCCATAAGAATATTTGATAGTACAAATACAGATAAATGTAAATATATCTAAAATAATACAATCAAAACAATAATCACCATCCTTTTTAAATATTAACATATTTACAATATATCATAAATGATCTGTACATCATATCCATAATACTTAGTACACATTATATTGTCAATGCATAATAAAATGCTTGTATTATTAAATTTATCTTAAAACTTATAACAAACAATTTTCGCCCTTAATTATTGAATAAATAAGCAAAAAATGATAAAATAATCAGATATGAAACGGGGTGTATTGATGAGAAGGAGCAAATGGAAAATAGCGCAGTACAGCAAGGAAAAAGCGGCAATGGCTGCAGAACGCTTTGAGCTTGATCCCCTTGCAGCGCTTTTGACAGTTTCGAGGGGAGTAGATACTCCCGAAGCCATTGAGGAGTTTTTCTCATCGGATATAATCCTTTCCGATCCCTTTATGTATGCCGATATGGAAAAGGCTGCGGAAAGAATAAATCTTGCCATTGATAATTTTGAGCGCATAGCAGTGTACGGAGATTATGATGCGGACGGAGTAACGGCAACAGCACTGCTTTATTCTTATTTGCAGGCAAGGGGAGCGGATGTAATCTGTTATATTCCCGACCGTGAAGAGGACGGTTACGGTTTAAATATGGAAGCCATAAAGGAGCTTCATGACAGAGAGGTAAAGCTCATTGTTACAGTGGATAACGGTGTAAGCGCCATAGAAGAGGCGGAGTATATTGAGAAGCTGGGAATGGAGCTTGTAGTAACTGACCATCATCAGCCCGGCGAGGTACTGCCAAAAGCCGTTGCGGTTGTGGATCCTCATAGGGAGGATTGCCATGGAGAATGTAAATGTCTTGCAGGCGTAGGCGTTGCCTTTAAGCTTGCCACGGCTCTCGAAAATGAAGGACCGGAAGCGCTGGCAGATGAGTATGCCGATATAGTAGCCCTTGGCACTGTTGCCGATGTTGTGCCCCTTACGGGTGAAAACAGAATGATAGTAAAACACGGCCTCGAGCTTATAAATACATCACCCCGACCCGGTATTGCCGCACTTTTAAATGCAGCCGGATGCGGCGGTAAAGAAGTGGATTCTACAACAGTTGCCTTTGCCCTTGCACCGAGAATCAACGCTGCCGGCAGAATGGGCAGCGCAAACAGAGCTCTTAATCTTCTTTTAAGCGAAGAAGAGGAGCTGAGCGAAACATTAGCAGGAGAAATCAGCCTTGCCAATGAGGAACGTCAGAGAACGGAGCAGACTATACTCTCAGAGGCTCTTGATACAATAGAAAAAAATCCGTCAAAAAAGTATGCACGAGTTATCGTTGTAAAAGGTGAGGGCTGGCACTGCGGAGTTATAGGAATAGTTGCGGCAAGGATTACACGTCAGTACGGTAAGCCATGCTTTGTAATAAGCGTTGACCCTGAAACAGGTGAGGCGAAAGGTTCTGGCAGAAGCGTAGAGGGCTTTTCACTTTATGATGCCCTTGCTGATTGTTCGGAGTTGTTTACAAAATTCGGCGGACATACTCTTGCAGCTGGTCTTTCCATTAACAGAGAAAATATAGATGAATTCGAAAAACGGATAAATACATATGCATCACGCTTTTCGGATATTTTCCCGACGCTGGAGCTTTCCTGCCGTCTTAATCCGTCATATATCACTCCTGTGATTCTCCCTGTAATAGAGAGCATAGAGCCCTTTGGAGCAGAAAATCCAAAGCCTGTTTTCGGTCTTTTCAAAATGACTGTCGATAAGGTCGAGGGTATGGGTGGAGGCAAACATATGCGCCTTACCGCTCACAGAGGAAACGGCAGTATTACCGCTGTGAAGTTCGGAGTTTCTCCTGAGGAGTTCGGATTTATTCCCGGTGATGTAATCGACCTCGCTGTTACTGTTGAGGCAAATGTTTTCAGAGGAGAAAAAAGAGTCAGTGTAAGACTTGTAGAGGCAAGACCGTCTGATGAAGATGAGGAAGAGTTTTTCTCATGTGTTGAGCTTTATGAAAAATGGCAGCGTGGGGAAGAACTCAGTGATGAGGAAAAAGAAAAAGCCTGTCCTGTCAGAAAAGATATAGCTGCGGTTTTCAAATGCATAATTGCAAATTCCGGCTGGCGTCTGCCTATTGAATTTTTAAACTGGAGACTCAGAAAATTTTCACTTAACTACTGTAAAACAGCCATTGCCGCAGAAGTTCTCTGCGAAATGGGCATACTTAAAAAGAATGACTCTTTTATAGAGATACATGATCCGTCCACAAAAGTGGATCTTGCAAATTCCGAAATACTTAAATCACTGCAAAGGGGTGAGGTAAATGGATAAAACACCGAAAGAATATTATGAAGAGCTGCGTCAGCTTCTGGTGACGATTTTTTCTCCCGAAGATGTTGAGCAAATAGACAAAGCTTTTAAAATTGCAGATAGAGCCCATGAAGGTCAGCTTCGCTGTTCCGGTCAGCCCTATGTTATTCATCCCATTTTAGTTGCGAAAATTGTAGCAGAACTGGGAATGGATAAGGAGTCGGTAATTGCGGCGCTGCTTCACGATGTAGTGGAGGATACAGATTTAACTCTTGAGGATGTAACCGAAAAATTCGGAAAATCCGTTGCCTCCCTTGTTGACGGCGTTACAAAGCTTGGTAAAGTGCCACTTTCCACAAGGGAAGAGGTACAGGCGGAGAATGTCCGAAAGATGCTCCTTGCCATGTCTGAGGATATAAGGGTAATAATCATAAAGCTTGCGGATAGACTTCACAATATGAGAACCCTTGAGTTTATGCCTCCTCAGAAGCAAAGGGATAAAGCTCTTGAAACCCTTGAAATTTATGCGCCCATAGCTCACCGACTCGGTATCAGAGCCGTTAAGGAGGAGCTTGAGGATCTCGCAATAAAGCACCTTGACCCTGTGGGATATGCTGAAATAGAAAAGTCTCTTGAGGTCAGGGGAAAATCCCGCAGGGATTACCTTGATGAAATTAAGGGAAGAATTGAAGAGCGGGTATGTAAATCCGTCAAGGATGCCCATATTGACGGCAGAGTAAAGAGCATTCACGGTATATACAGAAAGATGTATATGCAGAATAAGAACTTTGACGAGATTTATGACGTCTACGCTATAAGAATTATTGTTGATACAGTTATAGACTGCTACAACTGCCTTGGAATAATCCATGATATGTTCCGTCCCATTCCGGGAAGATTCAAGGATTACATTTCAACTCCAAAGGCTAATATGTATCAGTCCCTTCATACAACGCTTATCGGTAAAGAGGGCATTCCCTTTGAGGTTCAGATAAGAACATGGGAGATGCACTATACCGCTGAGTACGGTATCGCGGCTCACTGGAAATATAAGCTGGGTATTTCAGGTACACAGAAATTTGAAGAGCGTCTTTCATGGATTCGTCAGCTTCTGGAAAGTCAGAAGGATACCGAGGACGTTGAAGAAATCGTCCGTACAATTAAAAGCGACCTTGTTCCGGAGGAAGTTTTCGTCTTTACTCCCAAAGGCGATGTTATAAGCCTTCCCACAGGTGCAACTGTAATAGATTTTGCCTATGCCATTCATTCAGCTGTTGGCAACAGAATGATAGGCGCAAAAGTTGACGGCAGAATTGTGCCTATCGACTATAAGGTAAAAACCGGCGAAATCGTGGAGGTACTTACCTCTTCACAGCAGGGAAAAGGACCCAGCAGAGACTGGCTTAAAATCGTTAAGACCAGCGAAGCTAAGAATAAGATAAGGTCATGGTTCAAGAAAGAGAAGCGTGAGGAAAATATTATTGAGGGTAAAGCTGAGCTCGAAAGAGAGTTTAAGCGTAATTTTATCCGCCTTTACGACCAGGAGCTTCAGTCTTTCCTTACAAAGCTTGCGGAAAGACAGCACTGTGCAACTCTTGACGATTTTTATGCTGCAATCGGTTACGGTGGAATTTCTGTTATCAGAATGATGCCTCATATCAAAGAGGAATATAATAAGATTCTCAAAGCCAAAGAGGAATCGCAGATTAAGATTGTTCCCGAAAAGAAGAAAAAGGGAAGCGACGGAGTAATTGTCGAGGGAATCGACAACTGCCTTGTTAAATTTTCAAAGTGCTGCAATCCTCTGCCCGGCGATGAGATAATCGGCTTTATAACGAGAGGACACGGTGTTTCCATTCATAACAGGAACTGTACCAATGTGCCACGTGATATAGCCGCAGCGGCAGAACCTGACAGATGGATTCCCGCTTATTGGAGCAATACAGTAAAAGAGGAGTTTAAAGCTACACTTCTTGCAACCTGTATTGACAGAGTGGGACTTATCGCCGATGTTTCAGGTCAGCTTGCCAATATGCATGTTATGATTCACTCTCTTACAACAAGGGAGCTTAAAGACGGCAGATGTACTCTGCTGATGACAATAACCGTAAACGGAGTTGAGCATCTAAATTCCGTAATCGGAAGAATAAGTAAAATTAACGGAATGCTGTCCGTAGAAAGGTCCGGAATGTAAAAATGAAAGCAGTTATACAGCGAGTTAAAAAAGCCAGCGTTACCGTTAATGGTGAAGTAACTGGAAGTATAGAAAAAGGATATCTTGTGCTTTTGGGTGTAATGGATGGAGATACCGAGGCGGAGGCGGATTTAATGGCGCAGAAGCTTACAAAGCTTCGTGTGTTCAGCGATGAAGAGGGTAAGATGAACCGCTCTGTTATGGATGTTAACGGCGGGATACTTGTAGTATCCCAGTTTACACTGTGTGCCGATTGCCAAAAGGGCAACCGTCCCTCATTTACTGCATCTGCACCTGTAGATACGGCTGTGAGCCTTTATGAAAGGTTTACTCAGAATCTCAGGGATTTGGGAGTGGAAAGAGTCGAGAACGGTGTTTTCGGCGCCGATATGGATGTCTCTCTCATAAATGACGGTCCCGTAACAATAATCTATGATACTCAGGAGTGGAAAAAATAATGAAAATATATACTCTTCCAATTGGGCCTCTTCAGGCGAACTGCTATGTGCTTGTGGATGAAACCACAGGAAAAGCGGCAGTGTTTGATGCAGGCGGATATAATGAAAGACTTGCCGCTCTTGTGGGAAACGAAGATGTAAAGGAAGTTGAGTACATCTTTTTGACACACGGTCATTTTGACCACATTATGGGCGTTGCCGACTTAAAGGAAAAGACCGGTGCAAAGGTTGCCATACATGAGCTTGATGCAAAGTGCCTTGAGGACACAAAGTACAGCCTTTTGCCTCCGGAAGGATACGGTGAGCAGAAAAAAGTTAAGGCGGATGTCCTTCTCCATGACGGGGATGTAATAAATGTAGGAAACCTTGAAATCAAAGTAATGCACACTCCGGGACATACACCGGGCGGAGTATGCTATATATGCGGTGACGTTATGTTTTCAGGAGATACCCTTTTCTGCCGTACAATCGGAAGAACCGACCTTGAGGGCGGAAGTGCTGAGGATATGGATGCTTCCTGCCATAGGCTTGCGGCTTTGGAGGAGGACTATACAGTTTTCCCGGGACATAACCGTTCCACCACTCTCAGTGAAGAAAAGGTAAAGAATCGTTATCTCAGAAAGATAAAGTAATTTTGAAAAACACATTTTGACGTTTTAATTTCAGGAAAATAATTTTAATTTACGGAGAACAAGATGATTATATTTGTTGACGGACATAAATTCCATTATGAAACAGAAAATCTTTGCAGGGTATTTTTTCCCTTTGACAATATAAAAGTCCTCCGTGAAAACTGTGACTGGCAGGTTTATACGGGAGAGAAAAAAGAAAAGGGAGAATATACCATTACCGTTTCCCTTAAATTTGAGGATTATAATAAAACCCTTACAGCTTCTCTTGCCGGTGATACCCCCGATGATGAACGGGAGCTTAAAATGGCAACTCTTCTCTATACTCTTCTTACGGAGTATACGGGATATACTCCCAAATGGGGACTGCTTACAGGAGTAAGACCCTCAAAGCTTATGAACTCCCTTATTGAAAAAGACGGGCCGGAAGAAGCTAAAAAGTATTTTATGGATTCTCTCCTTGTAAGCGAAGATAAAACACTTCTTGCGGCAACAGTTGCAAAGGCAGAAAAGGAGATTATGGAACGTTCTGAGCCGGAATCTTTCAGTCTTTATGTTTCCGTGCCTTTTTGTCCTACAAGATGCAGCTATTGCTCCTTTGTTTCACATTCAGTAAAGGCTGCGGCAAAGCTTATTCCCGAATATACCGAACTTCTGTGTAAAGAGCTTTCAATATTCGGCAAAATAGCGTCGGAGCTCGGCTTAAAGCTTGAAACCGTTTATTACGGCGGAGGCACTCCTACAACGCTTTCTCCAGAGCAGCTGCAAATGGTAGGGGAGACAATCGAAAATTCCTTTGATCTGTCAACTGTTTCGGAGTATACCGTAGAGGCAGGCAGACCCGATACAATAACCGAAGAAAAGTTAAGGGTACTCAAAGCCCTTGGTGTTTCCAGAATAAGCATAAATCCCCAGACCTTTGAGGAGCACGTTCTCAAAAAAATCGGCAGATGCCATACTGGAGCACAGACTGAGGAAGCCTTTTCTCTTGCGAGAAAAATCGGCTTTGACAATATAAACATGGACCTTATAGCAGGACTTCCCGATGATACTGTGGAGGGCTTTGGCAGAACTCTTAAGAAGGTCACATCACTTGACCCTGAGGGAGTTACAGTTCATACCCTTGCCTTAAAACGTTCATCCGAAATAGTGACGGGCGGCGAGCTTGTAAAAACAGGCAGTATGGTTGCCGCAATGCTCGATGACGCTCAGAAAGTCCTTTCCGAAAAATACAGTCCTTACTATATGTACCGCCAGAGCAGATGTCTCGGTAATCTCGAAAACGTCGGATGGTGCAAAGAAGGATTTGAAGGACTTTATAATATCTATATGATGGAAGAGTGTCATTCTGTATTTGCCGCAGGAGCGGGAGCCGTTACAAAGCTTAAGCAGCCACGTGGAAAATATATAGAGCGAATCTTTAATTATAAATATCCATTTGAATATAACTCACGTTTTGATGAGCTAATGAAGCGTAAAGAACGCATAAAAACCTTTTACGGTACATATTAATCCCTTAGTGACAAGCCGCCGGAAAGGAGGTTTTAAAAGTGATTTATTCTGTTTCCGAGGTAAATAAAGCCGTCGCCGATGCTCCGGGAAAAATAGTGGAGCGGGCAGAAATGAAGTATGACGAGAGCCTTTTAAAGGTGTGCGAAAAAATAATTTCCGACAGTGCTGAAACTGTTTTTCTTGCAGGACCCAGCGCTTCCGGCAAAACCTCAACTGCCGCAAGGCTTTGTCAGGATTTGGAAGAACACGGAAAGCGATGTATAACTGTCTCTCTTGACGACTTTTACCGGGTTAAAGGAGATTATCCTCTGCTTCCCAACGGCGCACCTGATTACGAAACGGTTCACGCACTGGATCTGCCTCTTTTTGAAAAATGCTTTAAAGAGCTGTACAGTGAGGGTAAATCAGATTTTCCGCTTTTCGATTTCCATATAGGAACACGAAGCGATAAAGTTCGCAGAGTTGACTATTCTTCCTATGATGTAATGATCGTTGAGGGACTCCATGCTTTGAATCTTCTCATTACCGACTTGCTTCCCGAAGGGGAGAGTCTGAGGATATTTATAAATATTATCGGAGGATTTGAGGATGAAAGCGGAAATGAAATTCTCTCCGGCTGGCGTTTGAGATTTGTCCGCAGGCTTATAAGGGATTATCATCACCGAAACAGCGGTGCGGCAAATACTTTTAGACTCTGGGATATGGTTGTAGAGGGCGAGAAAAAGTATCTTTTCCCCTTTGAGAATAACCGTGATATCGCTGTAAATTCCATTCATGAATATGAGCCGTGTCTTTTTGCCAAAGAGGCGTCGGAAATTCTTTGGGAGCTTCCCGAAAGCGATTCACATTTTGAAATCAGCAGGGATTTAATCGAGCGTCTCAGACTCTTTGAGAGCCTCGATGAAAATAAAGTGCCCGAGAGTTCGCTGCTCAGGGAATTTTTATAAAGAAAAGGAGCTTAAAAGATGAGTACATTTGATGATTTTATTCAGACCGCTAAAAATGCCGCTGCAACAGTGGGCAGAAAAGCGACTACGGCTATAAACAGTGCGGAAATTCAAAATAAGAGAAACCGTGCTCTTGAGAATATAGGCAGACTTTATTACGATACCTGCAAAAACGGCGTTGACCATGCAGAAGAAATAAGTTTGCTTATTGAAAGTGTGGATAATTATACAAGCGCACTGGAAAAGATTAACGATGAAGAAAACAGTCTTAAAAATGAGATAGAGTGCAAGGTCTGCGGAAAGATGAACAATGCAAACGCTAACTTCTGCTCAAACTGCTCCGCAAAGCTTAAATAAGAAAATTCCGGAAGAAAAATAAAAGGATGTCAAAAAACAGCAATTCATACTGAATGGAAGTGTTGTTTTTGGCAGAAAGAAAAAAACAGTCGCTGCTCAGCGGAGCCTTTGTGCTTGTTGTATCGGCGGTACTTGTTAAAGTTATAGGGCTGCTCTATAAAATCCCTCTTACTGCCCTTCTCGGGGAGGTAGGCAGAGGATATTTCAGTGCAGCCTACAATATTTTTACCCCTGTTTACGCTGTGTCAATGGCGGGACTTCCCATTGCTGTTTCGGGAATGGTTTCCCGCAATATGGCGCTGGGAAAATTTAAACAGGTGAAAAAGACTTTTAGGGTTGCGCTTTCCATGTTTGCCGTTACGGGAATAGGAGGTACAGCCCTGCTTTTGATTCTTGCCTATCCCTATTCCTTTTGGCTGATACATTCTCCCGAAACCTTTAAATGTATAATTGCGATTGCTCCGTCGGTATTTTTCTGCTGTATCATGTCAGCATACCGTGCCTATTACGAGGGACTCGGTAATATGGTTCCCACTGCTGTATCCCAGGTGATTGAAGCGGTTGCGAAAATGGCTTTGGGTATTGGATTTGCTTATATGGTTATGAAATACGGAATGAGGGAATATGCAGCTACCGGAGCCGTGTTCGGAACACCGGCGGCAGATTCCCAGCAGGCTCAGAGTCTTTTGTATCCATGGACGGCATCAGCTGCAATACTCGGCGTAAGTGTGGGAACTGTGGCAGGCTGGCTGTATCTGTGGATTTACAAAAAAATTCAGGGCAGTATTTTTACGAGGACGGAGCTTATAAATTCTCCTCTTGCGCAGAAGAGCCGTGAAACTGCCCGTGAAATGATAGCGTTTTCAATGCCTGTAATGACAGGCTCCGTAATTTTGAATATCACTAATTTTATTGATAATGTGGCGGTGCAGAATCGTCTTGCCTCTGCAGTTATGCGGGATACGGCAGTGATTAAGGAAATGTACGGCGCAGCTTTGGCTGCATCCGGAACCCTCGACAAGGATATAAGCGTGTATCTTTACGGAGTGTACGGAGCGGTTATGGATTTCCGTTCTCTTGTGCCGACGGTTACAATGACTCTTGGTATAAGCGCTATTCCCATAATTTCCGCAGCATGGGCAGTGAATAATAAAAGGGCAGTACGCAGAACGGTGAATTCGGTTATCAGAACTGTAATGCTTGTGGCTTTGCCGGCAGGATTTGCCATGGCAGTGCTTTCAGAACCTTTGCTCAGTCTTATTTACGGCGGAACGAGAACTTCAAATATGGTTGGAATCGCCGCACCGATGCTTGCAGCATATGGTTTTGTCACTCCCATTATGGCGGTTTCGGCTCCTGTCACTCATATGCTTCAAGCTGTGGGCAGAACCGATGTACCTGTAAAATCCCTGCTAATGGGAGCAACTGTAAAAATTGTGGCAGATTACATATTGGTAGGAAATCCGCAAATAAATATCTACGGAGCGCCGGTTGGCTCGATACTCAATTATACTATTGTGGTTTTTTATGAGCTTGCCTGTCTTGTGGCAGAAACGGGAGCAATGCCAGATATAAAATCGGTATTTTTAAAACCGTTTTTCTGTGCCTTGATGAGTACCCTTACGGCAAAGATGGCCTTCGATAATTTAGGCAATGTGCTTTCTACTCCATCAGCGATAAATCTCTTTATAAGTATCGCCGCTGCTGTGATCGTCTATTTTACACTTCTGCTGTTTATAAAAGGTATTTCCGGAGAGGATCTGCGAATGCTTCCAAAAGGAGAAAAAATTGCAAAAACACTTGAAAAATTCGGCCTTTTAGGGTAGTATAGTAAGGTAATATTTTCATGTAGGTATGAAGGTCGAGAAAATGGTCGAAAACTTTGAATTTAAGCCGAATTACGGCGTAGAAGATCTTGTAGAAATAGTAAAGCTTCTTCGTGCCCCCGGCGGATGCCCCTGGGATGCAGAGCAGACCCATGAGAGCATAAAGAAAAATTTCATAGAGGAGACCTATGAGGTTGTGGAGGCTATAAACAAAAAGGATAACTCCATGCTTCTTGAGGAACTGGGCGATGTTCTTCTTCAGGTTGTCTTTCATACTGAAATGGAACGTGAAAAAGGCGGATTCACATTGTCCGATGTAGCGGATGGAATCTGCAAAAAGCTTATTGAGCGTCATCCCCATGTTTTCGGCACTGTGGAGGTAAGTTCCACCGATGAAGTGCTTTCAAACTGGGATGATATAAAAAAGAAAACCAAAGGACAGAAGAGCCAGACACAGTCAATGCTCTCAGTGCCCCGTGAATTTCCGGCATTAATGCGTGCCCAGAAGATTCAGCATAAGGCGGCGAAAGTCGGCTTTGACTGGGATAATGCAAACGGAGCTTTCGATAAGCTCACGGAAGAAGTCAGCGAGCTTAAAGAGGCCATGGCAGAAAAGAATACCGACCATGTTTTTGAAGAAATGGGAGACGTTTTATTTTCTGCGGTAAACATTTCGAGGTTTGCCGGCTGTGATGCAGAAGAGGCTCTTACAGGTGCAACTGATAAATTCCTTGAAAGGTTTTCAAAGGTAGAAGCACTTGCCGCCGAAAAGGGAATTGATATGAAAACGGCAGGCATCGAGAAGCTCAATGAGCTTTGGGATGAGGCAAAGACTTCTGAAAAATAAGTTAAGTGTACATAGGGCTTAAATTTGCCTTATATATAAAACAAACAAATTGGAGGATCACTAAAGATGAACAAAACAGAGTTTGTAGCAGCAGTTGCTGAGAAGGCAGGACTTTCAAAGAAAGATGCAGAGAATGCAGTTTCAGCCGTATTTGCAACAGTAACTGACGCTCTTGTTAAAAATGAGAAGGTACAGCTTGTTGGTTTCGGTACATTCGAGGTTCGTGAGCGTGCTGAGAGACAGGGCCGTAACCCCAAGACTGGTGAGGCTATGACAGTTGCAGCATCTAAGGTTCCCGCTTTCAAAGCAGGTAAGGCACTTAAAGACGCTGTTAAATAATTGAACTTAACTCATAGTGGAGGGGATTTTTATAAAGTCCCCTCTATTTTTTTATTAAGGGTAAAAATACATTGAAAGGAACAGCGCTGATGTGAGCTTTTGTTTGGCTGAATAATTGGCGCTGTACGGAATAAAAATGAGACTCGATAAATATCTTAAAGTATCACGAATAATAAAAAGACGCACGATAGCAAATGAAGTTTGTGACGCAGGCAAGGTGATGGTCAATTCAAAGCCTGCACGAGCTTCATATAATGTTAAAGAGGGCGATATAATAGAGATAACAATGGGAACGGGAACAATAAAAGCAGAGGTTCTCACAGTTACGGAACACGCAACAAAAAACGATGCGCCCCTTATGTATAAAATAATAAAATAAATTTCGGATATAAGTTCTAAAAACCTTCTTTGCCGCATATATTTTTATATAACGCAAAGGAGGTTTTATTTATGGCAGAGGTAAAAAGTGCGGGAGGAGTAACAATGCCCCACAATGTGATTCTGGAGGACAGGCGTTCACTTTCCGTGTCGGGAGTTTCCGATGTGGACAGTTTTGATGAGCAGACAGTAATTGTCTATACGGATAAAGGTGAGCTTACCGTAAGGGGAAGCGAACTACATATAAACCGTTTGAGTGTTGAAACGGGAGAGCTGCTTATAGAGGGAAATATTTCATCTCTTACATATGCGGACGAAATGCCCAAGAGCTCAGGATTTTTCAGTAAGGTGTTCAGGTGATGCCGGTAATATCGATAACCGAGCAGACGAGGCTTTTTCTGCTTTCCTGCGGAATGGGTTTTCTGCTGGGAATACTTTATGAGATTTTCAGGCTTCTAAGAATGATGTTTTCTGCAAAAAAGAAAAGTATATTCATTTTTGATATAGTTTACAGTCTCCTTGCCACGTTTGTGAGTTTTGTTTTTATTCTCACGGCAAATAGGGGAAATGTAAGGTGGTATATAATTTTCGGAATTGCGGCGGGCTGGATTATATACTACTTTGCTCTGGGCGGAATTGCAGTTAAGTTTTCGAGGTTCATAACGGGATGCGTTAAGAAGATGATAAAGTTTTTTGTAAAAATTCTGACATCTCCGTTCAGGCTTATTAAGAAGCTTTTTAGCAATATATCGGATAAATTAGTTAAAACTGCTAAAAAAGGATGAAAAAAATTTTAAAATAATTCTGATTTTATATTGAAACATCAGGGTGCAATATTGTATAATTTATTAAACAGACTGTACCTTCTTGTTTAAGACGAAAGAAGTTTAAGATATGAGAAAAAATAAAGATAGAACAAAAAAGAGGAAAACAAGTTTTTTGCTCGCCTTGGGTGCATTTGCCTTGGCGGGTTACTTTGCTATTACGCTGATACAGCTTCAGATAGAAATAAGTGAGAAAAAAGAAACACTTGCCCAGGTTCAGGCTCAGTATAATGAAAAAATTGCTGAGAATAAAGAACTTGAAAAGGTCATTGAAGGCGGTAATGAAGATGAGTACATCGAACGTATTGCCCGTGACAGTTTGGGTTATGTAAAGCCCGGTGAGAAAGTTTATTACGATATTTCATTCGGAAGCTGAAAGTGAAGATAAAATTGGAGGTTAATGCTTTTTTATGCAGTTAGAGGTAGGAGCAATCCTGGAAGGCAAGGTAACAGGTTTAACGAATTTCGGAGCATTTGTAAGTTTGCCCGAGGGTAAAACAGGAATGGTGCACATTTCAGAAGTGGCACCTACATATGTAAAGGAAATTCGTGATTTTCTCAGTGAAAATCAAGAGGTCAAGGTAAAGGTTATGAGTATAGGTGATGACGGAAAAATCAGTCTGTCAATCAAGCGTGCTCAGGAACCTGAACGTTCTGAACGCAGTGAGCGTCCGAGAGGAGGACAGCGTCACGGTTCAAGGCAGGGCAGATCTGCTGCCAATGTCTGGCAGGGACAAAAATCCGCTTCAACCGAAAATATGTCATTTGAAGATATGATGGCTCGTTTTAAGCAGGTGAGCGAGGAGAAAATGTCTGATTTAAAGCGTTCCTCCGAGGCAAAACACGGCGGCTTTTCAAGGCGTGGCTCTTCAGGCAGACAGTAATTTGCGGTAATGAGCAATTTTGACGGAGTGTTATTGCACTCCGTTTTTTTGATATTTAAATTCAGAGGTGTTTAATATGAGGGAAATTGATGTTTCTCTGATTTCGGAAACAGTAAAGGAACTTTGTATAAAGGCGAATAAGATTCTCCCCGACGATCTTGCGGAAAAAATTAAAGAGTCCTGCTCATGCGAGGAGGAAACTCTTCCAAAATCCATAATGTGCGACCTTTGTGAAAATCTCAAGGCAGCAAAAGAGCTGGATGTGCCCATTTGTCAGGATACAGGCATGGCGGTTATTTTTGCCGAGGTAGGTCAGGATGTACATATCACAGGCGGAAGTTTTGAGGATGCCGTAAATAAGGGAGTTCACGACGGATATGTAGACGGACTTCTCCGCTGTTCAGTGGTGGGCGATCCGCTTGAAAGAGTGAATACAGGTGATAACACGCCGGCTATTATCCATACCCGTATTGTACCGGGTGATAAAATTTCAATAACCGCTGCTCCAAAGGGATTCGGCAGCGAAAATATGAGCCGTCTTAAAATGCTCACTCCGGCAGCTTCTGCTGAGGATATTGTGAATTTTGTTGTAGAAACAGTACGTCTTGCAGGCAGCAATCCCTGTCCGCCTATGGTGCTGGGCGTCGGTATCGGCGGAAATTTTGAGGGATGCGCATTCCTTGCAAAAAAAGCGCTTTGCCGTCCTGTAAGTGAAAGGAACAGTAATCCCTTTTATGCAGAGCTTGAGGAAAAAATCCTCAAAAAGGTTAATGAGCTTAATATCGGGCCCCAGGGCTTTGGCGGAAAGACAACCGCTTTGGCAGTGAATATCGAAGCGGGAGCCACCCATATTGCCGGACTTCCTGTTTCAGTAAATGTGGGATGTCATGTAACACGTCACGCTTCAAAAATCATATAAAAACAATAATTTATTCATATTACATCTATACTTTTCTGTGTATATGTGCTACAATATAGACACAGAAACAAAGTTTCTGTTAAATCAGGTGAAAAGGTTTCACCGTTTTAAAGGGGATGGAAATATGAAGATTACAGTTATCGGACGTAAATGCACACCGAGAGAATCCTTTAAAGAGCGTGTTGAAAAAAAGCTCAGCAAGATTGAACGCTTTTTCGGTGATGAGGCGGAAGCAAAAGTAACCGCCACCGTGGATAAAACATCCCAGTCAGTTGAGATTACCGTTTTCAACAGCGGAATGATCTTCCGTGCCGAGGAGAGAGCTGAAACACTTAATGAGGCTCTTGACAGATGTGCAGATTCCCTGATAAGACAAATGAGAAAAAATAAGACAAGAATTGAGAAAAAGCTTCGCCAGGGAGCCTTTGAGGTATATGCGGATGAGGAACCTGTGGCAGAGGAAGTTGAGTATGATGTGGTAAGAACAAAGCCAGTCAATCTTCGTCCTCAGAATGTAGAAGAGGCAATTCTACAGATGAATATGCTGGGACATGAGTTTTATATGTTTCTCAATGCTGAAACAGGCGATATAAATGTAGTTTATCGCCGTAAAAACGGCGGTTACGGTTTGCTTGAACCGGAGAAATAAATGTTAATAATCGGGCGGGGCTTGTACCCCGCCTGTTTTTTTGATAAAATCTATACTGCGGATTTGGCGAATAAGTGAAACAGCAGTAAGCCGGATCAATGAATAAAGCAAAGGAATGTTGAAATTATGAATATAAAAATGTCAGCTCCCTGTCTTTTGGGACTTGAAGGACTTGTGGCGGAAGAGCTGCGAAATATGGGTGCTGAAAATGTAGCGGCAGAAAACGGAAGAGTGTTTTTTGAGGGAGATGAATATATACTTGCCCGTGCAAATATATGTTCCCGCTATTCTGAACGTATACAGATTGTACTTGGAGCCTTTGAAGCGAGAAGCTTTGATGAGCTTTTTGAGGGTACAAAGGCATTGCCTTGGGAAAACTGGATTTCAAAGACAGATACTTTCCCTGTTAAAGGATACTGCCTTAACTCAAAGCTTTTCAGTGTAAGCGACTGTCAGTCCATAGTGAAAAAAGCAGTTGTTGAAAGACTGCGTTCAAAGTACGGAGTTTCATGGTTTGAGGAAAGCGGTCCTGTGCATCAGATTCAGTTTTCAATTATGAAGGATAAAGCTCTGCTGCTTCTTGATACTTCAGGTATAGGACTTCATAAAAGAGGATACCGTCCTGCATCGTCAGCGGCTCCTATAAAGGAAACCCTTGCCGCTGCCATGGCTAATCTTTCAAGGCTCAGGGGATATCATACTCTCTATGATCCCTTCTGTGGTTCAGGTACAATACTTATTGAGGGAGCAATGCTTGTTCAGAATATTGCTCCGGGACTTAACAGAACCTTTGCTGCACAAAGGTGGGAGGCAATAGATGAAGCAGTCTGGGAAACAGAGCAGTACAGAGCGCAGGATTTAATAGAGTATAATCCTGATTTTACTGCATTCGGTTCCGATATTGATGAAGAGGCACTTCGTCTTACAAGGATGAATTCAAAGCGTGCGGGAGTTGAGAAAAATATAATTCTTAACTGCCGTGACATAAAGGATTTTGAACCTCAGACCGAAAGAGGAACAGTAATCTGCAATCCACCCTACGGAGAGAGATTGCTTACTATAAAGGAATGTGAAGATATTTACAGGATTATGGGTGAAAAGTTTCAGCAGAAAAAAGGCTGGAGTTATTGCGCCATAAGTCCGTCGGAAGAATTTGAGAAATTTTTCGGCAGGAAAGCGGATAAGAGAAGAAAGCTCTATAACGGTATGATTAGATGTCAGCTCTATATGTATTTTAAGTAAATACTTTTTTCAGATGCGGTCCGGGAAAAGCTTTCCGGACTGTATTTTTATATGGAACAGCTGCTCGAATTTAAAATTTATAAAAAATATAAGAAAATTTTAAAAAAGTTCTTTTTAAGGTTTGAGTTATTATATTTGCCCTAATTCAGAAAATTCATTTTTTACATTCTGTTTTTCCGAAAAAATTATTTTTATTGCTTATTTGTACGCACATTCGCAATTGTAAATAATAGACAAATTTATAAAAACTGTATTAAAAAAATTGACAAAATGATTTAAATGGTTTATTATACAAAAGTCCCCGATTGTATTTCTGATTTTAGGTGAGGATCTATTTTAAGACTATGTCTTTCAGGGGAAGATAACAATTCAGGAGGAGCTTTATGAAATACTATTTTTTGATTAACCCTAATGCCGGAAAAGGAAAGGCAGCTGAATTTATAAAACCTAAAATTGAGGAATATATTGCAAAATCGGGAATTGATGCAGAAATATATATGCCGTCGTCAGGTAAAGACGGTCGTGAATTTGTACATAACAAGTGTATGACCGGCGAAAAGATAAGAGTATACGCCTGCGGAGGAGACGGCACTCTCTTTCAGATAATCAACGGAGCTTATGGCTTTGATAATGTTGAGGTTGGAATAATTCCTCTTGGTTCAGGAAATGACTTTGCCAAAATGCTTGGTGAAAAGGAAACGCTTCTTAATGTAGAAAATCAGGTTGAAGGAGCAGCTGTAAAATTTGACCTTGTAAAGTCAGGCGATACAGTTGGTATCAGTCACTGCTCAGTGGGACTTGACGCCGTTATATGTGCTAAAAAGGACGATTTTAATAAACCTGCTTTTATGACCGGTGAAATGGCTTATGTTGCTTCAACACTTTATTGTTTCCTCGGAAACATAGCAAGAAAAATTACTGTAAAAATTGATGACGGTGAGCCTTTTACAATTGATTCCATTTTCTGCCTTGCTGCAAATGCCCAGTGGTACGGCGGCGGATTTAAAAGTGCTCCTTATGCAAGCCTTACCGATGGAAAACTTGACTTTATTGTAGTTGAGAAAAAGCTTTCAAAGTTAAAGCTCTTCCCGATTATCGCCGCATATAAATCAGGTAATCATCTTACCGGTAAATATGATGATTTCGTTAAATTTAAGCAGGGTAAAAAGATAACAGTCCATAGTGATACACCCATTCCGATGATTTGTGACGGTGAAAGCACAACAATAACCGATGCAACTTTTGAAATAGTAGAGAAAGGTATTAATTTCATAGTTCCTAAAAACTGTGAATACTATAATACTCATAAGGATGAATTCCTTACACCTGCAACGGTATAAATCTAATGCTGAATATAATATATATTATATAATTGTATATATAATATCGCATTAAACTTGTACACTTAATTGAATAAAAGCATTCAAAAAAATCCGTACCATAATGGTACGGATTTTCTTTACCTCATTTGTCAACCTAAAAATAATTTTAAGTTGACAAACTCGAAAACGGTGGTTATAATAGTCAAGACGATAAAAATTCCGGAATTAATAATCTTATATGAGGAGTGACAGTCTTGGCTAAAAAACCACAGAAAATATATTATCTTTGTGCCACCGCCGTTTTTGCAGCATTTATAGGTATCTGTTCGCAGATACAAATTCCGCTTCCAATGATACCGATAAATTTGGCTCTTTTCGCAGTAAATCTTGCAGGAGTGCTTTTAGGTGCAAAATACGGAAGTTTAAGTGTAATTGTCTATGTGCTTTTGGGACTTGTAGGTGTGCCGGTGTTCAATAATTTTTCCGGCGGAGCAGGAGTGCTCTTTGGCAAGACGGGCGGATATATAATCGGATACATATTTGCCGCTCTTATTACCGGACTTTTTGCAAAGCGATTTAAAGAGTCACCGGTAAAACTGTATCTCGCAATGACTTTGGCAACTCTTGTTTGCTATGCTTTCGGAACAGCTTGGTTCATGGTAATAAATCATTCTACTTTATGGCTGACTCTGACCTATTGTGTGTTCCCGTTTATTCCGGGAGATATAATAAAAATGCTTGCAGTGGTGCTTATCAGCCGAAAATTGTCAAAGCCATTGGCAGCGTATCTGCCTAAATGAGCAATTAACCTGTATGCAGCACATATTATAAACTTACCACTGATAAAAAAATCAATTAGCAAAGGAAAACACCTTCCGTTTTGGAAGGTGTTTTTTTAAAGATTAGCCAGATCGTATGGTGTTTTCTGATAAACAAAGTAATTAAGCCAGTTTGAAAAAAGCATGTTACCTGTCTGACGCCATGTGATAGGCGGAACCCTGTTGGGATCGTCATTGGGGAAATAATTGTAGGGAAGCTTGGGATTGAGTCCACGGCGTAAATCTCTGAAATATTCATTTGAAAGAGTGTTTCTGTCATATTCTGAATGACCAGTTGCATAAAAGTTGCGGCATCCCATGTCGGAAATCAAATGAACGCCGGCTAAATCTGAATAAGAAAGAATCTGTAAGTCTTTAACCAAAGCTATGTCTGAACGTTTTGTTTCCGTGTGTCTTGAATGGGGTACATAGTATATGTCATCGAATCCACGCATAATCGGATGATTTAAATCAAGAGGCCAGTGGGGGAATACGCCGAAGCATTTTTCCTTAAGAGGATGCTTGGGTACACCGTAGTGATAATAAAGTGCGGCCTGAGCTCCCCAGCATATGTGGAATGTGGAGTAGACGTTTGTTTTGCTCCATTCCATGATTTCGCAAAGTTCCGGCCAGTAGTCCACCTGTTCAAAGGGGAGATTCTCCACGGGAGCACCTGTTATAATCATTCCGTCGAATTTCTCATACTTGACTTCATCAAAGGTTTTGTAGAATTTAAGCATGTGCTCCTCGGATGTGTTTTTGGCTTTGTGAGTTGCAGTGTGCATAAGTTCAACTTCAACCTGAAGGGGAGTGTTACTGAGCAAACGCAGTATCTGAGTTTCGGTTTCGATTTTGGTGGGCATAAGATTAAGGATTATAATTTTAAGGGGGCGGATATCCTGAGCGATAGCTCTGTCCTCCGACATAACGAAAACGTTTTCAAGCTCAAGGACATGCTTGGCAGGTAAAGCGTTATCTATTTTAATAGGCATATCGAGCACCCCTTTCTTAATCTATAAATAGTGGAATAGCTTAAGTATAGCAGAAGCAAAAGAGCAGTGCTGCCAGAATGAGTGATTTCTTTCGTCCGATTCTTTCGCTGACATTTCCGGCAAAGAAGTTACCGATGAAGGTTGCCAGCATGGTGGTGCTTACAGCCAGCCCTTCCTGAAAGGAGCCGGATTGCAGACCGAAAAAGTCGCCGAAGTACATGCTTGCTCCCGATACATTGGCCGATATGCCCAGCAGCAGACCACCTATCGAGACGATGAAGCAGGTGATGTACAGATATGCATTGTTTCTTTTATCCATTGATTGATTTATTCAGGGTAAATAATTACAGTGTGTTTATTGGGGCAGTTTACTCCAATCCAATTCCGCAGCATGTATATAGCCGTTGCCCGAAACTTTCTCTTTCCAGTGGTTGCTTACATATTCACTTTGCTGAATACGTGAGTCGCATTGCTGGAAGGTTACATTTACTATCCACATCGGTTGAGAGAGCCATTCTACATTGATGTAAGAGAAAGCTTTAACCACATCGCTGTTTTCTTCGATAACACTGAAGAATTTGGTGAACCACTCATCCCATATCTTCCGGGCTATCTCAGGCTTTTTAATATCCGCATCGAAGTAAGTCTGTCCCTTCTGGAAGACGGGAGTCGATTCGGCTATGAATACCGGTTTGCCTTTCATCCGGGCAAATTCGATCATTACCTGATCCGGCTGCCCGAAATAAGAGTAGGCACACCAGTCCACATATTCATCTCCCGGATACCATTTCTGCATATCGGATAGGGGAGTACCATCTCCTTTGGATTGCCATACATAAGCTACGTTGCGGATGCCTGCCGCATCAAAATGATCTTTGATGTGTTTGTAGGCGGGGATATACGTTTCGGGTACATAATGATTCCAGTCTGTACCGTCGAATTCATAGCCGATACGCAGAAAGACGGGACGGGGAGCAAGCTTCTTGAACCATTCACCTATTATATCCAGCTTCCGGTCGTATTTGCCGGATGCTATGTCCGTTTCATTTCCCACAATGGCAAGCCCTACGGCGATCATTGAGTTATTGAAACGTTCCGATTGAGGGTATAAGTTGGCACAACAATCACCTGAACCCCAATTGTCGATATCATAAAGACCGGATACTTTATCGGTGTCGCTACCGCCCAGTCCCAGATAAACGGTTATTCCTGCCGGAGTCTGGAAATGATCGCAATAGCCTTCATTGTACTGTTCCAGTCCGCCTACAGCTCCTAAATCCTGACCGATGAAGACAAAGCATTTGCCGTCTTCAGGTTCGTATTTGGAGAGTTCCCGCTCGTTAGGTTCCGGGGCGGGGGTATCATGCTCTTTATTCTCACATCCGATGCAGGAGGTGAAAAAGAGGGGAAGTATGATATACTTTAATATTGATTTCATGATTGATATGAGTTTATAGTTTCATTGTACTTAGTTACGAGCTACAAGCTACAAGTGCCTTTCGGAATATAGCGCAGCTACTTGTAGCTTGTAGCCGGTAGCTC
>UQGM01000015.1 GCA_900540535.1 uncultured Oscillospiraceae bacterium | reverse complement strand
ACGTCGTGAGACAGTTCGGTCCCTATCTGTCGTGGGCGCAGGATATTTGAGGAGCGCTGTCCCTAGTACGAGAGGACCGGGATGGACGCACCGCTGGTGCACCGGTTGTCATGCCAATGGCACGGCCGGGCAGCTAAGTGCGGATTGGATAAACGCTGAAAGCATCTAAGCGTGAAGCCATCTCCAAGATA
Source organism: uncultured Oscillospiraceae bacterium (assembly GCA_900540535.1). GTDB lineage: Bacteria > Bacillota > Clostridia > Oscillospirales > Acutalibacteraceae > UMGS263. The sequence continues at coordinate 50,176 of UQGM01000015.1, read as the reverse complement.
AGATATCCCATAGCATAAGCTAGTAAGACCCCTCAAGGACTAAGAGGTTGATAGGCTGCATGTGTAAGTGCGGTGACGCATTGAGCTTGGCAGTACTAATAGGTCGAGGGCTTGACCATAAGTGGTTAAGGTTTTCAAAAGAAATCACAAAACTTTATCTTTGTTCAGTTTTCAGGGTGCAGAGAAACCCAACGAGCAGAAATGCACCATTAGCTCAGTTGGTAGAGCACCTGACTCTTAATCAGGGTGTCCACGGTTCGAGCCCGTGATGGTGTACCACCAAATGGCCCGTTGGTCAAGTGGCCTAAGACTCCGGCCTCTCACGCCGGCAACAGCGGTTCGAATCCGCTACGGGTCACCAAAAGGAATAAGACAGAGAGATCTGTTTTATATATATGGAGCAGACAGCGAAAGCTGGTTGCGAAGTCGGTGTTAATGACGATGAGGGTCCACCTGTTCCCATTCCGAACACAGTAGTTAAGCTCATTCGTGCCGAAGATACTTGGCGGGCAGCCGCCCGGGAAAATAGGTCGACGCCGACACAAAGGTACCGGTTTAGCATAGGCTAAGCCGGTCGAAATATTCCTCAATAGCTCAGTCGGTAGAGCATGCGGCTGTTAACCGCAGGGTCGTTGGTTCGAGTCCAACTTGGGGAGCCACTTATGACCTGAACTTAATGTTCAGGTCTTTTTGCTGTTTGATTATCTATTATGATTCATTATTTTTTATTTGTTAGAAGAAAATAGATGCGTATTGTAAACTATCATATAAAATATTAAAACCCCATTGATTTTTAGCTAATCAATGGGGTTAGTTGTTTTGCCATCGTATATTATTGACGGTCAGAATTGTTATTTTGCTTATATTATTTTATCTTTCGTCAAGAGTCTGGTAATCTCTGTGGGCTCCTACGCTCTTGTAAGCAGGTCTTATAATCTTTCCGCAGTTTATGAGCTCTTCCATACGATGAGCACTCCAACCTGCAATTCTTGCAATTGCGAAAATCGGAGTATAAAGCTCAGAGGGAAGATCCATCATGCCGTAAACAAAGCCGCTGTAGAAGTCAACGTTTGCGCTGACGCCTTTATACATCTTTCTTTCTTCAGCGATAATTTCAGGAGCCAGGCGCTCAACGGTAGAATAAAGCTTAAATTCTTCCATTCTGCCTTTTTCCTCAGAAAGATTTTCAACAAAGCTTCTGAGAATATTGGCTCTCGGATCGGAAAGGGAGTAAACAGCATGTCCCATACCGTAAATGAGACCTGATTTATCAAATGCTTCTTTATGAAGAAGAGCACGTAAGTATTTTGCTACTTTATCTTCATTGCTCCAGTCGTCAATATTCTTCTTCATATCTTCGAACATTTTTACAACCTTTATATTGGCTCCGCCGTGCTTAGGTCCTTTAAGTGAGCCGAGGGCAGCAGCTATTGCCGAATAGGTATCTGTTCCCGATGAAGTTACAACGTGAGTTGTGAATGTTGAGTTGTTTCCGCCGCCGTGTTCTGCATGAAGCACAAGGGCAACATCGAGAATTTTTGCTTCAAGCTCAGTAAATTTACTGTCAGATCGGAGCATATGAAGAATATTCTGTGCAGTTGAATATTCAGGCTTGGGCGAATGAATGAAAAGACTGTTTACATTGTGGTAATAGTTATATGCATGATAACCGTAGACAGAGAACAGAGGGAACAGAGCAATAAGCTGTAAGCACTGTCTTAATACGTTGGGAAGAGAAGTATCATTTGGGTTATCGTCATATGAATACATTGTCAAAACACTTCGTGCAAGAACATTCATCATATCAGAGCTGGGAGCCTTTAATATGATGTCACGTACAAAGTTTTTGGGAAGTACTCTATAATAAGTAAGAGTTTCATTGAATTTTTTAAGCTGTTCTTTATTAGGAAGCTGTCCGAAAAGCAGAAGATATGTTGTTTCTTCAAATCCAAAGCGTTTTTCTTTTATGAAGCCACTGACAATATCTTCAATATTTACTCCTCGATAGTAAAGCTCGCCGTCACAGGACACCTTTTGACCGTCTACCATCTTAGATGATATTATCTCGGAAATTTCAGTAAGACCGGTAAGAACACCATTTCCGTTTAAATCACGAAGACCACGGTTAACATTATACTTAGTATAAAGTTCAGCTTCGATGCTGTTGTTTGAACGGCAAAGCTCTGTAAGCTCTAAAATTTCCGGAGTGATGGTTGAATATGGATTCTCTTTCATCACTATCCCTCCTTGTGTATTATTTGACATCATAAATTTTACCATAAGCTTATTAACGAATTGTTACGGAAATATGACAATAGCAAAACAAAATGCACGGAATATTTTTGTTAAATATTCCGTGCTCTTAATATTTTTTATTTATTTTACTATTTTATGGAAAATCTTTTTACCTTTCTTAATTACGACTCCCTTAGCGGCATCCTCGCAGGTGATAACCTCATCAATAGCAGATACCTTATTGTCATTTACGGAAACACCGCCCTGTGTTATGAGACGGCGTGCTTCGCCCTTTGACTTAACAAGTCCGGCTTTGACCATTGCATCAATAACTGTTATAGCTCCGTTTTCAAAATCAGCATCTGTGAGAGTTGTTGTAGGCATATTATCGGAATTTGCATTATTTGAGAAAAGAGCCTTTGCGGCATCTCTTGCCTTGATTGCCTCTTCTTCGCCGTGAATGAGCTTTGTAACCTCAAAGGCAAGTACTTCTTTAGCCTTGTTGATTTCACTGCCCTCAAGCTTCTCATACTCTCTGATTTCATCCATGGGGATAAAGGTGAGCATCTTCATGCAGTTTGTAACGTCGGCATCATCAACATTACGCCAGTACTGATAGAACTCGTAGGGGCTTGTCTTTTCGGGATTAAGCCAAACAGCACCTTTTTCGGTTTTGCCCATCTTTCTTCCGTCGCTTGTCTGAAGAAGTTTGAAGGTCATACCGTAAGCTTCTTTGCCCTCAGCACGTCTGATAAGCTCAACACCGCCTATAATGTTGCTCCACTGATCGTCACCGCCAAGCTCGAGGCAGCAGTCGTACTTTCTGTTAAGCTCAAGAAAGTCGTAGCTCTGCATAACCATGTAGTTCATTTCAAAGAATGAAAGGCCACGCTCAAGACGCTGTTTGTAGCATTCAGCTGCAAGCATTCTGTTAACTGAAAAATGAACTCCGACTTCTCTCAGAAATTCAATGTAGTTGAGGTTCATAAGCCAGTCGGCGTTATTTACCATGATTGCCTTGCCGCCGGAAAAATCAACAAGCTTTGACATCTGCTTCTGGAAGCAGTCAATGTTATGCTGAATTGTCTCTTTGGTGAGCATTTTTCTCATGTCTGTCTTTCCGGAAGGGTCACCTATCATTCCTGTTCCGCCGCCGAAAAGAGCTATCGGCACGTGTCCGGCACGCTGCATGTGAGCCATTACCATAATCTGAACAAAATGGCCTACATGAAGGCTGTCGGCAGTGGGGTCAAAGCCGATGTAAAATTTGACGCCCTTGTGATTTTCAAGTAAATCCTGAATTTTTTCTTCATTTGTGAGCTGAGCAATTATGCCACGCTCTTTGAGTTCGCTGAAAACTCCCATTGTTAATTCCTCCGAATAAAATTATTTTATTTGCTTTTTGCAAAAAAATAAGCCCTCTGCAAAAAGCAGAGGGCGGAATAAACCGCGGTACCACCTCTATTTACCGTTTTCTCACAAAAACGGCCTTAACGGGTACAAAAAATATACCCTTTCGCAGTAACGTGCGAACACGGCACAGCCTACACACCAAAAGGCTTCAGCCTGCAGCTCGGGGATGTATTTCACAAGCTTTCTTTCTGCTGCTTTCACCAACCGCAGCTTCTCTTTGCAAAGAAAAACATGCTACTCCTTCCCGTCGTAGCTTTTACTGCATTATAGATGATTAATTTTATTTTGTCAACCTATGTAGTAATTATTTTAGAAAAACAGCATTCATTACAAGAAGCATAATAACTCCTGAGATACCACCGATACAGCTTATAAATATGGACACAGCATTTACACCTACTGTAACGCCGGTTAATGTTCCTAAAACATTTACAGCAAATAAGGCGACAATACCCTGAGCAGCGCTGAGTGCGAGAGTTTTTAACCCATGTCCGCCTTTTACTGCGGCGGCTATTACTGCAAGTGTTGATATAACCGCCGCAGCGCACAGGATTACAGTAAGACCTACCCCATTTTATCGATCACCCACTCGTTTTTGCATTTTTCTATACTGGCTTCACACTTTACATTTTGATTTTTGGCAAGTCTTAGCAAATATCTGTACCTTGCCTTAAGAGCTTCAATTTCATAAATTGTTGCTTCCACAAGATCATCGTCCTGTTCGTAGCCAAAATTCTCATATGCTGTTTCAATTTTTCTGCACACGTCTCTTATCTCATTCAATAGCTTTTGTTCAGGTGTTTCAATTTCCTTAGTTCTCAGCTTTTCTGCGCTGAGAAGACGTATTTTCTTTTCCAATATCGTTGTCCCTCCCGATAATATTTATGTTTAAGTATTGTGCGATTATTACCATAAATATACAGTTTGATATTATTTATTTTTTGTACGACTATTTGAATTTTAAATTGAAATAATAATCAAATTGACATAAGAACCAAAAAGTTGTACAATTCACTTGATTAGTTTTGATAATATTGCTGATAAATTTATCACTGGAAAGGGATGATTTTTTGGAATACAGTAAACTTTTTTCTGAGGGAAAAATAGGTAATGTGACAATAAAGAACAGAGTTGTCATGTCGCCTATGGTTATGGATGTAGCCGCAATTGACGGTACTCCAAACGAGCAGATGATGGCTTATTATGAAGAGCGTGCAAAGGGCGGAGTAGGTCTTATAATTACTGAAGCTACCCGAGTCGATGACAGCACAGGGCTTTTGGCTCCACGTCAGCTTGGTATGTCACGTGATAAACATATTGAGCCATTTGCGAAAATGGTTTCAAGAATACACCGTCACGGAACGAAAATATTCTGTCAGCTTCATCATCCGGGCAGACAGAGCTATTCCATTCTCATCGGAACATGGAATATAAGTCAGGCAATCGGCAGCCGCTGGAACGGCTACTGGGATTTATTTTTCGGCTTGGCGCAGTATAATAAACAGCTTGAAAAAACAGGATTGCTTCTTCCTGTAGTTGCTCCTTCTGCTGTTCCGTGCAGACATCAGAATCAGAAAACACGTGCACTTCGTGTTTCTGAGATTAAAAAAATCATTTCTGAATTTGGCGATGCCGCAAAGAGAGTTAAGCTTGCAGGCGGCGACGGAGTAGAACTCCACGGTGCTCACGGATATCTTATACAGCAGTTTTTGAGTCCTCATACAAATAAGAGGACAGATGAATACGGTGGTTCATTTGAAAACCGTATGCGATTTGTTTCTGAGATAATTGCAGATATAAAGGCAAAGTGCGGTGAAGATTTCCCGATTATTGTACGCCTTTCCGTTGAGGAATTTTACAGCAAATTAGGGGATCCTGACGAAGGAATAACTCTTCCTGAGGGAATCAAGATTGCAAAAGAGCTTGAAAAATTAGGTGTTGCCGCTTTGGATATTTCATCGGGTTCTTATGAAGCAATGAATTACTGGCTCGAGCCTGTAGAATTCGAGGTCGGCTGGAGAAAATATCTTGCAAAGGCTGTTAAGGAAAGCGTAAGCATACCTGTTTTAGCAGCTAACCTTATTCGCAGTCCTGAACAGGCGGAGCAGCAGATAGAAGAGGGTACACAGGACTTTGTAAGTCTTGGCAGACCTCTTTTGGCTGATCCTGACTGGGCAAATAAAGCAAAAGAGGGCAGGACAAAAGAAATCAAAAGATGTATTTGCTGTCTGTGGTGCTTTGAAAGCATGCTTACAAATGCATTTTATGGTATCCCCGGTCAGTGTGCGGTAAATCCGAGAACCGCCCGTGAAGTTGGAGTTCCAAAAGATCCGCCAAAGGACGGTGCCGGACGTACAGTTGCCATTATCGGAGCGGGTCCTGCGGGACTTATGGCAGCAGAAACCCTTGGCAGAAGGGGATTTAAGCCCGTTGTTTTTGAAAAGGAAAAATTCATCGGCGGACAGCTTCAGCTTGCCAATAAACCGCCTCATAAGGAAAAAATCAGCTGGTGCTACGAGGATTTGGAAACAGCTGCGAGAAAGTACGGAGCTAAAATATTTCTCGATACTCCTGCAACAGTAGAAAAGCTTAAAGAGATAAATCCCTATGCGGTATTTGTAGCAACGGGAGCTAAAGCAATACGTCCGAGAATAGAGGGAGCAGACGGCAAAAACGTATGTACTGTAACAGAGATTCTGGACGGTACTATTAAACCGGAAAAGAAAAAAATTGCTGTTATCGGTTCTGGAATGACAGGACTCGAAACTGCTGATATGCTGGCGGAAAATGGCAATGATGTAATTATAGTTGAAATGGCTGATACAGTAGCTCCCGGAACTTATCATCAGCATACGGATAATATTCTTCCGAAGCTCAAAGAGCGTGGAGTGCAGATTGTTACAAGTCAGAAGCTTGTTAAAGTAACTGACAGAACAATAGAGCTGGAAGATGTTATTGACGGTATCAAAACAGATTTCCCCATAGATCTTGTAGTACTTTCCGTAGGTGTAAGAAGCTGCAACGAAATAGTTGATGATATTAAAAATAATTTCAGCAACGTTTTTGTAATAGGCGATGCCCATAAACCGGGCAGAATAGCTTCGGCTACAAGAGAGGCTTTTGATACTGCAAGGAGTCTAAAATAAGTTTCCCTTATAATTTAAGCGGCTGCTTTAATATGCAGCCGCTTTTTGTGGCAAAAAATCTTCAGAACTTAAAGTTTATTTTCTTCTATCCACTTTTTGTTTCTCTCAACATTTTCATCGTTTGGCATTGCTATTTTAGCATCCCTTGAACGTTTGTCAGCCTGACTGATAGGCTGAGTGATATATGCACCTTTTGTTTCCATAGGATTGATTTTTTTCTTATTTTTCACATTATTCACCTCAGTTTTTATTTTTTCTCAATATAAAGTCAATAGTCAAACTGTATTAATTTTTAACACAATATTAACATTTCTTTTTTAGTATAGCTAATTGAGCTTGTTTGTGATAAAATCATAATGTATATTTATAATTTGCTGATTACTTAGAAAGAGTGATATAACATGAACGACATAACAACCTTTTACCCAATTAGGAAGATAGCAAATATCAAGGATATGATTACTCAAAGCGCAGATTTATTTGCGGATAAACCTGTTTTCATGCTTAAAAACAGCAGCGGAGAGTATTATAACGTTACATATAAAGAGTTTTACAATGAAATAAATTCATTAGGTTCAAAACTTGTTGCAGACGGCTATAAAGACGCTCATATAGCTGTTATGGGAGCCAATTCATATAAATGGGCTCTTTCATATATGTCAATTGTCTGCGGAACAGGTGTAGTTGTTCCCATAGATAAGGACCTTCCCTTTAATGACATTAAAAACATTATTGAAGTCGGTGAGGTTTCAGCAATTTTTCTTGATAAAAAAGCTTCAAAGCTTTTTGCGGAGCATTTTGAGGAGCTTCCCGAAAACTTTAAAATTATTTGTTTTGATGATATAAGAGAAGAAGTTCCGTCTGCTTTATTTTTTGATGAATGTCTTGAAGAAGGAAAAAAGATTTTCGCAGAGGGATTCAGAGAATTTATCGATGCTGAAATTGATGCCGAAGCTATGGGAATACTGATTTTCACTTCCGGCACAACAGGTATGGCAAAGGGTGTTATGCTCAGTCACAGAAACATCTGTTCAGATATTTCACTTTTAAGCGGAGTTGTAAAAATTTATCCTGAGGACAGACTCCTTTCTATTCTGCCTCTTCATCACACTTATGAATGTACTTTAGGCTTTACAATGATTATGTATTCCGGTGCTTGCATTGCTTATTGCGAGGGACTCAGATACATTGTCCGCAATCTTCAGGAGGTTCAGCCTACTGTATTTGTAACAGTTCCCCTTATGCTTGAAAAGTTCCATCATAATATTATGAAGAAGGCAGGGGAGAAAAAGGGCGGAAAGCTGATGCTCAGCGTTGGTAAAGCCATTACAAATGCTTCCAGCGCATTGGGTATCAATGTCCGTGATAAGATTTTTGGTGAAATTCAGAAAGTATTTGGCGGAAAGCTTCGCCTTATTATTACAGGCGCTGCTCCCGTAAATCCCGAGGTTGTAAAGGACTTCAAGAGCTTTGGTATCCATGTTTACCTTGGCTATGGACTTACGGAGTGTTCACCTCTTGTAATAGGCAACAATGACCGTCTTGAGCTTGCAGATTCCGTTGGTGTGCCTCTTCCCGGTGTTGAAGCTAAAATAATCAATCCCGATGAAAACGGTATAGGTGAAATTTGTGTAAAGGGTCCCATGGTTATGATGGGATATTATAAAAATCCCGAAGAGACAGCAAAGGTGTTCGATGAGGACGGTTGGTTTAAAACCGGTGATATAGGAACAGTTGATGAGCACGGTCATTACAGAATTTCCGGAAGAATAAAAAATGTTATCGTTACAAAGAATGGTAAAAATATCTATCCAGAAGAGGTTGAGTTTTATCTCAATAACAGTCCCCTTATCAGTGAATCAATTGTTGTGGGTAAGGATGACGGAGATAATGACGACGTAACCGTTACTGCAAAAATTTTCCCCAACTTTGAAGAACTTACAAAGGCTCTTAAAAAGCCCTCACCGTCTATGGAAGAAATTACCTCTGCAATCAAAGAAGTTATAAAGGATGTCAATAAAAAGCTTCCGAAATACAAAGCTATAAAGGATTTCGACATCCGAGAAACCGAGTTTATCAAAACCACAACTCAGAAAATAAAGCGCTATGCAGAGGAAATAAAAGATAAGGAGAAAGCTAAAGATTCAGGACATAAGGAAAGCGATAATCAATAATAGGTCATAGGCAAACTATGAACAGTCCGTGAACATTATTAACAAAAATCTTTCATTTTAAAATTAGTGTAAATCTTACCGGTTATCTATTTTTTTAGATAACCGGTAATGTTATAATGGCGGCACATCGGCTTCAGTGAGTTTAAAACTGAAGAGATTTATAAATTCAGAAAGAGAGATTTTTTTAATATGCAGAACAGTATAGCTTTTTATCCAATGAGAAAAACGAGAGATATCAGAGATCTTCTCCGTCAAAGTGTGGAGCTTTATGGAGACAGACCTGCTTTTCGTCTTAAAAACTCATCAGGTGAGTTTTATGATGTGACCTATAAAAACTTTTTGCATGAAGTAAACTGCCTTGGTACAGAACACATGAATAGCGGTTTAAAAAATGTAAAAATAGCTGTTATGGGTGCAAACTCCTATAAATGGATGCTCTCGTATATGTCCGTTGTCTGCGGAGCGGGAGTAGCTGTTCCCATAGATAAAGATCTGCCTGTTGATGATGTATGTAATATTCTTAAAGTGTCGGATACAAAGGCGATTTTCCTTGATAAAAAATCAGCTGTAAAAATTTTAAAGGAAAACAGCGATATTGCAAAGGAAGTAAAATTTATTTGCTTTGATGATATACGCAGCGAATATCCTGATACCGAGTATTTTGATGAATATTTTTCCCGTGGAAAAGAGAGCTTTGAAAAGGGAAACGATGAATATTTAAATCGTGAGATTGACCCGGAAGCTCTCGGAGTGCTCCTCTTTACTTCCGGTACAACAGGTATGGCAAAGGGAGTAATGCTCTGTCAGAGGAACATCTGCGCCGATATATACCTTTTGAGCGGAGTTGTAAAGATTAATCCCACCGATAAAGTGCTCTCTATTCTTCCTCTTCATCACACCTATGAATGTACCAGTCTTATCCTTATGCTTTATTCAGGAGCCTGCATAAGCTTCTGTGAGGGACTCAGATATGTTATGAAGAATCTCCAGGAAGTACGCCCTACACTGTTCATAACAGTTCCGCTGATGCTCGAAAAGGTTCATGCCGGCATTATGAAAAAGGTTGATGCCAAAAAAGGTGGAAAGCTTATTTTCGGTGTAGGAAAAGCTCTTTCAAATGTGGGAAACGCTTTGGGTCTTGATATAAGCAGAAAGGTTTTTGCCGAAATCCAGAAAGTTTTCGGCGGAGAATTGAGACTTATAATCGCCGGCGCAGCCCCCATGAATCCTGATATTGCAAAGGATTTTATGAGCTTTGGCATACCTCTCTATTTAGGCTATGGACTTACGGAATGTGCTCCTCTTGTAATAGGCAACAACGACCATGTTTCACTTCCCGATTCAGTTGGCGTACCGCTGCCTGAGGTAGAGGTAAAGATTATAAATCCCGATGAAAACGGAATCGGTGAAATCTGCGTAAGGGGACCTATGGTCATGCTGGGATATTATAACGATCCTGAAGAGACAGCAAAGGTTCTCAGTGAGGACGGCTGGTTCAGAACAGGAGATTTGGGCAGCGTTGATGAAAACGGGCACTACCGTATCAGCGGAAGAATTAAGAACGTCATAGTTACAAAGAATGGTAAAAATATATATCCCGAAGAGGTTGAGTTCCACCTCAATAAAAGTCCACTTATCAGTGAATCTCTTGTTGTGGGCATTGAGTCTGAAGAAAACGATGATATTTTAGTTGCAGCTAAGATATTCCCGAATTTGGAGGAAATTACAAAGGAGCTTAAAAAGCAGTCTCCTACAATTGAAGAGATTAAGAGCGTAATAAAAAATGTTGTAAGGGATGTAAATAAAAAGCTTCCCAGCTATAAGGCTATAAAGAGCTTTGATATAAGGGAAACCGAATTTGTGAAGACCACAACTCAGAAAATCAGAAGACACGCAGAAAACATCAAAAACTAAAAAATGTTATAAAGCTCTCAAAGGATTTTAAAATCTTTTGAGGGCTTTTTCTTGACTTAATTTCTTATTGGAGTACAATTTTCATAATAGATAAAATCTTGCCTTAGAAATTTTTCGGAGGTTTCATATGGATAAAATAAACGAATATTTTCCGGTTTGGAATAAACTGACAGTTCAGCAGCAAAGAAAATTTTCGGATAATGCAGTGGAGAAAACTTTCAAAAAGGGAGAAAAAGTACACGAGGGATCTTCTGAATGTACAGGTGTGCTTTTGGTTACAAAGGGAAGACTAAGGGTTTTCATAGTGACCGAAGAGGGCAAGGAGATAACTCTTTACAGGCTTTTTGAAAGAGATATGTGTCTGCTTTCGGCTTCATGTATAATCAACAGTCTGCAATTTGACGTAACTGTTTCGGCTGAGGAGGACAGTGTAATTATAAATGTGCCTGCCGATGTGTATAAAGGGATTATGTCTGAAAATGCAGCAGCGGCGAACTATACAAACGAAATAATGGCTTCACGTTTTTCGGAAGTTATGTGGGTATTGGATCAGGTTTTGAGCAAAAAGCTTGATACAAGAGTAGCAGCTCTTCTTTTGGAGGAAAGTGAGCTTTCGGAAGATGGAATTATTACTTTGACACACGAACAGCTTGCAAACCATATCGGTTCTGCAAGAGAGGTTGTAACGAGAATGCTCAAATACTTTCAGAATGAAGGTCTTGTAAAGCTCAGCAGGGGAAGTATTGAGATTACCGATAAAGAAAGACTGTCTGAGACAGCTTATCCGTCAATGCGCTGAATAATGTGATAAAGTCACTGAAAGAATATTAAAAGCGTGATATTATTAGCTCACAAAATAAAAAGAGGAGCGATGAAAATGTCAGTTCTTTCAGTAAATAAAAACAGCTTTGCACAAGAGGTAATAAATTCAGATAAAACAGTTCTCGTTGATTTCTGGGCTTCGTGGTGCGGACCGTGCAGAATGCTTTCACCCATAGTTGATGAAATCGCAGCGGAGCATCCTGAAATCAAGGTGTGTAAGGTAAACGTTGACGATGAACCTGAGCTTGCACAGAGCTTTCAGATTATGAGCATTCCGTCACTTATTGTTTTCAAAAACGGAAAGGCAGTTGCAAATTCTGTAGGCCTCAGACCCAAGGCAGAAATCGAGGCGATGATAAAATGAGTTTTCTTGATTTTTTTACGGCTTCAAAAGTAAGTTTTGAGGATGGACTTAAAGAATTTCACAGCGAAAAAAACGGGGTTCTTCTGGACGTAAGAACCCCGGAGGAATACAAATTTGAAGGTCACGTTCCCGGAAGTGTAAATCTTCCCCTTGACAGGCTTTCCGGAATATCAATAGATAAAAGCAGTCATCTTTTCGTCTATTGTTACAGCGGAGCGAGAAGCTCACAGGCAGCCCGTTATCTTAAACAGCTTGGATATACCGTAACCGATTTGGGAGGTATTACCTCTTACAGAGGTTCCCTTGAATAAAAGGAGTGCAGAAAGATGAAAGTTGTAATTATCGGAGGAGTCGCAGGAGGAGCAACAGCAGCAGCACGTCTTCGCAGACTTGATGAAAGCGCAGAGATAGTAGTGCTTGAGAGAAGCGGATATGTTTCCTATGCAAACTGCGGACTTCCTTATTATGCAGGTGGCATTATTAAAGATAAAAGCGCACTGACTCTTAAAACACCGGAGGATTTTTACGAGCGTTTCCGTGTTGATGTGCGTGTTAAAAATGAAGTTACCGCAATAAATCCTGAGAAAAAGACGGTTACTGTCCGTCGCCTTGAGGATATGAGCGAATATGAAGAAAGCTATGATAAGCTGATACTTTCTCCGGGAGCAAAAGCTATTCAGCTTCCTCTTCCGGGAGCCGACAGTGAAAAGATAATGACTCTTCGTACTGTTGAGGATGTTTTCAGAATCAGAGAGTATCTGGAAGAAAACAATCCCAAAACAGCTGTTGTAATCGGCGGAGGTTTTATCGGACTTGAAGCCGCTGAGAATCTTATGCATTACGGAGTTAAAACAATTCTCTTTCAGAACAGCCCCCATGTAATGCCGAATCTCGATTATGATATTGCAAGTCAGGTGAACTCTTATCTTCGCAGTAAAGGTCTTGATTTAAGACTTAATAAATCTGTAAACGGATTTATTGAGGAAAACGGAAAAATAACAGTAACCGTTGAAAATTCCGAAAGCGTCAGTGCCGACCTTGTTATTATGGCAGTAGGTGTTGTTCCTGAAACCCATTTGGCAGAGAATGCGGGACTTAAACTTGGAATAAAGAAAGCTATTGTCGTAAACGAACATATGGAAACTTCTGTTTCTGATATTTATGCAGTAGGCGATGCAGTACAGATTAAGAATTTTGTCACAGGCGAGGATGCACTCATTTCCCTTGCAGGTCCTGCCAATAAACAGGGCAGAATAGCGGCGGATAATATCTGCGGTATCAGAAGCGAATACACAGGCGGACAGGGTTCATCTGTTATTAAGCTTTTTGATATGACAGTTGCTTCTACGGGCATCAATGAAAAGAATGCCTCAGAATTAGGATTGGAATACGATAAAGCAGTAACTTATTCTGCATCCCACGCAACATACTATCCCGGTGCAACGGATATGACAATAAAAACCATTTATGTTCCGTCAACAGGTAAAATCCTTGGAGCTCAGATTGTGGGTTTTGAGGGCGTAGATAAGCGTATTGATGTTATGGCAGCGGCAATCAGAGGAGGTATGACCTCAGTTGATCTTGAAGAGCTGGAACTTTCATATGCACCGCCGTTTTCATCGGCAAAGGATCCTGTAAATATGGTGGGATACGTTATAGAGAATCTCCGCTCAGGACTTGTAAAACAGCATCACTGGCACGATGTAGAAAAGCTTATAGGTGATGATTCTGTTATTCTTCTTGATACAAGAACAGTAGGGGAGTATAGACGTGGCAGAATACCCGGTTCTGTAAATATCCCTCTCGATAGTCTCCGTGAGAGATTGGGAGAACTCAATAAATCAAAAAAAATTTACGTCAACTGTTTCAGTGGTCTCAGAAGCTATATTGCTTGCCGAATCCTTACTCAGAACGGATTCGATTGCAGCAATCTGTCGGGCGGATTCAGGTATTATGAATACATCGCAGGGGATAAGGCATATGATGAAGAGCCAACACATCCCTGCGGAATAAAAATAGAAAAATAAAATATTTCATATTCAGCATAAAACAGCAGCCATATAAAATGGCTGCTGTTTTTCTGATAATGTTTGATTTTTATGCTTTAAATTCAATGCAATCCTTTTCTTTCAGTGTAACCGTTTCGCTGAAAATGACTTCACTGTTTATGTTTTGACTTTTTAAGGCATCTGTGTTTTTGAAGGCTTTTATTTCCTTTGAAAAGTAACTTGGTAAAACAAATTTATCAATGCTGATTTCACCGTAAAGAACAGTAAATCGAATAGTATTTCCGTTAATTTCAAAAGTACCCCAGCTGTTGTCAAGACTCCAAAAGGTTTTAAAGTTCTCATTGTTTTCAATGGGCTTAAATCCGATAGTGTTGTTGGGTTTATCAAAAATGAATCCGCTGAAAAGAGGGATAAAGGAATAGCTTGCCATTGAGCGGGCATATGAGGAACCGCACTCGATTTCGGCATAAGGATTTCTCTTTTTGCCGTCGTATCTCTCACGCACTGCCTCTATGCATTCTATGCCCTCTTTAATAAGTCCTTTTTTAATCATTTCGGCAGCAGCAGCGTATTCAAAGCCTGTCATTACCTCTTCAGAGTAGGGAATAGGTATCTGAGGCTTATAGGTGTTCTTATCCCAGTTGCAGATTAAAAGTCCTTTTTCGTCGTTCAGAGCAAAAATGCGGCACGGATTAAAGATATCTCTCATGGATTTGAAATTGATGTCATAAAGGCTCTTTAATGCTGTGCGAGCTTTATCATCAGGGAAAATTTCGCCCAATCCGCATATATCCATATGCCACTGAGAAACCATCTGATCGATTTCGCATCCGTCGCCTATCTGATATTTGATTTCTTTTTTCTCATCGTTCCAATATTCGTTATAAATGTTTTTGTCTGACTGCTCATAAGGCTTTAATGTATCTTTATTTTTACGTCAATTTTCTGAATGTAATATCTTCCGTTCCAAAGCTCTTTATCAATATACTTTTTGCCCTTTTCGGCAATACGTCTGTATTCGTCGGCGGAATCCTTTTCGCCTAAATAATCCGCAATTTCGGCTCCTGCAATAAGACCGCCTATATAAAATCCCGTAAGCCACGGGTTAGCACCGAAAAGCTCAACATCAAGGGTGTGATGCTGTCTGCCGGTTATTACGCCGCTTTTTTCAGGATCCCATTTATCGGGATTTTTATCGCTCCATGCATATTCGAGAGCCTTTTTAGCCTCTTTCCAGTTTCTCTTTAAAAATTCATCGTCACCTGAAATTTTCCAGTCACGGTATAGCTTTATTATTCCTCCGAACTGACCGTCAACACAGGCTCTGAAATTCCATGGCTTTGAGCCTATTGGCAGCATAAGCCTGAATTTCATTTCTCCTGTTTTAGTGGAGTTGTATTTGTAGTCGGAATCACGCATTGAGCGTTCAAGAAACGGGAAAAGGAAGGGGAGAGCATAGGCGTAATTCCATACGTGAGTGCAGCTTCCTTCACAGCTGCCTGTGTCGGCGTTTGTGCCCTCAAAAGCATAAAATGTGCCGTCCTCAAGACGCATGCAGGTTGTACTTTTCAGCACAGCAAGGTTTGCTCCGGCTGCTTCGAGAGCTTTTTCAGGGATAGTTGTGGAATAAAGAGCGTCAGTAAATAATTTTGTCTTTTCAAAAAGTGAATCGAAGTTTTTAAGGCAATATTCCGCTGTTTCGTCAGATCCTGAAAAAAGAGAAGCGTAATAGTTTTTCCATGAGGGTCTTTTGAATTTAAATCCACCCCAGTATTTTTCAAATACGGGGAAATACCATGTAAGTACAAAGCGTATGGAACCATTTTCGCCGGGTTTTAATTTTATGTGACCTGCAAGAGTGCACATATCGCCTATATCAAGTCTTCCGTAGACTTTTTATGGTCATCGTAATGACAGTTTTTAAGTTTTCCCGGAGCCGAAAATTCACGCCAGAATACAGTTAAATCGTCAAACCAGCCGGAACGATACCAGTATTCCTGATAGGAAACATCGTCACAGTCGGTTGCAATTTTTAAAGTTCCCTTTTTATTTTTTGCGCTTTTAAGAGATATTCCCGAAACGGAGCCGCTTTTTGAGAAGTCGTTTTCGGTATCGGGCTTAAGGGGATTTCCGCAGGAAAATGCAATAGTATATGTTATTTCTTTATCTGAGTCATTTTCAATATCCCACTGGAAGAATGCTGCCGGAATACTGGAGTTTTTGTCGTCAGATGGGATAAATGGATTAAAGGCAGAAAGCTTTATTCTTCCCGGGAAAGTTGATTCATTATAGCTTATTTCAGCAAGAGGGAAGCGTCCGCTGAAATTTACATCTGAGAAATGAGCCATACCTGCCAAAGTGGTTCGATTGGGGCCGTGGCCGTATCCCCAGGAGTGATGAGTGGAGGCGGATTTATCGCCCATAATGTTTTTGTATATATCTCCCTGAAGAATTCTTGCATCAAGAACTTCTCCGCCGCATTCCGCTTTTACGGCAAAATTAGTGTATTCGTTATAAGAGCATTTATTTGGACGGTTAAATATTTCCCAGTCAATAAGCCGTCCGTTTCCGGCAAGACCTACGCTGCCGGTTCCTATTCCTCCTAAAGGAAATGATATTTCATTTAAATATTCTCCTGAAAAATTAAGCATCTTTATCCTATCCTGAAAACGTATTATTAAACCCTGTTGATTAATAAAAATAAAGATACCACATTGCGTCAAAAAGTCAATGGTAAAAAAACGATTCTCCATTTTGTACAAATAAATACTTTTTTAGTTGTAGCTAATCACATAAAAAAAGAGCGAAGAAAACTTCGCTCAAAAAAATATTTTTAAATCTTCGCTGTTATATATTTCTGCACCGGTAAACATATCGGAAATAAAGGCCTGTTTTACAAAAATATGGGGAATGGCATAATTTTGCACACGTCCCGATAGATTTTCTTTTATATACTCTGCTGAAATAAAGTTATCAGGCGCATAAACAAAAAGGTATTCAGGATTGTAAATTGACACAATGGAAGCTGCAATCATAACAAAAGCATCCTTTGTTATGTCTTTTCCTGAAATATCTGAGGCTATGGGCAGATTGTGAATTTCACCTGCATAGCCTGAAAAACCAGTGAGGAGCTTCCCTTCATTTACAAAGCCTGAACCGAAGCCTGAAAAACCTTGCTGAAATGCAGCAATGACTGAATTTTTGTTTTTAACATTTTCATCTCTGAGAGCTGAAAGGGTTAAAATATTCATGTCATTTTCGACTTTTATCACAGCCTGAGTTTTGCTTGAGTATCTTTCTCTAAAGTCCATACCTTCAAGAGAGGAGAGCCTGAAGTTTTTTCTTATTATGCCTTTATATACAGGGGCCGGTAAAACGAAGGTAAGAGTTTTAAGATTTTTGAATTTCTCAAATATCTTTTCGGTTTCGCTGTCTATTATTTCGAGAGAAGATGAATCGTAGATCTCTCTCTCTGATGAATATACTTCATCTAAGCAGAAATTGCAGACTTTGGTAAAGATAGTGTCAATATCAATGATAATCGTTGCAATAAAGAAATAGTCGGTATTTATTTCAAATATCTGCGCTCTGCGGCCTGCTTTGTCGGAAACAGTTCTTTCCTCACAGGAATGAAAAACATTGTTTTCTACTCCGAGAGATACAAGCTTTTTAACTGTGGGAAAACTGAAACCTGTGTTTTCGGCAATTTCTGGCAAAGTAGCTTTTCTGGCTTTACGCAGATAATTACATATAATATTCAAATTTTCATTTTTAATTTTTCTGAGAGCTTGATTTTCCGTGTCATTCGCCTCCTAAATTTATTAAACCCACTTTAACAAATATTTTGAAATTAGTCAACAGGGTTTAAATTATTATAACGCTTTGCATGGATACATAATACCATATAAAAGTTACATATTACAAACTTGTCGAATTTGTGATAACAGTATAAAATAGTTGAGTAATGTTACAATAATTTATTGTAATTTATCTCACTTTTTGCAATAATCATGATTATTTTTCTTAAATTGAAAAATTTTTTGCGTTTATTAATTGAAAAAACTGATAAGAGGGGATAAAATGAATAAAATAGTATTTTCTGATTCGGCTAAATATTTTGAAGAAGCCTTTCCGGTTGGAAATGGTTTTTTAGGTGGAATGTATTACGGCGATGGTGAGAAAGGCAAAATCTCACTTAACCTGGATTCTCTTTGGAGCGGAAACGGAAAAAACAAGGGAAAAGGCTTTGCAGCGGATAAAATAGAGCTTGTAAGGGATACGATAAAAGCCGGAAAAGTTAAAAAAACTGCAAAGCTTCTGAAAAAATACTTTTACGGTGATGATTCCGAAGCCTATGTGCCTTTGGGAAATTTATACATAAGAGATGAAAATCATGATCGTAAGGATTACAGCCGTGAACTGGATTTAGAAAAAGCAGTGGTTTCGGCATCATATACGCAGGGAGAATCTGCTGTAACCGAAGAATGTTTTTGCTCAAATCCAGATATGGTGTTGGCTGTGAGAATTAAATCTGACAGTAATGATTTGGCGAGAACAGTTGACTTTGAACCGGCGCAATACTGCGAAAAAAGCTATAAAGACAGCGGAATAAATTTTTTTGGAAGATGTCCTGATAAATGTTATCCTGTCACATTTTCATCCGGTGAGGGGACTATAAAATATTATTGCAGCATTAAAATAAAGAGCGATGGTAAAAGGAATATTGACGGCGGAATAAAAATCACCGAGGCGTCATATATAGAAATTTATTTTTCAGGCACTACCGATTTTTATGATTCGGATGCCAATGAGGAAAAAATATCCGCTGTAACTGAAAAGGCTGTACAGTCAGGATTTGAAAACCTTAAGACAAAGCATATTGAAGATTACGGAAATCTTTATTGTAAGAGCAGCCTAAATATATCCGGTGATGATACAGCTGATAAAAGTGAAACACTTTTTAATTTCGGAAAGTATCTGCTTATATCTTCATCGAGAGCGGGTTCCCTGCCGGCTAATTTGCAGGGAATCTGGAGTGAAAGTCTTGAACCTATATGGAAATGCGGATATACAATGAACATAAATCTGCAAATGAATTACTGGGGAGCAGAGCAAGTGGGACTGGGTGAATGTGTAGAGCCCTTAATTGCTTTCGTTTCAAGACTTAAAGAGAGTGGAGAAAGAACCGCCAAAGAGATGTTTGGCACTGACGGCTGGTGTGCATTCCATAATTCGGATATATGGAACATGACAACACCGGTGGGCAATGAACATGAATCTGATCCCAGCCAGTATGCATGGTTTATGGGTGCGGCAGGATGGCTTTGTCTGCCGCTGTACGAGCATTTTCAGTATACAGGGGATACGGAATATCTGAAAAATGTGGCAATGCCGGTAATTGAGGGAGCCGTCAAGTTTTATTTGGCGAATTTGGAAGAGTACAAAGGAAGTCTTACGGTTATTCCCTCTGCTTCACCTGAAAACACATATAGAAAATTTGGTGTAAAGCACGCTCTTTGCTGCGGAGCGACTATGGATAATTCAATTATTGAGGGACTTTTGAGAAGCTATATTGATTGCTGCGGTGTTCTTGGAATAGCAGGAGAGCTTTCCGAAAATGCGGAAAATGCTCTTAAAAAGCTTCGCAGACCTCAGATCGGTTCCGATGGAAGAATACTTGAGTGGGACAGGGAATATAAAGAATCTGAGGTAACACATCGTCATATATCTCATCTTTATTTTAATCATCCCGCATCCCTTAATTTTAACGGCGAATATGATGAAGCCATAAAGAAGAGTCTTTCTGTAAGAGGTCACGGAGGCACAGGCTGGAGCATTGCATGGAAAGCCAATCAGTATGCACGGCTTCACGACGGCGAAAATGCGTTGAATCTCATTAAACGTCATCTTAATCCCGTTGAGCCCTCAGCATCACTTGACTATTCAAACGGCGGCGGAACTTATCCCAATTACTTCTGCGCTCATCCGCCTTTTCAGATTGACGGAAATTTCGGAATCATGGCTGCAATAGGTGAAATGGTCATGCAGTCAAATTACGGATATATTGACATTCTACCCGCTCTGCCAAAAAGCTGGAAATCGGGCAAGGTAAAGGGAATGAGAGCAAAGGGCGGATATAAAGTATCCTTTGATTTTTCAGAGGGAAAAGTTCTCAGCCTGATAGTGGAGCATGAGAGAAAGAAAGAGTGTCTTGTAAAGGTGAACTCAGAAGGGCGCACCATTCCTACTAATGAATTAATCTGTTTTTCAGATTAACATAAAGCCGATTAATGCGGCCTAAAAACTATTTTATGAATGGGGAGTGTCAAGGTGGAAAACACTAAAAAGCAACAGAAGTATGTATCAATGCAGGAAATGATAATTTTCTTAATGGGCACCTTTTTCCTTACAATGATGCAGGGAATGCAGGGCAATTACCGTCAGGCATATCTGGTCAATGTTTTGCAGATTGATTCCGATTCTGTTGGATTCATCAATTCTTTTTGCACCATTGCGAGTTTTGCAATCAACTTCTTTTTGATGATGATTATTGACCGTGCTCCGAAAGACGGTAAGAACAAATTTAAGCCTATTGTTGCAACATGGGCTATTCCAACGGGAATACTTGCCGTGCTGCTTTTCTGGACACCGAGTTTTATTCCAAAAACCGGAGTAATTATAGTAGCTTATCTTAT
The DNA here is from genome assembly GCA_900540535.1 of uncultured Oscillospiraceae bacterium. Taxonomy (GTDB): domain Bacteria; phylum Bacillota; class Clostridia; order Oscillospirales; family Acutalibacteraceae; genus UMGS263. The sequence goes on along the minus strand of UQGM01000015.1, from coordinate 29,404 downwards.
TGTCATACAGCTGGTTTATAATATTGCGAATACTTTTGCAGGAACTCTTAATAATATCGCCGTTGTTATCTCTCCAAATAATGAAGAGCGTGATACAGCCCTTACATTCCGTGGAATTGTCAACGCCATAGGAAATTCTGCTCCTCTTGTAGTTGTGCTTGTAGCAGGTCTTATCACAAAAGATGAGGGATTACAGTATCTCGGTTCAGCTGCCCTTTGTGCTCTTATAGGAACCATATTCATGCTCTGGGCTAGCAAAATGGTAAAAGAGCGCATTACATATACAAGTGAAAAAGTAAATCCTCTTTTGGGTTACAGGGATATTATCAAAAACAAATACGCATGGATTGTGCTTATAAGCGAGTTCTTAAAGAATTTCAGAGGCATTGCAACTTATATGGGAATTTTCCTTGCGGCTGCACTTTTAGGTTCAACAAGTAAGTATATCCTTTTGGGACTTCCCACAGGCATAGGCACATTTGTGGGTATGCTTATAGTAAAAGCCTTTCTCAAAAAATTCAATTCAAAGCAGATATATATTGCCTCGGGTATTTATTCGGTTATTGCAAATACAATCGCATTTGTAATCGGAGTAGCTTACTTTAAGACAGGATCAGCAATGCTTCAGATAGTTTTCATTATTTCGCTGTTCCTTATCGGCCTTCAGTTTGGAGCTTCAAACTTGCTGCCCTCAATGTTCCAGGCTGATATCCTTGAGGATATCGAACTTAAAACAGGCAAGCGTCTTGATGTAAGCCTTGGATTTGTGTGCGGAATAGGTTCAACTATCAGCGGAGCCATAGCTTCCGGTGTAGCGCCGCTTATTCTTTACGGAGATAATTCTATAATCCAGTACATGCAGCCAGTTGAGGGAGTTTATCCCGAACAGGCGCTTAGAACCAAAATACTTCTTTTGTTCTTCTATACAATTTTCCACGGTCTTATGATGCTTCTTGCTGGAGTACCGTTTTTCTTCTATCGCCTTACCGGAGAGCGAAAAGAGAAGATACACGCCGCTGTTTTGGAAAAACGTGAACGTATAGAAGAGAGTCTTGACGGAAAGACAGTAACAGAAAATGAAAAAGAAAATGACAGTGATAAAAAAGACACTGAATAATTAATTTTAAATAGTGGAGGATTTTTTTATGAAATTACCTGCATATCCGCTCATAACAGTTGACCCGTTTTTCAGCATCTGGTCAAAGAGCGATAAGCTGTATGACGGACCTACATATTTGTGGTGTGGAATAAAAAAGAGGATTACAGGAACGGTTTATATAGACTCAGCTGCATACAGATTTCTCGGAAGCGGCCAGTCAAAGGTAATGGAGCAAACCGATTTCGAGTTAACGCCTTATATTACTAAGTATACTTTCGAAAATGAAAGTATAAGATTAAAGGTTTCTTTTTGGACGCCGCTTTTGCTTGATGACTTATACATAATGTCAACTCCATGTTCTTATATAGATTATGAAGTAGAAGTTATAGACGGAAAAAGTCACGATATAGCTTTGGTATTTTCGGCGGGAGAAGAATTTTGCTACGATAAATGCATAAAGCGTGTTGTTAAAACAACGGGAAACGCCGGAAAACTGTCTTACGGAAAAATCGGTCGTTTCTCTCAGAAACCTCTTAGTAAAGTCGGAGACGGAGTTTCAGCAGATTGGGGATATCTCTATGTGTGCGGCGGTGAAATCTCATTTGGCCTTACAAAAAAGAATGCAGTGAAATCAGTATTTAAATTTACACAGCTTACAGGAAGTGCAAAGGCGGGAAATATTGTAGCCTTTAACGATATACTTTCCATAGAATATTTCGGAAAACAGCTTACAGGACTTTGGAAAGAGAAATTCACATCCATTGAAGATGCAGTAGCCTATTGTGATGAACACCACGACGAGCTTTTAAATGCGGTGGAGGAGCAGAATAGAAAGATACTTGCTGATGCTGAAAGATTCGGCGAGGACTACTGCAAAATACTTACCGCTGCCGCAAGGCAGGTGCTTGCCGCTCATAAGCTTGTAAGAAATACAAACGGAGAGCTTCTCTATCTTTCAAAGGAATGTCACTCAAACGGCTGTATCAATACGGTAGATGTATCATATCCCGCTGTGCCCATGTTCCTTGTCTATCGTCCAGAGCTTGTAAAAGCGATGATGACCGGAATTTTTGAGTTTTCACGTATGCCTGTTTGGCAGGCAGATTTTGCTCCCCACGACATCGGTACATATCCTGTTGCAGACGGTCAGGTTTATGCGCTTAAAAACAATTACACAAAGCGTATAAACAGGAGAACAATATATAAAAACAAAGATTTCGGTATTTTTAACCGGGACTGCCAGATGCCTGTTGAAGAGTGCGGAAATATGCTTATTATGTCCTACGCTTATTATTATGTAACCGGTGACGCTTCCCAGCTTAAAGATAACTTTGATCTGCTTAAAAAATGGGCGGATTTCCTTGTTAAGAAAGGCATAGTTCTCGACAATCAGCTTTGCACCGATGATTTTGCAGGACACAGCGAGAAAAACGTAAACCTTGCAATAAAAGAGATTATGGGAATTGCTTGTTTTGGCAGAATCTGCGAGGTGCTTTCTCAGGGGGATAATGCTGTTTATTTTGAAACGGCTAAAAAGTATGCAGACGAGCTGTGCCGTATTTCCCGTATAAAGGATTATCTTACTTTCTCTGTGGGTAATGAAGAAAGCTGGAGCTTAAAATATAATCTTGTCTGGGATATCCTCTTTAATTTTAATGTTTTCCCGGAAGAGATTTATAAGGGCGAAAGCGAAAAATACCGTAATGAGCTCAATAAATACGGTGTGCCTCTTGATTACCGTAAGGATTTTACAAAGACGGACTGGATGCTTTGGGCTTCCTGCCTTGATGAAACAGGGGAGAATGTAAAGACATTTTCATCCTGCATTGTAAAGTATCTTGCAGATACTCCGGATAAAAACTGCTTTACGGACTGGTACGAAACTAAAAAACCTGAGGAAAGAGGAATGAATCACCGCAGCGTACAGGCAGGACTTTGGATGCCGGTACTAAAGGATAAAATATCAGAGGTGAAAAAAGATGAGTGAGCGCAGTTTTTATCTGATAACTGATACTCATTATTTTAAAAATTCTCTGGGAGCCACGGGCAAAGGCTACGATAAATTAATGCGATATGAGCAAAAATGTTTTGCCGAAACCCAGGCTATAAATGAATCGGTATTTGAATATCTGGGAAACAGTGAAGAGACCGATACAGTACTCATTGCCGGGGATTTATCCTTTAACGGAGAGAAAGAAAGTCATTTGGAATTTATAAAGCTTTTGAGAGAGCTTCAGAATAAGGGAAAGAGAGTTTTTGTAATAACTGCCGGACACGATTTTAATTATCGTCCTTTTGCCTATGATGGAGACAAAAAAATATCTCTAACCCAAAAAGCAGATTTGTTTGATAATTCCTATGACTGCGGAACCTCATTTATAGATGACGGATGCATAAAGAAAAGACCGGAGGGAACCAAAAGAGACGAGCTTTTCGACCTGTACTATGATTTCGGTTTTAAACAGGCAATTGCCGTTGACCGCAAACACCTTTCCTATGTAGTGCAGCTTTTTGACGGTGTTCGGCTTTTGGCTCTTAATAACGACGGTGACTGCGATGAATTTATAACTTACGACGATGAGCAGTTAAACTGGATAAAGGAGCAGGCGGAAAAGGCGAAAGAGGACGGACAGATGATGTTTGCCATGAACCACTATCCGTTGCTTCCGGGTCAGCCTTTGTTCGGAATCATTCCGACCGCTGTGCAGCAGAACAGCGATAAAATAACCGATATGCTTGCAGATTTAGGTGTACATCTTGTCTTTACGGGACATATGCACAATCAAAGCATAAATGAAAAAATCACTGCTGCCGGAAATAAATTTTGCGATGTCTGTACAGGTTCTGTCATTGCCTGTCCTGCATATATGCGGTTTGTGACAATAAAAGATGAATCAACGGTGGATATTAAAAGCATCCCGACTCCGGATTTTGAATGGGATACACAGGGAAAAAGCTGCAAAGAGTATTTATCGGATTTATTTGACAGCATGATTCTTAATATCCTTGAGGATATGAAAACAAATCCGAAGGTAGTATTAAGAAGGTTCAAAGCGGAGGATGCAAAAGCGCTTTATCCTGTTGTGGAACTTGTGGGAAAAATATTTTCGATTTTAACTGTCGGAAAAGCATGCAGGCTCCTGCGGGTAAAATGCAGTCCTGAAATTAAGGATATGCTTGTTAAAAACTATGTAGCGGAGCTTGTAAGAGGCGTGTTTGAGGGTAATCAGACCTTTAAAGAGGGTACACCTAAAGGCGATGTTTTTATTGGAGTGCTGGATAGGATTAATCCTATCTTAAAAAAGGTGCAGCTTAAGGACATCAACGGTCAGCCTGTAGATCTTTACGATACCCTTAAAAACACGGCAGGAAATTATGGAATAGACGATTATAATGCAGTATTAAAACTTAAATAAAATTTTAATTTAAAGGAAACGAAAATGAAATATTCCTTTTATCACATTACGGATCCCCATTATTTTTCTAAGAAAAATTATGACGGCGATCCATGGGCTTTGCCCCAGTGGAACGATCAGATAGCTATGCGAGAGAGTGAAGAGATACTTAAAAAAGCTCTCGGTATGATTTTAAAAGACAGCGAAACCCATACGGTTATTTTTACCGGAGACATGACTCATCACGGAGATAAAGAAAGTCATGAGGAGCTTACAGCGCTTCTCGATTCCTTTGAGTCCGAGGGCGGAAATGTCTTTGCCTTTACCGATTCCCATGATTATCCCGATGAAATGCCTGTTTTCCGTTTCGGAAAGGACGGAAAGCCCTATGAAAAAGAGCATATGGAAAAGGAAGAGGTTTTGCCTCTTTACAAAAAGTATGGGGTACATAAGGCTCTTGCAGTATACGGCGAGGGAGAATCCTTTGTTGCGGAAATTTTTCCGGGGCTCAGATGCATAGCTCTCTGTTATGAAAAATCAAAAAACGGATTTTACTTTTCTGAGGATTATAAGCAGTGGCTTAAAAATCAGGCACTTTCAGCTGAAAAGGAAGGAGCTGTAATGATAGGCGGCATACATCCGCCTATTATTGCTCCTAATCCTGTATACTCCGTAATAAGCCGTGAGAATGTTTTTGAAAACGGTAAAAAAGTCGGAGCAGAACTTGCTGAAATGGGAATAAACTTAGTCTTTTCCGGTCACTGCCATATGCATGGAATACAGTGTTCAGAAAGTAAGGACGGTAAGCCCTTTTACGATGTAAGCACAGCTTCTCTTGTAGGATGTCCTCCTAAAATGCGCCGTATAACTGTTGACACAGAGCTTAAAACAGCGGAGATAACTACCATACTTATGGATTTGCCGGAACTGAATTTAGGTATGAGCCTCGAGCAGTACTGCCGAAAAGGATTTTTAGGAAGTCTTGAGGTTATTCCATACAATATGGAACACGATGTTAAAGCATTTGCGGAAACAGGTGGAGGAATAAGCCTGCCAAAAGAAAAGATCATGAAGCATAAGCGAATTGTAAGCGGAGCGGGTAAATTTTTAAATAACTTTACCTTTGGAAAAGCAGAAAAAATAGCCCGCCTGGGAAACGGACTGAAAAAGATTGAATGTTCTTCAGTAAAGGATAAAAAGGTTGTTCCCTTTGTATTTGATATTATCTGTAATATTTACAGCGGAGACTCCTATATTTCTCCTAAATCAGCCGAATATCAAATTACATCAGGTGTAGTTTCTGTAATTGACGGTGTAATTAAAATTCTTCCCGTTGATTTTAAGAAGCTGACAGGGTTTGGTACCTTAAAGGAAATAGTAGAACCGTTACTGTTTAATAAGGGCATTGATCATAATAACGCTGTATTAAATTTAAAAGAGCCTTACCTTTAGCCGAGGTTGGTTATAATGAATTTTTTATTAAACAGAAGAAAGATCGCCTTCTCGCTGTTTATGCGTTTATTTTATAATAGGAATGAGCTGACATATGAAGTATTCTATAGAGCAAGCAAAAGATATCATTTCAAAGTCAATTCAAGTAAAGACAATAGAGCTTATCGGATATGGAAATCATTCAGAAGCTTTTTGTGTCAATGATGAGATGGTTATGAAACTCCCAAAGTGCCGAAAAGCAAGCGATCGTTTGAAAGTTGAAATGCGTGTATTGCAAGGGTTGGAACAAAAAATGTCGTTAAATATTCCGAATGTTATTTTTAATGGTACATTTTTTGATGGTCATGAAGAATTCGTATACTTTGTTTCCAAACGATTAGACGGCAAGAAGTTATCTAAAGCAGATTTTCTAATGCTGGATGAAAAAACTCTTTTTCAAAATGCAGAAATTATAGCAGATTTCTTGTATCGTCTGCATAACCAAAAGGATATTTTTTCAATCAAAAGAAAAGATTTGGTTTTATTGCATGGTGACTTTAGCCTTAACCACATATTATTTAATAATGAAAACGTGGTGTGCGGAATTCTTGATTTTGCAGATAGTCGAGTTGGAAAATTCAAAAGCGATTTTTCCTATTTACTTGATGACGAAGATGACGAGGAATTTGGTGCAAACTTTGGAAAAACAGTTCTTAGTATATATGAAAGTTACAAGGTGTTCTGATGATTGAAAAGTGAAAACAGCGTGATAAATATTTATAATTTCCTAACGGCATCTTTGTGGACACTGTCCGAAAGTGCAATAGTGGGTTGTATACTTTTTAGAAATAAATATATAGCAAAAGTCGAGGTAGAATTAACAGCCACTACCTCGACTTTTTAATTTTAGTTACTGTACCTCATCACTAATAGGCAACGATATCTTTTTGTCTGTTTTCAATTTTTGTTTTTCAGTTCCTCGAGTTTTTTTATTATTGCCTTTAAAGCTTCGTTGGGGTCGTCAATGTCAAGTACGGTTGACTCCATAGGACAGAAGCCTGTATTTGTTCTGTTTCTTATAGCCTTTACTTTTGAGGCGAACTGATGTGAGATATTAAAGTTCTCCAACGTTTGACTTGCCGGTTCGCTTATAATTTCAGCATACACTTCTTTAACTCCGAGCAGTACATATAAAAACGCCGCTGCTTTTCCCACAACCTTGTCTGCTGCCGAAAACTCCTTTAAATCAGTTCCAGACTTTATCCATGAAAGCAGGGGAGCAACTCCACGCTGACTGCTGGTATATACTTCTTCTCCCTTACAGAGAACGCAGGTATATTTTTCCTCCAAAAGAAGGCTTTTTGCCTTTTGAGTATCAGTTCTCATATTTTTTTGAATGTTCAGTACGGTAAATAATAAGGGGAATAATTACAAGCTGAAGAGCTATACCGAAGATACCGGTCAATACGCTTGTGAAAACTGAGGCAACCTGTACGCTTTCGCTGCCAAAAACATAAAACGAGGTAGCAATTGCAGCAGCCTTTACCAAACGACCTGCGATCTGTACAATCAGAACTTTGACTGCTGAGGGCATTTTGACGCTGCTTAAAAGTCCGGCAAACAGACCGTAGGCGCAAAGCTCAATTGCCATAAAGGGAAGCATTGTTATTAAAGGCATACCGGACAGTGCATAGCTGATAATGGGTGCCAAGAATCCCGAAACCGCACCGACGAAAGGACCTGCAAGAAGTCCTGCTAATATAATAGGAAGATGCATGGGAAGAAAAGCTTCTCCCACACTTGTTCCGAGGCCGGATACAGCACCGAAAGTGTGGAAAATCTGGGGCAGAATAACTGCTCCTGCAATAGCGGCAATAGTGTAAATTGTTTTAGCCCTCAGTGAAAGCCGGGGCTTTTCAAAAGTTTTAACTGCTGATATATTGGACATTTTTAATCTCCCTTAATTTATATGGATTTTATTTTGATGCTTCGTTTACGCATCTCAGAGCGTTCAGTGAGCGGGGATATCCGATATAGGGAAGGCACTGAGATATAATTTTTATCAAAAAGTTTTTGTCGTTTCCCATTCTGATGTTGGCTGCTGAATGGGAAATAAGCTGAGGTTCGCATCCTCCCTGAGCTGATAAGAAGCAGAAAGTTATAAGTTCTCTCTCCTTAAGGTCAAGTCCGCCTCGTGTATAGTAGTCTCCGAAGCAGTTTGCGGCAAGCCAGTAGTTAATATGACGGCTCTCTTCGGGACCGGATTTCCAAAAATCATTCATGGACTCGCCGAAAATTTCTACCTGTGCCTGAGTTCCTTTTTCTCTGCGCTCCTCGGCTGAGATTTTTTTCTGAGAGGGAAGGGGAAGAGAAACGCCTTTTTCAGTGAGTACTTCATTGAAAATTCTTATAAACGGCAGTACTCTGCCAATTCCCAGATAAGCTGTACCCTGATAGATTATTTCTCTTATTCTTACAGGTTCCATGCCGAAATCCAGTGCGGCAGAAAGGATGATACGAAATTCTTCCGTACCCTGACAGCCTATAAGTGCTGCCAATATGGCGGTAAAGCGAGTTGTATCATCCAAATCGTCGTGGTCAGCAACTTCACCATATGCAAAATTATTTAATATTTCTGCAAAATCAGGATCGTTTTCAAATGCCTCTTCATAATACTGAGGTAGAAATGTTTTAAAATTCTTATCTGAATCTGACATTATAATACTTCCTTATTTTTCAAATTCATTGGCAACTTCTTCCAAAAGCTTGCGTATTTTAAGGTTCTGAGGACAGCTGTGCTCGCATTTGCCGCATTTTATGCATTCAGAGGCCTTTGCGCTCTCTGCTGATTTAAGAACCTCCATGTAATTTTCGTTGCTGACACTTTTAAATTCTCTTGCGGAATTAAGACAGGCAAATAAATCGGGTATAGCAATGTGCATGGGACATCCTTCTATGCAGTAACGGCATGCAGTGCAGGGAATGAGATCCTGTGAACGGAAAACTTTTGCAACATCCTTTACGGCTTTAAGCTCAGTTTCGCTGAGAGGAACAAAATCTTTCATAAAGCTGAGGTTGTCGTTCATCATATTCATGTCGCCCATACCTGAGAGAACCATCATGATACCCTCAAAGCCTGCTGCAAATCTGATAGCGTAACTTGCGGCGCTTCCGCCATGTAAGCCGTCAATTATTTTCTGTGCTTTTCTCGGAAGCTTTGCAAGGGTTCCGCCTTTAACAGGTTCCATGACTATTATGGGTTTATTGTGCTTGCGGCACACCTCATAGCACTTTCTGCCTTCTACGGAGTCGTTGTCATAGTCAACGTAATTAAACTGAATCTGTACTACCTCAATCTGAGGATATTCAGTTAAAATCTGATCGAGCACCTGGGCTTTGTCGTGGAAAGAAAGACCGACGTGCTTTATTTTTCCCTCGTTTTTAAGCTCGAAAGCGGTTTCATAAGCACGGCATTTTTTGTATTTTTCAAAGAATTTCGCATTCTGAGCATGCATAAGATAGAAATCAATATATTCTACTCCGCAAGCTTCAAGCTGTTTTTGAAAAATTACACGTATATCTTCCTGCTTTTTAAATGTATGCTCGGAAAGCTTGTTTGTAAGTATGTAGCTCTCTCTCGGATAGCGGCTTGTAAGACAGTCACGCAATGCGATTTCGCTTTTGCCGTCCAAATATCCGTGAGCGGTATCAAAATAGTTAAATCCGGCCTGTAAAAATGTATCAACCATTTTGGTAAATTCATTATAATCTACTTTTCCCCATTTCATGGGAAGACGCATACATCCGAAGCCGAAATTCTTTTTTACTTCGCTGAAATAAGTGTTCATTTTACTCCGCTCCTTTCGGAATTTCATTTGTATTGTTCTATTTAATTATATCACAATATCCGCCTCTACAACAGATATTGTATTTGCATTGATTTAATTTTGTCAGAATCAGTCTATACAGAAAAGACCGCTTAAAAAGCGGTCTTTAAAGTTATCATGATAAATCAATATCTTTTAAAGCGGTAAAATCAGCCTTTACCATAGGGGAAGTATCAGTTATTGATAACCGAATCCACCTGATAGCTTAAAGTCATAAGGCTGTCGCTCAGGTGAACGTTTTCAACGGCAACACCAGGATGTTTTGCTGCAATATCGCAGTGACTGAAATTCCAGAATCCCTTTATGCCCAGTTCAATAAGCTGGTCAACAGTTGCGGCAGCGCCTTCGCTGGGGATGCACAGTACAGCCACAGTGGGATGATACTCTCTGCAAAAATCATCAAGGCCGTCGGTCTGGCGTACCGGTATACCTCTTACCATATTTCCCGCCATAGCTTCGTTTTTATCGAAAATTCCGATAAGGTTAAAGCCTCTTGCCTCAAAGGACATATGTGTGGCAATAGCTCTTCCGAGGTTTCCGGCTCCGATAAGGATGGTTTTGAATCCGTTGCCGAGACCGAGTATTTTGCCGATTTCATAATGGAGCTGCTCAACATTGTAGCCGTATCCCTGCTGTCCAAAGCCGCCGAAGCAGTTAAAATCCTGGCGGATTTGTGAAGCGGTAAGCCCCATTTTATTTGAAAGTTCTCTTGAAGAAATTCGGGTTACACCCTTGTTTTTGAGCTCTCCCAAAAATCTGTAATATCGAGGTAAGCGCTTTATAACAGACATTGATATGCTATCGTTTTTTGCCAAAACAACTCACTTCCTTAGTTAATCAGCTTTCGCTTGAAAGTCTCTGAACTGTTTCCATTACATAGTTGCCGAACTCTTCGCAGGTGCAGCCGTCCTCACGGCCAGTAATGGAAATCTTCTTTTCTTCTGTCATGCAGATATCAAGTGCTCTTTCGAGAAGGTCAGATTTGTCCTGACGGTCGATGTGTGAAAGGAGCATGACGGAAGCACGGAGCATGGAGCAGGGATCTGCATACTTGCCTCTGCCTTCCTGAATCATACGGGGAGCGGAGCCGTGGATAGCTTCAAACATAGCATATTTCTTACCAATGTTTGCGCTTCCTGCTGTACCAACGCCGCCCTGGAACTCAGCAGCTTCGTCGGTGATGATATCGCCGTAAAGGTTCGGGAGAACGATTACTTTGAAGTCTCTGCGGCGCTTCTGGTCGATAAGCTTTGCTGTAAGTATGTCTATGTACCACTCATCTGTTGTGATTTCGGGATACTGCTCGCCAACCTTTTTGCAAAGGTTAAGGAACTTACCGTCAGTTGTCTTTATAACGTTTGCCTTAGTGATAATTGAAACTCTGTCCTTCTTGTTCTTGCGTGCATACTCATAAGCGAGCTTTGCAATTCTGTCGCAGCCCTCGGAGGTTGTGACAACAAAGTCAACTGCAAGGTCATCTGTTACATTAACGCCCTTTGAACCTACTGCATAAGCGCCTTCTGTGTTCTCACGGAAGAAAGTCCAGTCGATGCCCTCTGAGGGGATTTTAACGGGACGCATGTTTGCGAAAAGGTCAAGAGCCTTACGCATTGCAACGTTTGCGCTTTCGATGTTGGGCATATCGCCGCCGGCTTGGGGAGTAGTTGTGGGTCCCTTAAGAATTACGTTGCAGGCTTTAAGCTCTTCCATAACGTCGTCGGGGATAGCTTTCATAGCCTTGATGCGGTTCTCGATTGTAAGACCGTCGATTACCTTAAACTCAACCTTGCCGCTCTCAACGTCATCCTTGAGCATGTACTCAAGAACTCTTGCGGATTCCTTTGTGATGATCGGGCCGATGCCGTCGCCGCCGCAAACGCCGATTACGATTTTATCGAGAGAAGAATAGTCAACGAAATCCTTATCTTCCTTGATTTTTTCTGAACGTTCAATCTGCTCTCTGAGAAGAGCTTCAAACTTTTCTACTGCTGCTGCAATTTTATCCTGCATTTCAAATTTCCTCCGAATTATTTCTTTGCGTTTTCTCTTGTGTAGTTAAGAAGTCCGCCTGCAAGGAGCATATCTTTCTGACGCTGTGAGAACTCATAGCAGAGTTTATACTCTTCGCCTGTGGTTGTATTTTTAAGAGTTACCTCTTCGCCCTTTTCGATTCTGTTGCGGATATCGGGAAGAACAAGCATATCACCCTGAGTGATCTTGTCATAATCGCTCTCATCAGCAAAGGTGAGGGGAATGATACCTGCATTAATAAGGTTAGCGCAGTGAATACGTGCAAAAGATTTTGCGATAACTGCTTTGATTCCGAGATAGAGAGGAACAAGTGCAGCGTGCTCTCTTGAAGAGCCCTGACCGTAGTTCGCGCCGCCGATGATAATTCCCTTGCCTTCCTTCTGGCATCTTTCGGAGAATTCGGGATCGCACTGAGCGAAGCAGAACTTTGAAAGATAGGGGATGTTTGAACGATAGGGGAGAATCTTTGCGCCTGCGGGCATAATGTGGTCGGTTGTGATGTTGTTGCCAACCTTGAGAATAGCGCTTGCGGAGATTTCCTCACCCATAGCCTCACTTACAGGGAAGGGCTTGATGTTGGGACCTCTGAGAACCTCAACACTGGGAGCCTCTTCGGGAGTAGCGGGAGGAATAACCATTGAATCGTTAATGATGAAGTGATCAGGCATTGTGATTACGGGAGCCACACCGAGAGTTCTGGGGTCGGTGAGAACGCCTGTAATAGCGGAAGCGGCAGCCACTTCGGGGCTTACGAGGTAAATCTGAGCATCCGCTGTGCCGGAACGTCCCTCAAAGTTTCTGTTAAATGTTCTCAGTGATACGCCTGCTGAGTTAGGTGACTGACCCATACCGATGCAGGGGCCGCAAGCTGATTCAAGGATTCTTGCGCCGGCAGCGATCATATCAGAAAGTGCGCCGTTGAGTGCAAGCATATTGAGAACCTGCATTGAGCCGGGAGAGATTGCAAGGCTAACGTTGGGATGAACGGTCTTGCCCTTGAGGATAGCGGCAACCTTCATCATATCGGAAAGAGAAGAGTTAGTGCAGGAGCCTATGCAAACCTGATTTACTTTTATTTCACCGATTTCGGTAACGCTTTTTACATTGTCGGGGCTGTGGGGCATAGCAGCCATGGGAGCGAGTGTTGAAAGGTCAATTTCGATAACCTCATCATAAACTGCATCCTCGTCAGCTTTAAGCTCTGTCCAGTCCTCTTCACGACCCTGAGCTTTAAGGAAAGCCTTAGTAACTTCATCAGAGGGGAATACGGAAGTTGTTGCGCCGAGCTCTGCGCCCATGTTTGTGATTGTGGCACGCTCAGGAACAGAAAGAGTCTTGACTCCCTCTCCGCCGTATTCGATTATTTTGCCTACGCCGCCCTTAACAGACATGATTCTGAGAACCTCAAGAATAACGTCCTTTGCAGCAACCCAGGGAGAGAGCTTTCCTTTAAGGTTAACTCTGACCATTTTAGGCATTGTGATGTAATATGTACCGCCGCCCATTGCAACAGCAACGTCAAGTCCGCCTGCACCGATTGCAAGCATACCGATTCCGCCGCCTGTGGGAGTGTGGCTGTCTGAACCGATAAGAGTCTTGCCGGGTTTACCGAAACGCTCAAGGTGAACCTGATGGCAGATTCCGTTGCCGGGACGTGAATAATAAATTCCGTGCTTTTTGGTAACGGTCTGGATGAATCTGTGGTCATCTGCGTTTTCAAAACCAGTCTGAAGTGTATTGTGGTCTATGTAAGCAACTGAAAGTTCAGTTTTGACTCTTTCAACGCCCATAGCTTCAAACTCAAGGTAAGCCATAGTTCCCGTAGCGTCCTGAGTAAGTGTCTGGTCAATTCTGATGCCGACCTCAGTTCCGGGAATCATCTCGCCGCTGACGAGATGTGATTTAATCAGTTTCTGCCCGATTGTGTAACCCAATTTTAAGTCCTCCTACTTTTTCAAAAAATTAACAAAGTTATACAACGTAATTTTAAACCGCAAGGTTTAATTTGTCAAGAAATTAACACATATTTTATACATTATAAATAATAACAATTTATGAAATTTAATCAGCCTATTCGCAGCAATTTACTTGTTTATTATTGTAAGTTAGTGTTCAGTCTGAGTTTGCTGCCGATATGTGCGACTGTCGTAAAGAAAATTTGCTGTTGCTCTTTGGTTTAAATTTATTTGTTATTTGCTTATATAAACTAAGTCGCAGGCGTTTTACTTATTTATTGCTGTAAGTCAGTGTGCGACTTGAAAGCGGACGTGTCCGCCGCAGGCACTTATAGTTGTTCCTTACCGTCACTGCGAGTGCGACTTGGGTGCAGGCTCAGCCTGCTGTAAAACTCAGTTTGCTATCTGATTTTTATTGACACAGGGTTTAAAGTGAGCTATAATGAACCTACATGGAAATATGAGGTTTTCAGAGTTTCCATGCAAATATTTTTGACCGCCCCAAAGAGGGTTAAAGGCCATACGGACAGCCGGGTCAACTGCCGATTGGCAACGTTTGTTGCCTTATTGATTGAGTTAGAAGCTCAAATTTTATAAGTTGGTTACTTTACAACCGGATGCTTTAATGCATACATCAACTTGTGAAACGGTCAATAAGAGTAGTAAAAGTGAGATATTTGCTATATAGACTCTGAAATCTGTAATTCCGCTTGAATAAAATATGCCTTGGTGTCGAAGTGTCGATTTAAGGCGATTTTTGAAGTCAGGATAAACGCAAGAAAGTATGCTGTTAAAGCATATATCTTGCGTTTTTTTGTTTAAAATAATTCCGGGAGCTGGGGAAAATGGCAGAGAATGAGAAACTGAAACTTTATGGATTTAACAATCTTACAAAAGCGCTGAGCTTTAATATTTATGATGTGTGTTATGCAAAAACTGCCCGTGAGCAGAAGGATTACATTGCATATATCGATGAGCAGTATAACTCTGAGCGACTTACAAATATCCTAACTAATCTTACGGATATGATAGGAGCGCAGGTTTTAAATATTGCCCGTCAGGACTATGACCCCCAGGGAGCTTCCGTAACAATCCTCATTGCGGAGGGTTCAATGGTTCCTGTGGGAGACACTCAGCTTGCCCATCTTGATAAAAGCCATGTTACTGTGCACACATACCCCGAGTATCATCCGGAAAACTGTCTTGCAACTTTCAGAGTTGATATAGATGTTGCCACCTGCGGAGAAATAACACCCCTTTCTACTCTCGATTATCTTATTGGCTCCTTTGATTCGGATATAATAACAATGGATTACAGAGTAAGAGGCTTTACAAGGGATGTTGACGGTCAGAAGCTTTTCCTTGATCATCCCGTAACATCCATTCAGGATTATATTGACCCGGAGATTCTGGCAAAATATGATGCAGTAGATATAAATGTATATGAAGCGAACCTTTTCCATACAAAGATGATGGTAAAGGAAATAGATTTGCAGAATTATCTTTTCAAAACTGACGTTTACGAGCTTCCGCCCAAAAAACGCCTTGAAATAATGAATAACCTGCGCCGTGAGATGATAGAAATTTTCAGCGGCTGCAACGTTTACGGAAGGAGGCCGTAAAATGGGCGAGCTTTCACAGCAGAGTGCGCCGATTTATGAGGCACTGGAAAAATTCAAAAAGATGAGGGTAGTTCCCTTTGATGTACCGGGACATAAAAGAGGCAGAGGAAATCCGGAGCTTGCGGCTCTGTTAGGAGAGAAATGCGTCAATATGGACGTAAACTCCATGAAGCCACTTGATAACCTTTGTCATCCCATATCGGTAATACGTGACGCCGAAATTCTTGCCGCTGAGGCTTTCGGAGCGGCTCATGCTTTTCTTATGGTCGGAGGGACAACCTCTGCCGTACAGAGTATGGTGCTTTCCGTTGTTAAAAGCGGAGAGAAAATTATTCTCCCCCGAAATGTTCACCGCAGCGTTATGGGGGCTATTGTTTTGTGCGGAGCGGTTCCAGTCTATGTAAATCCCGAATGTGACCCGAAGCTTGGAATCCCCCTTGGTATGAGCGTTTCGGCGGTTGAAAGAGCTATTAAAGCAAATCCAGACGCAAAGGCGATACTTGTAAATAATCCCACATATTACGGAATTTGCTCTGACCTTCGCTCAATTGTAAAAATAGCCCATGAGCACAATATGCTCTGTCTTGCAGATGAAGCTCACGGAACTCATTTTTATTTCGGAGAAAATCTTCCTGTTTCCGCAATGGCTGCCGGAGCCGATATGGCGGCAGTTTCAATGCATAAATCAGGAGGAAGCCTCACTCAGAGTTCACTGCTTCTTGCAGGACCCGCTATGAGCGAAGGACATATAAGACAGATTATAAACCTTACACAGACTACAAGCGGTTCATATCTTCTCCTTTCGAGCCTTGATATTTCCAGAAGAAACCTTGCTCTGAGAGGAAAAGAGGCATTCGCAGGAGTGGTGAGCCTTGCAGAGTATGCCCGCTCCGAGATAAACGATATAGGCGGATATTACGCTTATTCAAAGGAGCTTATAAACGGCGACAGCATATTCGATTTTGACACTACAAAGCTTTCAGTCCATACTCTCGATATCGGCCTTGCAGGTATTGAGGTATACGACCTTTTGAGAGATGAATATGATATACAGATAGAGTTCGGCGATCTGGGAAATATCCTTGCCTATATTTCAATCGGAGACAGACTCCGTGATATTGAGCGGCTTGTGGGAGCCCTTGCCGAGGTAAAGCGCCGTTTCGGAAAGAGTAAGGCGGGGCTTATGACTCAGGAATATATCGAGCCTGAGCTTGCAGTTTCCCCTCAGGCTGCTTTTTATGCCGATAAAGAATCACTTCCCATTGAAGAAACTGAGGGAAGAATTTGCAGTGAGTTTGTAATGTGCTATCCTCCGGGAATACCGATTTTGGCGCCGGGGGAAAGGATAACAAGACGTATTCTTGACTATATTTCTTATGCCAAGGAAAAGGGCTGTTCCATGACAGGTCCCGAAGATGCGGCAATTGAGAGACTTAATGTTTTGAAAGGAGTTTAAAGGAGTATGGATTTTTGGTTTTCCGAAGCGCAGACACCTAATGTAAAACTTTCCATTAAAGTTGACAGGCAGCTTTACAGCGGCAAAAGTGAATTTCAGCGCATTGATGTATTTGATTCTCCTGAGTTTGGACGCTTTCTCACCCTTGACGGATATATGATGCTCACTGAAAAGGATGAGTTTATCTATCACGAGATGATAACCCATGTACCTATGGCAGTTCATCCCAAAGTCCGTGACGTGCTTGTAATAGGAGCAGGTGACGGAGGAGTTGTAAGAGAGCTTGCAAGATATCCTGAAATAGAGCATATAGACCTTGTTGAAATAGATGAGCTTGTAGTGGAGGTGTGCAAAAAATATCTGCCTCAGACAGCTTGCTGTTTTGACGATCCGAGAGTATCAATCCACTATGAGGACGGACTTAAATTTGTCCGCACAAAAGAGGATAAATACGACCTTATAATCGTCGATTCCACTGACCCCTTCGGCCCCGGAGAGGGACTTTTCACAAGGGAGTTTTACGGCAACTGCTTTAAAGCTCTTCACGATGACGGAATAATGGTAAATCAGCATGAAAGTCCTTTCTATGATGAAGATGCCGTTGCCTGTCAGAGAGCTCATAAGAGAATAGTTGAGTCATTCCCCATAAGCCGTGTATATCAGGCGCATATTCCCACTTATCCGTCAGGACATTGGCTTTTCGGCTTTGCTTCAAAGAAGTATCATCCCTTAAAGGATTTGCAGGAAGCCCGCTGGAATTTAAGAGGACTTTCCTGTCAGTACTATACAACCACATTACACAAAGGCGCATTTTATTTGCCCGCCTATGTAGAGGAGCTTTTAAAAGATGTTGAACAGAAATATTGAGGTGTTTATGGGCTGCGAAAGCAGCTTTGAAGAGGCTGATACTGTCCTTTTCGGTGCACCCTTTGATTCCACCACCTCTTACCGTCCCGGTACAAGGTTCGGATGCAGCACAATCCGTCATGAGTCTTTCGGTATAGAGAGCTACAGCCCTTATCAGGATAAAGATTTATTTGACGGTAAGGTTATGGACAGCGGTGATATTGAGCTTCCCTTTGGATGCACTGAGGAGGCCTTAAATCAGATTGAGGAAAGAGCGGCGGATATTCTCGCAGCGGGTAAAAGACCCTTTATGCTCGGCGGAGAACATCTTGTCACTTTAGGAGCATTCAGAGCGGCGGCAAAGAAATATCCCGATATTTGCATCATCCACTTTGATGCCCATGCGGATTTAAGAGAAGATTATTTAGGAAATAAGCTTTCTCATGCCTGTGTTTTAAGACGCTGCTGGGAGATAATAGGAGATGGACGTATTTTCCAGTTTGGTATACGTTCAGGGGACAGGGAAGAGTTTTCCTGGGGAAAGGATCACGTAAACACCTGCCGATTTAATTTCGATACCCTTAAGGAAACTGTTGAAAAGCTTGGCGATAAACCTGTTTACTTTACCGTAGACCTTGATGTACTTGATCCTTCGGTATTCCCCGGAACAGGAACTCCAGAACCCGGCGGAGTAAGTTTTGAGGAGCTGAGAAGAAGTGCTCAGCTTGTCTGCGAAAAAGCAAATGTCGTTGCCTGTGATGTAAACGAACTTAGTCCCCACTATGACCACAGCGGAATTTCCACCGCTGCGGCATGTAAAACAGTAAGAGAGATGCTTCTTGCATTTCAGAAATAAAACAAACAATAAAAATAAAGTGAAAGAAAGAGGAATTAAAAATGGGAAAAGCTCTTATAATAGGATGCGGCGGTGTTGCTTCCGTTGCAATCCATAAATGCTGTCAGAACAGCGAAGTTTTCGAGGAAATCTGCATTGCAAGCCGTACAAAGTCAAAGTGCGATGCTCTCAAAGAGAAGCTTGAGGGAACCACAAAGACAAAGATTACAACTGCAAAAGTTGACGCTGATAATGTAGATGAGCTTATAGCTCTTATCGAAGAGGTAAAGCCCGATGTAGTGCTTAACCTCGCTCTTCCTTATCAGGATCTTACAATAATGGATGCCTGCCTTGCTACAAAGACACATTACATTGATACCGCAAACTATGAGCCCGAGGATACAGCAAAGTTTGAGTATTGCTGGCAGTGGGCATATAGAGAGCGCTTTGAGAAAGCCGGAATCACAGCTCTTCTCGGCAGCGGATTTGATCCCGGAGTTACAGGCGTATTCTCAGCTTATGCACTTAAGCATGAGTTCGATGAAATCAACTACATTGATATCCTCGACTGCAACGGCGGTGACCATGGCTATCCCTTTGCAACAAACTTCAATCCTGAAATCAATATCCGTGAGGTTTCTGCAAAAGGTTCTTACTGGGAGGACGGCCACTGGGTTGAAACTGAGCCCATGGAGATAAAGAGGGAGTATAATTTTGAGGGAGTAGGCATGAAGGATATGTATCTTCTCCACCATGAGGAGATTGAAAGCCTTGCTCTGAATATTCCCGGAATCAAGAGAATCCGCTTCTTCATGACTTTCGGACAGAGCTATCTCACACATCTTAAATGCCTTGAAAACGTTGGCATGACCTCAATTGAGCCCATTATGTATGAGGGCAAGGAAATTGTTCCCCTCCAGTTCCTTAAGGCAGTGCTTCCCGATCCTGCATCCCTTGGTCCCCGTACAAAGGGAAAGACAAATATCGGATGCATTTTCAGAGGTAAAAAGGACGGAAAGGATAAGACCTATTATCTTTACAATATCTGCGACCATGAGGAATGCTATAAAGAGGTTGGTTCTCAGGCAGTTGCCTATACAACAGGCGTTCCTGCAATGATCGGCGCAATGATGGTTATGACAGGCAAATGGAATAAGCCCGGTGTTCATAACATCGAAGAGTTTGATCCCGATCCCTTCATGGATGCTCTTAACAAATGGGGACTTCCCTGGAAAGAGTCCCATAATCCTGTTCTGGTGGACTGATTATGGATTTCCAAAATGTAAAAACTCCCTGTTTTGTAGTGGATGAAAAGAGATTAACCGATAATCTCGAAATATTAAAGGATGTTTCCGAAAGAGCGGGATGCAAAATTCTACTTGCTCAGAAAGCCTTTTCAATGTTTTATGCCTATCCTCTTATTTCAAAGTACCTTGCGGGAACAACCGCCAGCGGACTTTATGAGGCAAGGCTAGGAAAAGAAAAATTCGGGGGAGAGACACACGTCTTTTCCCCTGCTTACCGTGAAGATGAGTTCGAGGAGATTTTAAAGTATGCTGATGATATCGTCTTTAATTCTCCCAAACAGGTAAAAAAGTATGCTCAAAAGGCAAAGGATCTAGGAAAGTCAGTGGGCTTAAGAGTAAATCCCGAATGTTCAACTCAGGAGGGTCACGCTATTTATGACCCCTGTTCACCGGGTTCACGTCTCGGAACTACTCTCAAAAATTTTGACGAGAGTATACTTCCTTTCCTTGACGGACTTCATTTTCACACTCTTTGCGAGCAGAATTCTGATGATCTTGAAACGACTGCAAAGGCTTTTGAAGAAAAATTCGGCAAATATCTTAAGGGTATGAAATGGGTTAACTTCGGCGGAGGACATCACATAACCCGAAAGGATTACGACCGTGAAGAGCTGATTTCGGTTGTAAAGCATTTTCGTGAAAAGTATGATGTGGAAGTCTATCTCGAACCTGGTGAAGCTGTTGTATTAAACGCAGGTTTTCTTGTTTCAACAGTCCTTGAGACTATGAATAACGGCATGGATATTGCCATTCTCGATACTTCAGCAGCCTGCCATATGCCGGATGTACTTGAAATGCCATATCGACCGCCTCTTATGAACAGCGGCGAACCAAATGAAAAGGAATTTACTTATCGTTTGGGCGGCCCTACCTGTCTTGCAGGGGATGTTATTGGGGATTATTCCTTTGACAAACCTCTTAATGAAGGCGATAAAGTTGTTTTTGAAGATATGGCTCTTTACACAATGGTAAAGACAAATACCTTTAACGGTATGCCTCTGCCGTCAATTCTGTACAGAAAGCAGTACGGCGAAACAGTCACTGTCAAAACCTTTGATTATGAGGACTTTGTAAGTAGGCTTTCATAAATTTTATAAAACTAAATTTTAACAGATATGCTTTCGGGCATATCTGTTTTTTTGCAGATTTTTCCTTAATTTAAATTTACTTTTAAAGTCTATTTTTTTCTCCGCAGGTAAAACTAAAAAATAAGGCGGTGAAAAAATGTACACTTACAAAATAATTAAAAACAGTGACGACACATACAATCTTATAATTTCAATCAGCCGTGATACGGAAGAATTCGGCAAAGAATTTCTTCACGGCGAAAAAAGTTCTGATGGATACAGCGGAATTTTAAAGGTGCTTTCAGGGAAATACAGAAATCTTAAAATTAAAACCGTGGTTATTTTCTTCTCGGGAGTTTTGATAGCATCAATGCCTTTTAGCGTTTTTGCAGATTCTCAGGAAGGCATATCTCCACAATCTGGGTATTCAATCGAAAGTCCTCTTGTTATTTCCAGTACGTCGCAGCTTTCTGAAAAGTTCAGCATGACCTATCTTTACGGCGGCAGTGTATCTCAGCAAATATCAAAGGTAAAGCAGGCTGGTACTTTTGATACAGTATCTCCATCTTATTTTGATATAAACTCGCAGGGTAAATTAGTTGTAAATACAGTAAGTACTGAGCTTGTAAACGAGATGCACGCAATGGGTATAAAGGTTGTTCCGATGCTCAGTAACCACTGGGACAGAAACGGCGGTAAACTTGCTCTGGCAAATCCGGAAGCTCTTGCGGCTGAGATTGCGGAAAATGTAAAGAAATATAATCTCGATGGCGTAAACGTGGATATTGAAAACGTAACCCAGACCGAGAGAGATAAATATACACGGCTTGTTGCGGAGCTTCGCCGGCTTATTCCTGCTGAAAAGGAAGTATCCGTAGCAGTTGCGGCAAATCCCAACGGCTGGACAACAGGCTGGCACGGTTCATATGATTACGAAGCCCTTGCAAAGCACGCTGATTATCTTATGATAATGGCATATGATGAAAGCTGGCAGGGAAGCGCAGCGGGACCTGTTGCAAGCTATGATTTTGTAAAGAAATCCATTGAATATGCTCTTAAATATGCTCCTGCTGAAAAAATAGTAGTTGGAGTTCCCTTTTACGGAAGAATCTGGAGCGAAAACGGAGATTTTAACGGCTATGGTATAGGCCTTAGCGTTATAAGCAATATGCTTACCGATTACAATGGAAAAATTACCTATGACGAAAAAGCACGTTCACCTAAAGCCGAGTTTACCGTAAAAGCAGGGGATAAAGAGTATACCGTAGGAGGCAAAAAGCTTTCCCCGGGAAATTATACAATTTGGTTTGAAAATCAGCGATCCATATCAAACAAAATAAATCTCGTTCACGAATACAATTTAAAAGGCGTTGGTTCATGGGCTCTTAATCAGGCGACGGATTCAATACTTCAAAATCTTTCTCCGTGGCTCAGGGAAAACGATGCGGCTGCTAAAACCGGTACTGTAACAGCGGATTCCCTGCGAATAAGAACTTCTCCAAATACAGGCGGAGAAATCATTGCATATTACAGCAGCGGCGATAAAGTAACAGTTGTTTCTTCTCTTAACGGCTGGTATAAAATACGTCTTTCAAATGGAGAAACAGGCTTTGTAAGCAGTCAGTATATAAAGCTCGATTCGGGAAGTGTGCCTGAGCCGGAACCGACTCCGCAGGTTCGCACAGGCTACTCTACAGGCGACAGTGTCCGTATACGTTCAGCAGCTTCCACTTCTGCTACAATCCTCACAACGGTAAATAAAGGTCAGTCATTTAAAGTTATCGGAGAAAACACAAACGGCTGGTATAATGTAGAGCTCAGCAACGGCACAAAGGGATATATCAGCGCTCAGTACGTTTCCTTTACACCGCCTGTAACTACACCTCAGACAAGAACAGGATATTCCACCGGAGATAATGTCCGCATACGTTCAGCGGCTTCAACCTCTTCTACAATCCTTTCAACGGTAAATAAAGGTCAGTCTTTTAAGGTTATCGGAGAGAGCAAAAACGGCTGGTATAATGTTGAACTCAGTAACGGCACAAAGGGATATATCAGCGCTCAGTACGTTTCCTTTACGCCGCCTGTAACTACACCTCAGACAAGAACAGGATATTCCACCGGAGATAATGTCCGCATACGTTCAGCGGCTTCAACCTCTTCTACAATCCTTTCAACGGTAAATAAAGGTCAGTCTTTTAAGGTTATCGGAGAGAGCAAAAACGGCTGGTATAATGTTGAACTCAGTAACGGCACAAAGGGATATATCAGCGCTCAATACGTTTCTTTTACAGCTCCTACTGTAACTCAAATAAGAACGGGTTATTCTACCGGAAGCAATGTAAGGGTAAGATCAGCTCCTTCTACTTCATCTGTAATCCGTACAACATTAAGCAAAGGTCAATCCTTTAAAGTTATAGGTTCAAGTACAAACGGATGGTACAATGTAGAGCTCAGTAACGGCACAAAAGGATATGTCAGCGACCAGTATGTTTCCTTTACTGCACCTACTGTAACTCAGGTGAGAACCGGTTATTCAACAGGCAGCGGCGTAAGGGTAAGATCAGCACCCTCAACTTCATCTACAATCCGCACAACTTTAAGTAAGGGACAGTCTTTTAAAGTGATAGGCTCAAGCACAAACGGATGGTATAATGTAGAGCTCAGCAGTGGAATAAAGGGATACGTCAGCGCACAGTATGTAAGATTTTAATTGTATTTGTTAAATAAAAAAGCCGCACCGATTAAGGTGCGGCTTAAACAATTTATGATGTTTTTTACTGAGCAGATACAAAATCTGCCATTGCGTAAAGACCGGGTTCTTTGTCTGCAATGAAAATACCGGCATTGACTGCTCCGACGGCAAAAATTTCTTTTGACCTTGCGCTGTGGCTTATTTTTATAATCTCGTCGTGACCAGCGAAAATAACCTCGTGTTCACCAACGATTGTTCCGCCTCTTACAGCGTGAATACCAATCTCGTTTTTGCTGCGTCTTTCACGCTTTGCGTGACGGTTGTACTCATATACAGGCTTTTTATCAAGAACCTGAGAAATGGAATCGGCAAGCATAAGAGCTGTACCGCTGGGAGCGTCAATCTTCTTGTTGTGGTGCATTTCAACAATCTCGATATCGAAGTTTCCGCTCAGAACTTTGGCAGCTTTCTTTGCAAGCTCGGAAATAAGGCTTACGCCGATTGACATATTAGCGGAGAAGAAAACAGGGATTTCCTTTGAAGCCTCTGCGATTTCCTCTTTCTGCTCTTCGCTGAGTCCCGTAGTTGCAATAACAACGGGATATTTTTTACTTTTACAGTAAGTGAGAAGTGAGGTGAGGAGAGAGGGATGAGAAAAATCAATTACCAAATCCGCAGCTACATCACATTCGTTTATGTTTTTAAAAACCGGATAGTCGGAATAGCGTTCTGTATTGATATCTATTCCTGCAACGATTTCGCAGTCGCTTCTTTCGGCAACGCTGTTTGTGATGGCTTTACCCATCTGACCGTTGCATCCGCATAAAATAATCCTGACCATTTTATACATCCTCTTAAAACTTATTTTACAAGGCCGTAATGCTTAAGAGTCTCTTTAAGAGTATTGCGTGCACTGTCGCTGAGAGGAGCAAGGGGCATACGGCACTCGCCGACATCCCAGCCCATCATGACCATAGCTTCCTTAACGGGAATGGGGTTAACGTCAATAAAGAGATCGTTGCAAAGACGGAGATATTCGAGCTGAAGCTTTCTGCTCTTTTCAGCGTCGCCCTCATGGAATGATGCAACAATATCGTGAGCAACTTTAGGAGCAACGTTTGAAAGGACGGAAATAACGCCCTTTGCACCAAGTGAAAGGAAAGCAGTGATCTGGTCGTCGTTGCCTGAGTAAATGTCGAGGTTATCTCCGCAAAGAGCGATTGTCTTTGCAAGAGCAGAGATATCTCCGTTAGCCTCTTTAGCTGCAACAATGTTCGGATGCTTTGAAAGCTCCAGATATGTTTCGGGCTTAATGTTTACGCCTGTACGGCTGGGAACATTATAGAGAATCATGGGAAGATTTACTCTGTCGGCAATGTAATAGTAGTGTCTGATAAGACCCTGCTGAGAAGTTTTATTGTAATAAGGAGTTACAAGCAGAAGAGCATCTGCACCTGATTTTTCGGCTTCCTGTGAAAGCTTTACGGCATAATCAGTGTCGTTGCTTCCTGTTCCTGCTATAACGGGAATACGTCCGTTTACCTTTTTAACAGCATAATCTATTGCGGCAGTGTGCTCCTCATGTGTAAGTGTGGGGCTTTCACCTGTTGTTCCGCAGATGATTACTGCATCTGTTCCGTTAGCAATCTGATATTCAATTATTTCTCCGAGAAGGTCGAAGTTAATTGAACCGTCCTTGTTAAAGGGGGTAACAATAGCTACGCCTGCTCCTGTAAAAATAGTCTTCTTCATTTGGCAAAACCTCCGAAATCAGTCCATGTAACCTTCGGCGCAAAGAAGCTCAGCCATAAGTACGGCACCGCCTGCAGCGCCTCTGAGTGTGTTGTGTGAAAGGCAGACAAACTTGTAGTCATACTGAGTATCCTCACGAAGTCTGCCGATGGAAATAGCCATGCCGCCTTCAAGATTACGCTGAAGCTTTGTCTGGGGCATGTTGTCTTCTACGAAATAGTTAAGGAACTGCTTGGGAGCGCTGGGAAGCTCAAGCTCCTGAGCACGGCCCTTGAAGTCTTTCCAAGTCTCAAGGATTTCTTCTTTAGAGGGTTTGTTTTCAAATCTTACAAATACTGCGCCCATATGACCGTTTGAAACGGGAACACGAAGGCACTGAGCAGTGAAGCGGGGAGATGTAGCGTTTACAATCTTACCGTCTTCAACCTTACCCCAGATCTTAAGGGGCTCCTGCTCGCTCTTTTCCTCTTCGCCGCCGATGAAGGGGATGACATTGTCAACCATCTCAGGCCATGTATCGAAAGTTTTACCTGCGCCGGAAATAGCCTGATATGTGCAGACGAGAACATCCTTAACACCGAACTTTGAAAGGGGGAAAAGTGCGGGTACATAGCTCTGAAGAGAGCAGTTTGACTTAACAGCGATGAATCCACGCTTTGTGCCGAGTCTTTCACGCTGAGCAGGGATGACCTTAACATGATCAGCGTTGAGCTCAGGAACGATCATGGGAACATCGGGTGTGCCTCTGTGAGCGCTGTTATTTGAAACAACGGGGCATTCAGCCTTTGCATATCTTTCCTCAAGAGCTTTGATTTCATCCTTTTTCATGTCAACAGCGCAGAAAACGAAATCAACCATAGAAGCGATTTCTTCGACATCAGCAGTTGCATCCTTTACTATCATGTCAGCCATTGAAGCGGGAACGGGAGTATCCATTACCCATTTGCTTCCGAGAGCCTCAGTATATTTTTTACCTGCTGAACGGGGGCTTGCTGCAAGAACAACAACCTCAAACCAGGGATGATTTTCGAGAATTGTAGCAAAACGCTGACCAACCATTCCTGTTGCGCCGATGATACCAACCTTATACTTTTTCATAATTTTACCTCCGATTTTTTTAAAATAGGACAAAAGTTAGAGTGTATGAAAAAAACCGGTTGTAAACCGGTCATCAATGCAATATAATAGAGAAAGCGTTTGCACGTAGTTTGTGCAAAGTGTAAGATAGCTCCCCATCAAGCATTGATGACAGTTGCACGGCTCTTAACCGTACACCCAGGCCACAGGGCATGCCATTGCCAAGTACCTTCGGCGTTAAACCCTTTCAACTGCTGTGTAACGGCAGGCGGCCTGCAGCAGGTTACTGATGAGTAACGCACCTCTATCCTTAATTATATGTTGAGGTTATCATACCATTACACAGTTGTTAAGTCAACTTTATTTAAAGGTAAAAAAACAATATATTGATAAAAATAGCTTGTTGAACTATTTTACATAATTAAAGTGTTGAAATTTTATCAAAAATTACGTTAAAAAGGCAGGAGAAAGCGATGAAAAAAAGCGATTTTTATTATGATTTGCCCCAGGAGCTGATTGCACAGCATCCTGCTGAGCCGAGAGACAGCTCAAGGCTTATGGTACTTTCAAAGAAAAGCGGAGATATAGAGCATAAGATTTTCAGGGATATTACCGAATATTTTAAAGAGGGCGATTGCCTTGTGCTCAATAATACGAGGGTACTTCCCGCAAGACTTTTCGGAATAAAAGAGGGAACCGGAGCCCATGTTGAATTTCTGCTTCTGAGTCCCAAAGGCGATGACTGCTGGGAAGTGATAACCGGCCCCGGAAAGAGAGCAAAGCCCGGTTCAAAATTTGTTTTCGGTGACGGAATACTCAAAGCCGAGGTTCTGGATGTCCTTGAGGGCGGAAACAGAATTGCAAAGTTTACCTATGAGGGTAATTTCTATAATGTACTTGATGAAATCGGTCAGATGCCTCTGCCTCATTACATAACAGAGGAGCTTAAAAACAAAGAGCGTTATCAGACAGTATATTCAAAGGAGCTTGGCTCTGCTGCTGCTCCAACGGCAGGACTTCATTTTACTGATGAAATTCTCGATAAACTCCGTCAAAAGGGAGTAAAGGTAGAGTTTGTCACTCTTCATGTGGGACTCGGAACTTTCAGACCCGTAAAGGAAGAGAATATTGAAAATCATATAATGCATTCAGAGCACTACTGGCTTCCTGCTGAAACTGCAAATGCTATAAATGAAACAAAGAAAAACGGAGGCAGAGTTATAGCAGTGGGAACTACAAGCTGCCGTACTCTGGAATCTGTCGCAACATTTAACGGAAAAATTGAGGAAGCAGAGGGCTGGACAGATATATTCATCTATCCCGGATATGAGTTTAAGTGCATAGATGCGCTTCTTACAAACTTCCATTTGCCTGAAAGTACACTTATAATGCTTGTTTCCGCATTTTGCGGTTATGAAAATACAATGAACGCCTATAAGACAGCCGTTGAGGAGAAATACAGATTTTTCAGCTTTGGCGACGCAATGCTTATAATATAAGGAGAAGTAAATGTTTAAGGTAATTAAAAAAGAAAACAATGCAAGAAGAGGCGAGTTTCAGACAGTGCATGGTACTGTACAGACTCCCGCATTCATGAACGTTGCCACCTGCGGAGCTATTAAGGGCGCCGTTTCGGCTTATGATTTAAAGGATATAAAATGTCAGGTACAGCTTTGCAATACCTATCATCTTCATGTGCGTCCCGGTGATAAGCTTATCCGTGACCTTGGAGGACTCCATGATTTTACCGGATGGCACGGTCCCATTCTTACTGACAGCGGCGGCTTCCAGGTGTTTTCCCTTGCGGGACTTCGTAAGATCAAAGAGGAAGGCGTATATTTTGCCTCCCATGTAGATGGCAGACGTATTTTTATGGGACCCGAGGAGAGTATGCAGATACAGTCTAACTTAGGTTCTACAATAGCTATGGCTTTCGACGAGTGCGTTGAAAATCCCGCAACCTATGAGTATTCAAAAAAATCCTGTGAAAGAACTTACCGCTGGCTCTGCCGATGCAAAGCGGAGATGGAGCGCCTTAATTCGCTTCCCGATACCCTTAATAAGAATCAGATGCTTTTCGGAATAAATCAGGGATGTACCTTTGAAGATCTGAGAATTGAGCACATGAAGAAAATCGCAGAACTGGATCTTGACGGTTATGCAATAGGCGGTCTTGCAGTAGGTGAGCCTAAAGAGGTCATGTATGACATAATCTCAGCTGTTGAGCCATATATGCCTCACGATAAAATAAGGTATCTGATGGGCGTAGGAACGCCCGGAAACATCATCGAGGGTGTAAGCAGGGGAGTCGACCTTTTCGACTGCGTAATGCCCAGCAGAAACGCCAGACACGGTCATCTTTTCACATGGAACGGCATAATCAATATTAATAATGCAAAATACGAGCGTGATCTTTCACCTATTGATGAGAACTGCGACTGTCCCACATGCCGAAATCATTCGAGAGCATATATAAGACATCTGTTTAAGAGTAAGGAAATGCTGGCAATGCGTCTTTGCGTAATGCATAACCTATATTTCTATAATACGCTTCTGGAAAAAATCCGTGCGGCTTTGGACGAGGGTACTTTTGAAGAGTTCAAAAACAGATATGTAGATCTTCTGGATACGAGAATATAAAATAAATTTTTTCTAAACAGAAGGGCGAGAGCGGATATTTTCTCAGAGATTATCTGAAAATACTCCGCTCTTTTTTAAGGGGATAGGTGGCCAAAACAACGTGGTTACGTTGTTTTTCAGGGGTCTCGAAAAAAAGTTAAAAAAAATTGAAAAAAGGTGTTGACATTTATCCCCGAATGCTGTATAGTATACAACGTCGCCGCTACACAGAGCAAAACACAAAGCGAAGCGGCCGATAAAAAATGGCGGTTATGTGGGAGCATAGCTCAGCTGGGAGAGCATCTGCCTTACAAGCAGAGGGTCACAGGT
>UQGM01000014.1 GCA_900540535.1 uncultured Oscillospiraceae bacterium | reverse complement strand
CTCTATCTGCTCAGGGGTAACAGCTTCGTATCCGCCGCCCTTTGCATCTCCGCCTGAATCAACCATATAGATATTCATTGCGGGCTTTCCATCAGCACCTTCAATTGGTACGGTATAGGTTCCGCTGCCATATACGTCTGCTCCCTTTACGCACTGGTTGTACTCTTCATAAAACTTAATCTGTCTGTCGTTTGAAATACCTGTCTGCCGGTCATGGTTTCCGAATGTAACCGCAAAGGGTATATTTCTCTTTACTACCGGCTCAATAATTTTTCCAATTGTCTTTTTAATAATTTCTTCCTTGTTTTTACCGAGGAATGTAACACTGTAACCTTTAATCTGATCGCCTGTGAAAACTACCAGATCCGGTTTTTCAGCATCCAAGGCGGCGTTTATAAGTTTCAGGGTATCCTTTGCAACTGCCGCACTTTCCTGGGTATCGGTTATATGCATAACCTTAAATTTACCGTTTTTAAACTTCAGCGTTTCTCCTTCGCTGCGCATATTGCGTTCTCCTTTTAGTATAGAATTTTAAACTCCGCTATTATATATGATAACGTTTCCGTGTCAAAAAACAACACCATTTTACTTAAATCGTCTAATTTTTATGTTATTACTATAATTCTTTAACAATCTTACACCATTTTGCCAAATGCTATGGCATTTAACAATATTTTATGTTATGATTTTACCGTTACAAATTTGAGAAATTAAAGAGGTCTTGTCATTTTATGGATAACAGCAAAAAGCTTCGTTTTAAAAACGGAAAACTTAAAATCATGCAGATTACCGATACTCAGGATACACAAAAAACCGCTACTGATACGGTAAGATTAATAGAGGCGGCTTTAGATACTGAAAAGCCCGATCTTGTGGTTTTCACAGGCGACCAGATTAAAGGCTATGGTTTCAACCTTGCCGGCGGCGACGGAAATGAAAAAGCCAGAATAACAATTGATAAAATTATTACTCCCCTTGAAAAAAGAGGGATTCCCTTTGCAGCTACATTCGGAAACCACGACCGCTTTGCAGGGTGCGGCAAAGAGAAGCAAATGGAATACTACAAGAGCTATTCCACATGTGTAAACGGTTCCTCAGATGATTCAATGCCGGGAGGTCTTGCAACTTTTAATCTCCCGATTTATTCAGAAAATTCTGATAAAGTAGTTTTTAATCTCTATATAATCGATTCTCTCGAAAAGAATCCTGACGGCGGATATGCCGCTGTATCCCCTGAACAGATTAAATGGTACGAAGAAACAAGTCAGCAGCTTAAAAACGAAAACGGCGGTAAGCCTGTTCCCTCCCTTGTATTCCAGCACATCCCGGTACCGGAAATGTACCGTTTGCTTAGGAAAGTTTCTAAAGACACAAAGGGTGCAATACAGGGAAACAGAGCTAATCCCGATTTTTACATACTCGATGAAAAATGGCAGAAACCCGGTTCGTTTATGAAAGAGAATATTGCATCTCCCTTTAAGAGCAGCGGTCAGTTCGACTCTTGGGTTAAACAGGGCGATGTTATAGGCGCATATTTCGGCCACGACCACATTAACTGCTTTAATGGTACAGTTGATGGAATAGATTTGGGCTACACACCCGGTGCCGGCTTTAACGTTTATGGTCCCGGTCTTGACAGAGGCGTACGAGTTTTTGAAATTGATGAAAATTCTCCCGAAAAATACGAAACAAGAGTTATAACCTACCGTTCTCTTTTAGGAAAGAGAGTTACAAATCCCTTTAAGTATTTTATCTATACCCATGCACCAAGCTCCTTTGACGCTGCAAAGCCCATGATTGTAAA
Source organism: uncultured Oscillospiraceae bacterium (assembly GCA_900540535.1). Lineage (GTDB taxonomy): Bacteria > Bacillota > Clostridia > Oscillospirales > Acutalibacteraceae > UMGS263. The sequence continues at coordinate 53,966 of UQGM01000014.1, read as the reverse complement.
AGGCGTTGTGGCAGCAGCTGTAATCGTAGCAGGCGCAGTGATTATTAAATACGCATTTTAACCTTTCATTTACGGGGGCTTCAATTATGGCAAAACTTAGAAAGATGTTAGGCGATATAAAAAGCGTAGAATGCATAAATTTAATGAACCTCATTGAAACTCAAAGTCATGAAACTCTTTCAAAATGGGCAATAAACTATGCAGAGGAAAATTATCTGAGTATTTTTCTTGAAGAGGTGCCACAAGATGATTCTTTAAAAAGCGCAATAGCAGCTTGCAGAGAATATCTCGGAGGAGAAAGAGCTCTTAAAGATATTAAGCCTTATCTTAAAGCTGCCGCTGAAACAGCCAGAAATATTGCTGATAATCCCATAGCACAGGCTGCGGCAAGAGCCGTTTCCACCGCCTGCGCTGTGGTACAAACTCCCACAAATTCACTGGGATTCCTTTTTTACGGTGCGGCGGCATATGCGTACCATAAGCTTGGACTTTCTAAAACTGCCGAAAATTACGACAAAGCGGCCAAAGAAGAACTTCAAAAAGCTTTTGATGAGCTTAAAAAAGTTTCGGTTCAGGACGAACCGAATCCCGCAAAAATAAACTGGAACTGCTAAAACAACAACAGCACAGCGGAATGATTGTATTTCCCGCTGTGCTGTTTTATTTTTATTCGCCCTTGAACAAAACGAGATTTTTATTATTATCACATATTCCGAGATAAATCTCAGTCATCTTTTTATATCCCTGCTCCTTTATTCTCTTTTGAAGCCATATTTCGTCAAGTCCCATTTTTTCGAGATTTTCACCTAAAATTCTTCCGTCCATAATGACCTCTGCAAAAAGCGCAGCCGGTAAAACAGTAAGGTTCATATCCGCCGGCTCTATGGGGCGTTTCTCACTTACCGGCAATATAGTAAGCCGTCCGTTATATTCAAAAATGGCCGTTTGTATTTCGGTTAAATCAAAGTATCCTTCCTGACGGCACATAACCATAAATTCACTTAAATCAAGTTTTGCCTTTTTCATATTTTTACGGTAAATTTTCCCGCCGTTCATTATCACCGTAGGAGTACCGTTGATATATTTTCTGGTTCTCGGAAATTTTCTCGTAATAACACTTAAAGATACTGAGATACTTCCGTACACTATCATCGCCGTAAGAGGTTTCAAGGGAGATTCCAATTCCGTTGCAAGCTCCGCTGCAATTGAACCTATGGTAATACCGTTAATATAATCAAAAAAGTCAAGCTGCGCCATTTGCTTGTGTCCCATTATCTTTGCAATAAGAAACAGCGTTCCAGCCGAGAGAAATGCTGTAAGTATCACTTTTAATATATCCATAACTTTCTCCTCCCCTTTTGTTTTTTCCAAAAGAGAGGGAAATAGACATTGTTTTTTAACTGTAAAAAATATCCACTGATATTTTTGCTATTATTTGTGATACCTCTTTAACAGATTATTGTAGCAAGGTCGTAAAAATCAGCAATACTGTACTGCTTTAAATTTTTATTTTCTTCTTTTTAAGTAGTGCCATAACTCACCATTTCAGGGTGCAAATCACTCTCTTACTTAAAAATCCGACGAAATTTAAGTCCCTTCGGCTTTTGGTCACAGATATAAAAAAAGATGCCGGTAAAATTGCAAGCGTATTACTTCTAACAAACAAAAAGAGTCCAAACGCAAAATGCGTCCAGACTCAGTCTGGCCCGCCCGGAGGGATGTTTACGCTGTGCTTCGCACTGCGTAAAGCGTTCTTGCAGCACAGCTGCTGCGAATTTCGCAGCTGAAAACAGTCCACCGGACTGTTTTCTTTACGCTGCTCACCCTCTCAGGGTTCGAATCCCTCTCTTACGTAAAAATCCGACGAGACTCTAAGTCCCATCGGATTTTCTGGCCCGCCCGGAGGGATTTGAACCCCCGATCTTCAGAATCGGAATCTGCTGCGTTATCCAGCTGCGCCACGAGCGGTTATATTTTCTTTTCAGCGTATTTTTAATAATATCATATTATACTTTCTTTTTCAATAAAAACAGGGAGAGTTTTGTAGTCTTAAACTCTCCCCTTTTCGACTTTATCCGCAAACTATTTTGAGAATATCTTCCGCCCTATCCGCAAGGAAATCAGCTCCGCAGGAAATAAGCAGTTCCCTGTTTCTGAATCCCCAGGTTACTCCTATACTCTTTATACCTGCATTTTTCGCCGTTTCTATATCAACATCGGAATCCCCGGCATAAATTGCCTCCTCCTTTTTTACGCCCAGCTCTTCAATGGCAGCAAGTACGCTGTCAGGAGCAGGTTTCTTTCTCACTCCAGATCTTTCCCCTACGGCTACCTGAGTGTATTCTCCAAAAATCTCTTTGCAAAGACTCTTTACTGCTCCGTCAAATTTATTTGAAACAACTCCGACCTTTACTTGTCTTTCTTTCAGAGCTTTTAAAAGCTCCTCTATTCCCTCGTAAGGCGCTGTTTTGTTTCTCATATTCTTTGCGTAGCATTCTTTAAACTGAGCCTCTATTTTATCATAAAGTTCTACACTTTCACCCGGCAATGAACGCTCCACAAGCTTTCGCACTCCGTTGCCTACAAAGCGTCTTGTTTCATCCTTAGTCTGCTCTTTATATCCGTTTTTTACAAGCACCTTATTCATACTCTCGTTTAAATCGTCCAGTGTATTGAGAAGCGTGCCGTCCAAATCAAATAATATGGCTTTATACATCTTTATCCCCCTTTTCTCGACTTCTATTATATCCCATTTGTCAATATATCGATAAAATTTTTGTGGAAATAGACAGCATGGAGTGATATAATATCATTTGCTGAAAATATATTCAAACGGAGTTTTTTTAATGGATAACACACAAATTCAAAACAGCTTCAAAAAGGGGCTCAAAGACGGTTTACCTATCGGATTAGGTTATTTTTCCGTTTCCTTTACCTTCGGCATGATGGCTGTATCGGCAGGCATTCCCGTGTGGGCAGCCGTGCTTATTTCAATGACAAACCTCACCTCGGCGGGACAGTTTGCAGGACTTTCAATTATCGCCGGAGCCGGTTCCCTTGTAGAAATGGCAATGACACAGCTTGTCATTAATGCAAGGTATTCACTTATGTCACTTACACTTTCACAAAAAATGGAAAAACGCTTTTCCATTCCCAAACGATTAATTGCCGCATTCAGCAATACAGATGAAATCTTTGCCGTTGCGGTAAATCAGGGAAAAGAGATAGGCGCAAAATATTATTCCGGTCTTTCCATTATCCCCTATGCCGGCTGGACTTTGGGAACACTTTTCGGAGCCGTTGCAGGCGGTTTCATCCCTCCGGTGGTAAACGACGCTTTAGGTCTTGCCATATATGCAATGTTCATTGCCATAATCATTCCTCCCGCAAAGAAAAGCGCACCTATCCGGCTTGTAATTTTTGCCGCTGTGATTTTAAGCTGTCTTTTCTATTTTGTACCTTTCCTTAAAAATGTTTCAAGCGGATTTTCAATTATCATATGCGCTGTTGCTGCAAGCATCATAGCCGCAATTGTAAATCCCGTAAACGACGATGAACCCGAAACAGAACAGGAGGCGAATGAATAATGACAACCTCCTCACTTCTTATTTACATAGCAGTTATGGCAGGGGTCACATATCTTATAAGAGCGATTCCCCTTGCGGTATTCAGAAAGAAAATCAAGAGTAGATTTATTAAATCATTTCTCTTTTATATTCCTTATGCGGTACTTGCAGCTATGACATTCCCGGCAATATTCTTCGGAGCCGGAGAAGGCACATCGGCAATAATAAGCGCAAGCTTCGGCGTTGTTATTGCATTAGTATTGGCAATGTTTGAAAAGAGCCTGCTTACCGTCGCACTTTGCTCATGTGCAGGAGTGCTTGTATTAAGGCTTATTCTTGATAATTTTATATTCTGATTCTATTTAAACATAAACCCGGTTTCTGCTCAAATGCAAAAACCGGGTCTTATTTGTTATTATGTGTTTTTAATTAAAACGCAAATGTCTTTACGAGGAAATATGCGATAACCACTATACCGAGAACTATGCGGTAATATCCGAATACCTTGAAGTCGTGTTTCTTTACAAAGTTTACAAGGAACTTAATTGCAAAGAGTGAAACAACAAAAGCAACTACCATTCCAAGAATAAGGGTTATCCATTCGTTTGAAGTAAAGAGAGCAAGCCCTGCTTCACTCTGCTCCACAGCATATTTGCCTATCTTAAGAGCACTTGCACCGAGCATTACGGGAACTGCAAGGAAGAAAGAGAACTCAGCGGCAACAGCTCTTGAGCATCCAAGGAATACAGCACCGAGGATTGTTGAACCGGAACGTGATGTACCGGGGATAAGAGCAAGCACCTGGAACACACCGATAAGAAGAGCTGTTTTATAGCTTATAGCGTCAAAATTTTTGATTTTGGGAGTTTTGGGATTATTCTCAAGAAGTATGAAGAGAATACCGTAAAGGATAAGTGTAATTGCAACAGTGATGTAATTATAAAGCTTTTCCTCAAGGAAATCATCAAAGAGAACACCGATTATTCCGGCAGGGACAACGGCTACAACAACTTTAAGCCAAAGTGAAATTGTTTCAGGCTTAAAGATTGCCCACTGCTTGGCAAAAAATCCTGCATTGGGATTTTCTTTGATATAATTTCTTCTGTGAGTTATGGAAAAAGGATTGAGTTTACTGAAATAGAGAACAACAACTGCGAGAATAGAGCCAAACTGAATAACAACGAGGAACATCTCCCAGAAGCTTTCGGAAACATTGAGCTTTAAAAACTCATTTGCCAAAATCATATGTCCCGTACTGCTTATGGGAAGCCATTCGGTTATACCCTGAATTATGCCGATAATTATGGTTTTAATTATCTCGATTATTTCCATTTACTATGCCTCCTGATTTTTATAGCTAAACAGATTTTATCACATAGCGGATAGATAAACAATAATTTTAAGGAGATTTTAATGTTACAAATTGGGAACAATAAGACTAAAATAATTTTAATACTTAAATTTTACTTGCCAATACGGTAATCATATATTATAATATATGGGAATTGTGCTGTGTTTTATTCGGCACAAACCGTTGGAATCGTGTCCAGTTGGTCATGCGGTGTGTGGGTTCTGTGCGGCAACACGCCGTGAACCATGTCAGGCGGGGAACCGAGCAGCATTAAGCGGTTAGCGTTGTGCGCCACAGTTTCGCCTGCACACCGTGTGACCAAAGGGACAGGGTTCTTTTTTTCTGTCTTGATTTTTACTAATGGAGGGTTTAATTTTGTATCAGGTACTGTACAGAAAATGGCGTCCTAAAGTCTTTTCCGACGTTGTGGGTCAGCCTCATATCACCTCCACCCTTACAAATGAACTTAAAGCGGGCAGACTTGCCCATGCGTATCTTTTTACAGGTTCCAGAGGAACAGGTAAAACTACATGTGCAAAAATTCTTGCAAAAGCAGTAAACTGTCTTAATCCCATAGACGGAAATCCCTGCAACGAATGTGAAATCTGCAAAGGGATTGATTCCGGCTCCATTCTCGACGTTGTGGAAATAGACGCTGCCAGCAATAACGGCGTTGACAACATCAGAGATTTGAGAGAAGAGACAAACTTTACTCCTTCAAAGGCAAAATACAGAGTATATATAATAGATGAAGTTCACATGCTTTCAATCGGAGCTTTCAACGCTCTGCTGAAAACTCTGGAAGAGCCTCCCGAATATGTAATGTTCATCCTTGCAACTACGGAAGTTCATAAGCTTCCTGCCACTATTCTTTCAAGATGCCAGCGGTTCGATTTTCGCCGCATAGCTCCTGAAGATATAACAGGCAGACTTAAATATATAGCAGAAGAGGAAAACATAAGCCTCACTGACGATGGAGCAATGCTCATTGCAAGAATTGCCGACGGCGGTATGCGTGATGCACTTTCCTTGCTGGATCAGTGCGCCGGGGAAAACAAAGAGGTCAACGCTGAAACAGTACGTAAATCAGCAGGACTCGCAGGCAGAGATTATCTCTTCGCTGTTTCCGACGCTGTAATAAACCATGACTGCAAAAAGGTTCTTGAAATAATCGACTCTCTCCACAACAGTTCCTGCGATATGGAACGGCTGTGCACAGAGCTTACAGAACATTTCAGAAACTTTATGATATGCAAAACAATGCCGTCGCCTTCAGAGCTTATAATCTGTACAGACGATGAGCTAAACCGCATAAAAAATGAAGCTTCACGCTTTACCCTTGAACAGATACTTTTCGCTCTCGATCTTTTGCAGAAAGCCCTTAAGAGTTTGAGAAACGGCGCAGACAGACGCATAAAAATGGAGATGACTCTCATAAAGCTCTGCTCACCGAAACTCAGCGAAAGTACAGAAGCGATTCTCGAAAGAATATCAGTACTCGAAAATATGATTAAAAACGGCGCCGTTTTATCAGCTGCCGCTCCTTCCGCTCCCGTAGCTCAGCCTGTGACGGAAACAAAAGCAGAACCGGTTATAAAATCACCTGTTCAAACTCCTGAAACTTCCGAACCTCAGGATGAATTGCCGCCTTGGGATGTGGAACCGGCTCCGGCAAACAATGCAACGGTACAGGAGCCCGTTGAAAGAGAGCCTGTTCAGGTTCAGACTCAGCCTGCTGCTTCTGCTCCTGTTCCAGAAGCACCTGCACCAAAAACAGAAACTAATGTATCAATTCCCGCTTCAAATGGTGATTCAAACTTTAATATGTGGCCGGAAGTTCTTGCAGAGCTCAGCAAAACTGACAAACCTCTTGTGGGAATTTTAAACGGCTCATCTGCATTTATAAGAGACGGTAACCGTTTGCTTATAAAATCACCTAATCCTGTACTTTCAGCTTTCCTTAAAAAGGACAATCATGTGGCTATGATTAATCAGGCTGTAATTCAGGTTACTGGACAAAAATACAGACTCGGCGTTTACCGTGCTCCAGATACAGGAGCCGCAGCGCCTAAAAAAGATCCCCTTGCGGATCTCATAAAAAAAATAGATGAAACCGATGTTCCATTTTCGGTTAAGTGAATTAAACGGAGGAAACAATAATGAAAGCAAGAATACCCGGACAGAGCAATATGTCACAGGCAAACATGATGAAAAAGATCCAGGAAATGCAGAACGAAATGACAAGAGTTCAGCAGGAAGTTGAAGAGGCTGAATACTCTGCTACTGTGGGCGGCGAAACTGTTTCCGTTACAGTAAACGGCAAACATGAAGTTCAGAAAATCGATATCAAGCCCGACGTTGTAGATCCCGAAGATATCGAAATGCTTGAAGACCTTATTACAGCTGCATTCAATGAAGCTATCCGCAAGGCTAACGATACAATGGAAAACGAAATGAACAAGGTTACAGGCGGACTTAATATTCCCGGAATGCCCGGAGGTCTGTTTTAATGGGCTATGATATTGCTCCCCTTGCAAAGCTTATTGAGCAGTTTGAGCGTATGCCCGGTGTAGGCAAAAAAAGCGCACAAAGAATGGCTTTCTATGTGCTCAATCTCCCTGACCAGAAGGCTGAGGAGTTTGCCGATGCAATTACTCAGGCACATAAAAAAATACGCAAGTGCTCTGTATGCTGCAATCTTGCAGACGGAGAAAAGTGCTCAATATGCGCAAGTGAAACCAGAGATAAAGGCGTAATCTGCGTTGTTGAAGATCCAAGAGATGTAATAGCCATTGAACGCACCCGTGAGTACAAAGGTACATACCATGTGCTCCACGGCGCAATTTCTCCTATGAATGGCGTAGGTCCAGATCAGCTCACCATTAAAGAGCTGCTTAAAAGGATTGACGACAGCGTAAGGGAAATTATCCTTGCCACTAACCCCACTATCGAGGGTGAGGCTACGGCAATGTACATTTCAAAACTTTTAAAGCCTCTTGGTGTTACAGTAAGCCGTCTTGCCTATGGTGTTCCCGTAGGTGCTGACCTTGAATATGCCGACGAAGTAACTCTTTCAAGGGCGATTGAAGGCAGACGCATATTATAATATTTGCCAAAAGACGGTTTTAGACTTGATTTTTAAAATCTTTGTGATATAATTTCTATCCACATAAAACAAAAAGGAGTGAAAGGCTTTGGCATCAAGTGAATTACAGACAGTTGCAAATAACAAAAAAGCCTTTCATGACTATTTTGTTATTGAAAGCCTTGAAGCCGGTATTGAGCTTTTCGGCACTGAGGTTAAATCCGTAAGAAACGGCAGAATCAACCTTAAAGATGCATGGTGCTCAATAGACGGCGGTGAAATCTTTGTAAGAGGTATGCATATAAGCCCTTATGACCATGGAAACATTTTTAACCGTGATCCCTTAAGAGTGCGAAAGCTCCTTTTACACAAGCGTGAAATTAATCGCCTTTACGGACTTATGAAGCAGCAGGGATATACACTTATCCCACTGTCTGCATATTTTAAAAAGGGTAGACTCAAAATACAGGTAGGTCTGTGTAAGGGTAAGAAAAATTACGATAAAAGAGAAGATATGGCAAGAAAGAGCGCAAAGCGTGATATGGAACGTGCCGTTAAGGAGCGCATGGGTTAACTCCCCTGCCATTCTCTTTAAATAACATGGGGATGAAAGGATTTCGACGGGGATTCTGAACCATGATAAGCGAGCAGCGGTGCGGAACCGCTATAAAATCCGCAACTTTTAAAAATAAACGACAAAAACGTTTCTTTACAGGCTGCCTAATTAGGCACCCGTTCTTACCGAAAGTACTGCGGTTCGGATAAGAACGTCGATTAGCAGTGAACGTGAACAGCCCCATACCTCTAAGGCTGTCATGACTCAGAGGCTGCCAAAGCTTTAAGCCTGCCTTTCGGCGTGAAGCTGCGGGAGATTTAAAAGAAAGGATACGCTCGTAGAAAGTTGTGGCAAGGGGTTTTCGGACGCGGTTTCGATTACCGCCATCTCCACCAAAAGACTGCAAGTTTGATTAACAATTCAGACTTGCAGCTTTTTTACGTCAAAAATTTATTGTAATACAATAAATTTTTATTGACATACCAAAATTGCAGTGCTATACTGTAACCACAAAAGCAAAGGAGGAAAATTTATGTTTAAACAATCACTGTCAAAACAGCTTAAGGCTGTAATAATCGGAATGGCTGTTTGCGGAGCGCTCATTTACTTTTGGGCATTTCCAACTATTGGCCATATGATAGTGCAAAGTTATCCCGAAACCCAAAGCTATTATTATCCTTGGCTCATCTTCCTGTGGATTTCAGGAATCCCCTGCTATCTTGTTCTGTGCTTCATGTGGCAGATAGCAAAAAGTATTGCCGAAAACAAAGCTTTTTCTTTTGAAAATTCAAAACGCTTCAGAAAAATTTCTGTCCTTGCCATTTCAGACACAATATTCTTTTTTGTCGGCAATATAATTCTTCTGCTTATGAACATGAATCATCCGAGCATAGTTCTTTGCTCAATGGGAGTTGTTTTTGCAGGAATTACAATAGCAGTTATCTCTAAAGCTTTTGCCCACCTGGCAGATCAAGCAGCACAGCTTCAGGAACAAAGCGATTTAACCATATAAGGAGAAAACCATGGAAGATGAAATCATTTTTAACATCGACGTTATGCTGGCAAAACGTAAAATGAGCGTAACCGAGCTTTCACAAAAAGTAGGTATAACAATGGCTAACATATCCATTTTAAAAAATGGAAAAGCCAAAGCCCTTAAAATATCCACTTTATGTAAACTTTGTTCCGCTCTTGAATGTCAGCCCGGCGATATTCTGGAATATCGTCCCGCTTCTAAAGACACAAAAGAGGTATGATTTATGAAGAAATGCAGATTATCTATAATATTGGTACCTTTTCTGCTTCTCATTGTCCTTGCCGGATGCACAACCAACACAGGTGAAGAATATAAAGAAATTACCGGAATAGATTTATCAGATTACAAGCCCCTTTCAGTATACGATACCCACGGCGGATTTCACGGTGACGGACTCAAATGTGAAATATATGACTGCTCAAACACAGATATTGAAAATACTATAAAAAGCAGTCATGTCTGGAAACAAGTGCCCCTTTCTCCCAATGTAGAAACTTTACTATATGAAACAATAGGAGAAAATAAAGCCGACAGCGGAAAAACTTTCGTACCGCAGATAGAAAATGGCTTTTATACTTTTTATGACAGGCATGCTGAGTCCGAGAACCCACGTGATGATACAAAGATATTCGACAGAGGCTCTTTCAATTTATCACTGGCAGTATTTGATGCCGATAATCAAATGCTGTATTATCTTGAACTTGACACATAAAAAAACTTAAAAATATCCGTTGCATTAATTTGCAATGGATATTTTTTATTATCACAGGTTTTCCACTGTGTTTTGATGTGTATACATTTTGTAGCGTCACTATCTTTGTTAAACTCTTCTATAATACAAAAAGCTTAATTGTACATTATTCAGGTTGATTTTAAAGAGTAAAGATAATACTATAAAATTACAAATTAAGAATAGTTTTATGTAATATCATTTATAAATACAAACACTTTAATAATCCTATGGGGGTGATTATAGGAATTAAGTAAAAAAATAAAATTTAATAAGGAGATGAAAATAATGAAAAATGTAAATCTTAAATCATTTATAAACAAAGGATGGTTTCTGACTGCATTGCTCATTATTGAGGAACTGTTTCTGATAATTGCAGCTGTTTTTTTCTCAAAAAAGGTAGATGAAATATTTTTAGGTGTCTTGGTTTGCATACCGTTTATAATCACTTTCATTTACTATTTGATGTCTGTTTTTGAAAAAAGCAAAAGCCGCTCTCAAACAGCCTATGCAGGTCTGACAGGTATTATAATATCATTCGCCGCCATTGCATCACTTTCATTTCTCTCGATTGGACTTTATATTTTGGTGATAATGGGAGTTTTAGGAATCCTTTTGGTTATCCATGGTTTCATTACATCCAAAAGAACTTCTGCTTATGGTATTCTCTGCATAAATGCAGTTTACTTTACTTTCACTTTATTAGGATACGGCATGCTTTCTACTCACGCACGGGACGGTGCCAAAGACGCTATCTACACAATCGTACTTCTTCCTGTTCTATGTATCTTTGTTATTGCAGATTTGGTTTCTACGACCAAACATCAAAAAGCAAAAAAGCTTATTGAAGCAAAAGATTAGCATAAAAATCTTATAAAATAATTAAAATGGACTTCAGATAAACTGAAGTCCATTTTATTTTACACATATTGTAAACAAGGGCTTCCCGCAAAATACGGGAAGCCCCTTTTCAGCTTTTAATATTCAGCTTTTATTAAACTGATTATTTCTGCCAATCCCAGTTGTAGAAACGTACCTTTACGATATCTTCAACTGTGTTGCCGTTAACGTCAGTAACAGTAACCTTTACCCAGCAGGAACGAGCTCCGATGCCCTTACCGTTTGGCTTAATTGTAACTGTACCGTCGCCATTGTCAATAATGTCAGCTTCGGGATTTTCAACAGACCAGTTTGCAAGTTCCCACTTAACGCTTGCTACATTAGCATCACTGCTAAGCTGATAGCCAAGTGTTGTGGACTGGCTCTTGTATGTCTTATACCAAGGAACCTTTACATAAGCAACATCGCCGTCAACAACCTGACCGTTCTGTGTAATCTGTACACCTGTTACCTTATTGTAAGGATTAAGTGCATCGATTGCATTGCGAAGAGCCTGTGCTGCTGCATCAACGTAATCCTGATCGCTTACATCAAGTTCTCTGTCGATGTTCTCGGCCTCAACAAGTGCTGCCTTCATAACATCAATTGAAACATTTGTATACTTATCGGAAAGATTTGTTTCGAGAAGAGCCTTTGCTTCTGCAATTATCTCATCAAGAGCAGTGTAGTCAGCACCCTGAAGTGAAAGCTTAACATTGTTGAGCTTCTCTGCAGCTGCGTCTACGTCAGCCTGTCTGAGAATGTTGGGCATCTCGTCACGAAGAGCCTTTGCCTCTGCAAGTGCAGCCTCAAGAGCCTGTCTGGAAGCAAGTGTATAATCTCCGTATCCGGGAGCTGCCATCTTAGCTTCTGCTGCTGCAATAGCCTTTACAAGCTCTGAAAGATCAGCATTCTTATAAGTAAGCTCGACTTTGAGAGCTGCTGCTGCGTTATCAACTATATTCTGCTCTTTGATAGTAAGAGTACGATTATCAAGAAGTGCATTTGCAGAAATTATAGCAGCCATAAGTTCCTGAAGTGAAGCTTCTGTATAAAGTCCGCTTGCCTCAGCTTTAGCATAATCGGAAGTTGCCTTTTCAACTGCTGCCTCAAGTGCACTGTAATCTGCACCCTTAAGAGTAAGTTCCATAGCGTTAAGAGCTGCTGCCTTTGCATTTACATCATCCTGCTCTTTAATGCTGGGCTTACGATCAACCATTGCCTGAGCATCGTCACGAGCTGCTTTGAGAGCTGCAATGGATTCCTCTGTGTAATCAGCGATATCCTCTGCTGCAAGTTTCTCATCTGCTGCTGCGATTGCTGCTACAAGAGCTTCAAGGTTTGCCTCTTTGTATCCGCTGTCGCCGGGCATTGCATTAACAAGAGAATCTGTTGCATTATCAACTACAGCCTGATCATTAATTGTAAGATCACGGTCAACTGCGTTTGCAGCATCAAGAGCATCCTTTACCTTCTGAATTGCTTCAGGAGTGTAAAGTTCTTCTGTCTCAGGATCTGCAAGGAAATCCTCTGCTGCTTTGATAGCTGCGTCAAGGTCTGTATAGTCAGCCTTTTTGAGCTGGAGCTTTACAGCCTCAAGGTCTGTAACAGCCTTATCTATAATTGCCTGATTATCAACGTCTCCGCCGTAAGTTGCAAGAACTTCACGTGCTTTTTTGATTGCCTCTGCAAGAGCTGTCTTTGACTCGTCTGTATACTCGTCTCCAGCCTCGTTGAGAGTCTTCTGGGCTGCCTCAATAGCTGCTTCAAGAGCTGCTGTATCAGCTGCTTTCTTTTCAAGCTGTACAGAGTTGAGTGCCTTTACAGCATCGTCAACCTTTGACTGTTCCTTAATTGAATAAGTGCGGTCAACTGCCTTTGCAACACCAATGGCTGCCTCAAGGCGTGCCATAGAAGCATCTGTGTACTTACCTGATTCTCTTGCATTTGCAAGCTCAGCCTCACGTGCTTCAATAGCTGCATCAAGTGCAGAATAATCTGCATCTTTAAGAACAAGATGTGTTGCTGCTACAAGAGCATCTCTTGCATCATCAATTACATTCTGCTGATCAACAGTAAGTTCACGGCTTACACCCTTTGCAGCTGCAAGAGCATCTTTAAGAGCCTGAACAGAAGCGTCTGTGAAATCAGCTATATCGGAACGCTTAAGCTCTGCTTCAGCAGCAGCGATTGCAGCGTCAAGCTTTGTATAATCAGCGCCTTTAAGGGTAAGACCTGCAAGAGCGTCTGTAATAGCCTTTGTTGCTGCATCGATTGTTTCCTGATAAGTGATATCCTTATCTCTTTCAACATTTGCGGAAGCAAGATATGCATCCTCAAGAGCCTTTACTGAAATTGCAGTATAGTTCTGAATTTCAGAGGAATCAAGCTTTGCTTTAGCAAGGGAAACTGCTACATCAAATGCCTCATAGTTAGCCGGAAGCTTTTTAAGACCGTTAATAGCTGCAAGAAGATTTCTTGCCTGCTCTGTTACTTTAGCCTGCTCTGTAGCAGGAAGTCTGTTTTCAGGCTTAAGAGCTTCTTTAGCCTCATCAGCAAGAGCCTTAACGGCTGCAAAATCATCGGCATCAAAATATGCCGGATTAAGATTATTAAAAGCGTTTACAGCACTCTGAAGTAAAGTATAATTTGCAAACTTAACAAGTCCTGCAACTGCATCTGCAAGCTCGGAAGCTGCTTTGTCTATCTGAGCCTGCTGACGTACGTCGAGGTCAGCGGGAACCTGAAGAGCTGCATCATATTTCTCTCTGAGAAGAGCAAGTGATTCAACTGTATAGGTTTCGTCAACCTTTTCGTTGTCAAGGATTGCCTTTGCATCTGCTTTAGCAGCATCAAGTGCTGTGTAATCAGCGCTCTGATATTCAAGAGCATCAACAGCAAGCTGAAGAGCCTGTGCATACTTATCAATTACGCTCTGCTGAGCTATAACATCACCGGCAACTGTCTGAGCGTTAGCAAGTGCATTTACTACATCGCCCCATGTTGCTTCGGTATAATATTCAGCATCAGCTTCTGCTGCCTTAGCTGCTGCTATTGCAGAGTTAAGAGCACGCTTATCGATAACTGTAACACTGAGAGGAATATCCCATGTTAAATGAGTCTGTCCACCACCGCCGGTGCTTCTACCATCATAATTTACTTGAAGAGCGGTATCATAAACTTTTCCGCCATCGGCTACAAAGTTTACTGTAATAACTGCACTTCTCCAGTCATTTCCTCCAAAAAAAGTACCAGGAAGCGCTCCAATGTAATTATCCCAATCAACAGTAAATGACTTACCTATTGCAGTTGTAAGAGTCTGCGGATGTGAATCATCACGTGCGTAAATCCAACCGTAGTTAACGCCTGCATTTTTCTTTGCATACATGTTGAACTGGAATCTGAAAGCCTGATCATCCTGAGTCTGGATAAATACAAAGTTCTGATAATCTGCTCTAAAAGATACGTAGTGGCCTGCATCTACACCATCCACCTGGTTGCCGGCCGTCTGCTGAACCGGACCTGTAGGTTCAGCTGCAAAGGCTACGGGCATTACAGACAATGCCATAACCAGTGCCAAAATTAAAGCAAGTATTCTCTTGCCTGAGAAAACTTTCTTAGCTTTCATTGTGTTCAAAACACCTCTTTCTGAGTCATTTAGACTCTCGGTAAAATCGTACCGGGATAAAAACCCGGCACGATTTTAAGTTTTAACTTATGCCCATTCAAGAACTGCAATTGCGTCATAGATTGCCATCTCAGCAGCGTCAACTTCTGCCTGTCTGTCGGCTGTGGGCTTTGAGTCAAGAAGAGTCTGTGCAGCAATGATAGCTGCCTCAACGCCGGAGAAATCTACATAATCGCTGGGATTATAAAGAGCTGCAATGTCAATTGCCATCTCGAGCATAGAAGTATCTGCATAAGTTACATCGGGCTTCTCAAGGCCTGCGATAGCATCAAGAACTGCCTGTGCATATGCTTCAACTTTTGCTTCCCAATCTTTATCTTCACGAGTTATTGTGTTCTTAGCTTCTTTAGCTGCATTAACTGCCTCGTTAAGAGCTGCGACAGATTCATCAGTGTAATTCTGAAGATCCTTCGGAACCTTTGCAAGAGCATTGTCAATAGCTGTGAAGTCTGCGGGAGCAAACTTGAGAGCTGCTACTGCATCATTGATATCCTTTGCAAGTTTGTCTACTTCAGCCTGATCTCGGATGTCGTATTCGCCAGCAAGGAAATCTTCAGCAGCAGCTATTGCTTTAGCAACCGCTGTAAAGTCAAGATAGTCAGCAGTGTTGAGCATCTTGGCTGCATAAAGAGCTGTGTTAAGCTGAGAAATGTCTGCAGGGAGATAACGAAGAGCTGCAACTGCATCATTAAGTGCTGCTGTTGCTGCATCAATCTTTCTCTGATTTGCAGCTGTAAGCTCATAATTAGCTTCAAGCTCAGCCTTAGCTGCTCTGTAAGCTGCATCTGCCTTTGCGAAAGCTATCTCATCATATTCTGAGGGATTGAGCTTTTCAAAAGCGGCAATTGCTGCTTCAAGAGCTTCAGTGTTTACATAAACCTTAGACTGTGCAACAACAAACATTCCTGCATCATCTGATGTAAATGTAAATACACCGTTTTCAAGTACTGCCTCAACAGGAGTAAGGGTTCCATCCTCTGAAACTGCAAATACTGCTGTATTTGCTGCAAACTGAGGAACAGAAATTCTTACAGCCTTTGAAGGTACTGCTTCTGAATCGCCGGATGTAAGAGCAATGTCATAAAGACGGATTGCACTGTATCCCTTGGCAAGGATTGCATCATAAATATCTCCGCTGACAATTGATTTAACTGTCATAACGGTATCTGCGGGAAGAACACCGCTGTCTGCACGAAGAGTAATACCTGTTGCCGCATCCTCAAAGAGGAAGTCGTTTTTAAGTACGCTCAGCTGTGCCTCGGCATCTGTAAGAACAGAAAGATTTGAAACAAGTCGTTTCTGATCTGATGTAAGAGCATTGTAAGCATCTCTTGCAGCAGTAATCTGATCTTCCTTCTCAATGGTTACTTCACCGATTGCATCAATGAGTTCTTCAACAGATTTTGCTGCCGCTTCATCTGCCTGCTGCTTTACAAGTGCTGCATAAGTTGCTTCTGCATTTGTAAGAACCGCATAGTTTGTTACAAGTGTCTTCTGTGCAGGAGTAAGCTTATCATAAGCTTCTCTTGCCTGAGCGATTGCAGCTTCACTTTCAAGAGTTACTGTGCCGATTGCATTAATCTTATCAATAACTGCCTGTGCTGCTGCTTTATCACCCTGTTCAGCCTGAACAAGTTCGTCATAGGCTGCTCTTGCTGCAACAAGAACATCATAGTTAGTTACAAGAGCTTTCTGTGACTCAGTAAGCTCTGCATAAGCTGCTTCTGCTGCCTCAATAAGAGCCTTACTGTTAATTGTAACCTTACCGATTGCGTTAATTTTGGCAATTACAGGTGCAACAGCTGCTGCATCTTCCTGTTCAGCCTTAAGCTCTGCATAGCGTGCCTCAGCAGCTGTGAGAACTTCATAGTTGCTTACGCTTGCCTTGAGTTCATCATCAAGTGCATCATAAGCGGCACGGGCAAGGTCTATCTTAATCTTGGATGCTGAAGTATATGTAACTTCGCCGATTGCGGCAATCTTATCTTCAACAGCCTTGATTATAACTGCATTTTCCTTAGCAGCTTCTAAAGCAGCCTCAGCTGCAACAAGAACATCGTAGTTGGTAACCAACTTCTTCTGACGAAGCTCGAGTGCATTATATGCATCACGTGCTTCCTTGATAGCTGCTTCACTGTCAACTGTTACCTTGCCGATTGCATTGATTTTTTCAATAACAGCATCAACGGCAGGATCATAGTTTTCAAGTGAACGGATCTTTGCAACTGCTGCGTTCAGTTTTGCAACTGTATCTTCGCTGATATTTGCCTTTATCTCAGAATAGAACTGGTCATATTCGAGCTGAAGAGCATAAACTTCAGCGGCATTATCAAGCGTAAGGGATCCTGTTGCAGGTAAGGCGTTTACCTTTACAGTAAATGCATCTGCAACTCCCTTATAGAACTCTGCGTTTGCAAGTTCATTAAGTTTGTCGAGCTGAGTCACAGCAGGATCTGTGTCAGTTGCCGGAACAAGAACATCATTTACTGATGCAAGCTGTTCTGCTGTAAAGCGTCCGGCAGCATTGAGAACATCTCTTACTGCATCCCAGTCAGCAGGATTCAGAGATGTGACATCGTTATTGGGAATAAGTCTGTCAAGGTTTGCACTGAATTCCTCGAATGTGATTGTACGTGCTACAACAGCACCCTTCTGTCCCTGAGCAAATACGTTTGTACCGATAAGATCTCCTACACCGAAGTCGAAAAGAAGGTTTACAATCTGTTCGGCATTGGCTTTAAGATTCTGAGTGAATCTCTGGGGAGTTTGCTTAGTGGTCGGATCATTAGGACCACCAAGAATAAGGTCGTTGACCAAAGGACGAACAACTGAGCTTACTGTCTTTCCACCAGGAAGAGTAACGGCCCCATCAAGTATTCCCCAAAGGTCGATTGGATCAACAACGCTTACGACCTTATAAGGTCCTGCCAGAAGTGGTCTGAGCTGTACATCGATTTTTGCAATTCCTGCTGCGTAACCCTTATTGAACCTAAGATCAAGTACTTCGTTGAGAAGATTTACAAAATTTGTAGGATCGAAGTTATCAGCAAAAGAATTAATAAGTCCTACCAGCATTTCAGGCTCTTTGTTGCGAATAGCTTCAAAAATGCCTTCAACTGATGCTGGAGTTTTACCGTCACCCTTCTGAATGGTGATGAATACATCTGTAAGGAATCCGTAAAGATCCTGACCGTTGAAATCCATCGCTTCAAGGGCGCTGCGTAAATCGGTTATGATATTATGCAGCTTTGTGGAATTACCCAAAATATCAAAAAGAGGACCTACATAACTGCTGGCCAAATCATTTTTAACATCTTGAACTATTCCGTCTGCAATGCTGGGGATTGATACTCCCAAAGCAGCAAAATCCAGATTTCTTACAACATTCTGAATATTGGGCTTAATTGCCGGAATAAGGTGTGCGATAACCTTTTCGGCAGTGCTGATTGCATTGTCAACCTCAGTGGGCATGTACGCTTTAAGAGCTGCATGAGCTGCCTGCTCAACATTGTCAACGCCCTGTGCTGAAGTTATCATATCAGTTGTAAACTCTGCACGCTGCTGTTTCATGTTATCAGTGCCCTTATACAGGGTTGTGTAACGAACAGAAGCAGATGCATTTACAAGTGAACCTGACATGATGTCGTAAAGCTGTGCACCGTTTGTAGTAGATGTACCGCTTACGCTGAGTGTTCCTCCGTGACCGGAGAAGAGATACTTAACGCCTGCATCCAGCAATGCGCCGGAGTTGTTAAGTACACATGTACGGTCTACAAGACCGAGACTTGCTGCCGCCTGATCAGGATCATTTGTATAGATCTTGAACTTTCCGCCAAGCTCAAGCTCAACGTTCGACAGTGTGTGAAGCAGATCGATGAATATTCTATCAACACTGCTCCTTGTAACTATAGGATGGTGGGAAGCTGCAAAAACAGTTTTACCGCTGTTGATTCCTGATTTTGCCTGATCCACTACCCACTGGGTCATCTGACCTTGACCGTCAGCTGCGACAGAGTCGCTCATGACAACTTCAAAGCCATTTCCCAGATCTGCGACATAAGAGGCTGAATTGGGATCCTGTTTGGATTCGCTATAACCGAAATCCTTATAGATTTCCTCAAAAACAGACTTTGATACCGCAGTGAGAGTGCCGCCTTCACGAACATCGTGTTCACCAGGAATTACGTAAACAGGAATACCTTCCGCTTCAACTTCTGCAAGCTTTTCAGCTACATAGTTGTGTGAAGACTTGCTGCCGTTGTTGGTTAAATCACCGGTTACAAGCAGCACGTCAGCGTTGCTGTTCTTGACCTTTGCAATAGCAGCGTCAAGCATAGCAGCGCTCTTGGAAAGCAAAAGTCCCTCTTTATCAGTAGCACCCGATTGATAACGGATGTCCGAGATAGTGGCAACTTTGATTGAATTGGCTTCTGCTGCTCCGGCAACAAAAGCTGCCTGTATGCTTACAAGCAGGATTATTACCGCCAGAAGGACGCCAATTAATCGTTTGCTTTTCTTCAAATCATTGCACCTCCATAATAATATTTATCTTTAAAGCGCCAATGCGCTGTAGATACAAAAGAAAAGATAACGATTTAAAAACATTAATGTAATGCCAACTCGCGTTTGTTTGGAGCTTTCATCCAAAAACACAAACATCCTATAATGTTCTTTGTAAAGAAATAATAATCTTATTTCCAGTTAAAGTCAATTGAATTAAAAAACAAAGAAAATGTTTGTTAGTTTTGTGCGTTTAGCCCATCAACATTTGTCTATTTTAACAACAAATTTAAGTCGAAAAAAAATATTTCAAATTTTTTTATGCAAAATACAGAATCCAGCGAAGTATATGAAGTTTTTATGCGACATATACCACTAAAAATATAGACTTTTATCCTGTAATAAAACAACGGATTTTGGGTTTTCAACATCCTCAAAAAGTTTGTTAAATGATTCAAAAAAATATAAAACGGATACAGTAAAAGTTACTGTATCCGTCATATTTTGTTATTATAATGTCAAAAAGCATAGTCAGCTTTCAATATCATCAGTAATAATACGCTCGAAATCGCCACGGAGAGTTTTTAACAAATCCTCATTTGTTTTTATTTCAAAATCGGTGATTATACCGCCTCTTGCTCCATGCTGCACTTCATGAAAATCGCTGCCCGAGGTTCTGATTTTATAGCCGTACTTTTCAGCCCACATTCTGGCAATATCATTTCTGGAATCATGTCCAGGATGTGCGTTGAATATCTCTATTCCCTCTACAATTCCAGGTTTTATAACAGTCATATGATCACGGAAAGGATGAGCCTGAACAACTATCAGACCGCTGCGTTTTGCCACTGCCGAGAATTTTCTTATTCCCATTTCCATCATATTGGGATGACGTCGCAGAAATTTTTCATCGACACCGTAAACCAGATAATCATTGTCATTTTCATAAAAGCTTATTTCCATGCCTAAAATGATATTCAGTCTGCCCTGTGCGGCCTTCTTTGCGGCATTGTATCCTATGAGATAATCATCTACATACTCGTTCCATTTTCTCTTTTTTACAACCGGAAAAGTACGTTTACTCATATGATCTGTTATAACCACAGTTGAATATCCGGCTTTTTCATAAATCTCTACAAGCTCTTCTCCGCAGATATGAGCACATCTGCTCACTTCGCTTGTATGTGCATGGAGTTCGGTTTTGTACTTCACTTTAAATCACCTTTTTATATCGGTGAAAAGCACTTAAATCAAAGAACGATTTCTGCTGTTTTTGCTTCACTGCTTTTTCCGAAAGTTTCAAATGCTGTGATAGAAACAGTATATTTTTCTCCTTTTTTAAGTCCGTTTTCACCTATAAAATCTTTAAGATTAATTCTGACCGTCTTTGAACGCTCATCGGGTACCCTCAGGAAGTCAGAAACGCAGGTAATATACTCTTCTTTAACAGGATTTTCAGAGTCACCCTTATTAAATACCACTTTATTGCCCGAATTGTCGATAAATATTAATTTGAATATCAGTAAATTATGACCTCTCAACAGAGGTTACAGTGTTTTAATAAAATCCTCCAAAAGCCTTGAAAATAAAGGATTTATCGCAATGTGTTCGCCTTATCTCTTTATACGGTTACACACAAGTTTACACTTTCCCTGACTGCTCATAAGGGCAAATGCAAGGGCAAGAAAATCTCATAACAAGATATAACAGAGTGTGGCAATCGGAGAACTGTGATGTATGTGCGAATATATTATAACGGAGGATTTTTCAATGGACAAGTATATTTACGATGATAAAAATGGTCTGTGGTATGAACTGCAAGGAGATTATTATATTCCTTGTCTTATCTTACCGGACGAAAAAGAACAGCCTATCGGTTTGTGGGGACAGCGGCACTTGCGGTATCTGAAAGAATACCGCAGAGCCACCTACATAACCCTGCTTACGAGTGGCAGACTAAACGACTACCTTGCCGACATCGACAGGCAAGCACAGAAGCGTTTGTTTCTGCTGACAAAGCAGATTGCAGAGCAAGAAAATGTGAATGAGCAACTAAAAGCAGATAATGCAATGCTATGGGTTCAGAAAATGAATGAAATACAGTCCAGAGTTAGGGATATGATTTTCAGCGAAATTATCTACGCATAGCGAGACAAGTAGTTAGGGCGGTGAGCAAGTTTTGAGCTTACCGCCCTTTTCGGCACATAAACGAAATATGAAGATGAATATTGCTTTTTGCAAATAAAACTTGGCGATATATATTGACAAGAAAACTTGGTGATGTTATAATAAAATCAGACAAGAAAACTTGGCAATTCAATTTGGAGGTTTCCATTATGAACAAGGATGAAATTTTAGCAAAAAGCAGAGCAGAAAATAAGAACAAGGATGTATATGAACAAGAAGTCTTAAAGCAGGCAAGTAGAAGCGCAGTTGTAGTTCAGATGGCTTTGGCGACGCTCTTTTTTGTGACGCAGATATTTACCGGCAGAGGTGTCAACTGGGGATTATGGGCGCTTGTTTTCAGCGCAAGTATGACGATCAACTGGGTGAAATATATTAAACTTCACCGTAAGCTCGAACTTTTGATAGCAATCGCCTATACAATATTGGTGTCCATAATGTCCGGATACTACATCTATAACCTGATTGTATCTTCCCCTATCCAGTAAGGCGGTGGCAAATATGGATGATAAGCTGATATTAAAAAATCGCCTAAAAGAAACACGGATAGAATTGAAATTATCACAAAGTCAACTGGCGGATATGGTTGGTGTTTCTCGGAACACAATTAGTTCTATTGAAACAGGGCAGTTTAGTCCTACTGCAAAGTTGGCACTGGTTTTGTGTATCGCCCTTGATAAAAAATTTGAAGAATTATTTTACTTTGATTAGGATAGATGTGATTTAAAGGACGAACTGAGGAATTCTAATTTATACGTTTCCACAAGATCGGGATGAACCGCTGCCGGGAAAGAAAGCCATGTGCCGTTTTCATCATTTGTCACCTGAAGATTCCAGCCTTCATTCCATGTAGGAGCAACACTTTCAGCCTCACGTTTTTCATCAGTGTATGTAAACTCATCCTTATTTACAGGAAGCTTTATAACCCACGGATCTTTAACTTCTTCACCGGTAAGTATACTATAGCGTCTGATAGTCATTTTATCATTTTCAATTTCCATAATCAACTCAATAGGATTATCTGCGGCAAAGCTGTCATCTTCCTGTACAACATCACCCATACCTGAAGATACATATGAAAGACACTGTGTATTCAGTGCTGTATACTCGCCCTGCCATATGGAGCTTTCACTCATGAGTGATGCATGGGTATGACCGGAAATAGACACTACCTGAAGATATTGGCTGAAAAGCTCATTGAGATTTTCACAGCCGCCGTCCTTATAGTTAACCGTTCCCTTGGGATTTGAATGAGTAATGACAAAAACAGGTTTGTTTGAATCCTCTTTTACTGCCATTTCTATTTGAGATTTGAGCCAGTCTATCTTCTTTTCATAAGCACTGTCATCCATATCACCGCTTGTGGGACTGCATGCAATAAAATGATAACCGTTAATTACCTTATGAGTCCACGGAGATTTTTCCCCCGTATATTCCATAAACCTATTGCGCATTTTTGATTTGAAAGGTATCTCCCAGCAATCCACAAACATGGGCAGCCAGTAATCGTGATTTCCCATTATCATGGAAGTTATCGGACGATCATTTTCGCCATAGACGCTGTCAAATATTTTCTTGTAATTCTGATAAGCTTCCTCTGTTGCCTGATCTGTAAAGTCTCCGGCATTTACAAGAATATCAATGTCTTTTTCTTTGAAAAGCTCAAGACCTTTACGGAGATATTCGGCATAAGCTTCCGAACTTCCCTCCTGCTGAAGCTGATTATCACTCATAATACCGACTCTGAGCACATCTGCTTTAAAATTGTACGTCTGTAATCCGCCTTCTTTCTCTCCGCAGGAAGAAAAAGAAAACATCACGCCGAGAAGTACTGTTAAAATCAATACTGCTGAAACAATTTTCTTTTGCATGTTGAAATCATTCCTTTCACTTTCTTAAAAAGATTTGTTGATTTTAACACAGAATTAACATTGATGCAATAAGATTTTATGCTAAAAATCCGCAGCATAAAGCTGCGGATTTAATTGGATTTCTTAACTTTTATGATTTTGAGCTTTATTCAGCAGCTGCTTCAAGCTTCTGTCTTTCAGCTAAAACACGGTTGACTTCTTCCATCTTAGCCTGGTCAAGCTTATATTTCGTTGTGAAGATTATAAGGGAAGCAACTATTAATACAGCAGGTACAATAAACATCATACCAGTGATAGTGTTCTTAGACAAATTCGAGTTGGCAGTTGCAAGAGAACCGTCATACTGTGAAAGACCTAAACCTGTAAACATAATGATTGTCTGAAGAGTATAAGCCATCTTCTGAAGGAAGCCTTTCATAGAGAATGTGATGGATTCGCTTCTGATTCCGTTTTTATACTCACCATAGTCAACTATATCTGCAAGCATAATTGTCTGGGAAACGAACATACATCCGATGCCGATTGAACCTATAACAGCAAAGATTGCAAATATAATAAAGTTTCCTGTAAGATGACCGAAGAGGAACATGCCCGCATAGCCAAATGCAGCAATGCAAAGAGCAATCTGGATAACTCTGCGTCTGGGCATAAACTTGGTCAAGATGGGAATAAGGAGAAGTCCGAGAGCCTGTCCTGCACCGGTGAATACACCGAAAGTTCCCATTTTACCGCTGTCACCGGCAACAACCTTAAAGTAGTACATTCCAAGACCTGTTGTCATATACCAGCCTGTATTTGAAAGAATTGCAAAGAGCATAAAGACTAAAAGCTGATCGTTTGACTTTATTGTATTGTAAGCCTTTTTGAAAGAAAACTTTTCTGCATTTCTGACATCATTCTTTTCTTTAGTGGACATAAAGGTTATGAATGCAACGAAAATAAGTATGCATCCGGAAATCATCGCCCAGCGGCTGAAGCCTTGAGGACTGGTTTCTGTTCCGTCACCGAGAAGCTTTACCATGCTTACTGTAAGCACAACTACAAGTATCTGGCCGAAACCGGAGAAAGCTCTTGCAATTGTAGCAACCATGTTTCTCTCTTTGGGATCATTTGTGAAAGAGGGAACCATTGACCAATAGGGAATATCGGCCATGGTATTTGTCATACCCCAAAGGACGTACATTACGGCAACATAAACATAAAGTGAAACGGAGCCGATCTCCAAGCCGGGGTTTGTGAAAAGAAGTGTAAGAACTACGGCATTAAGACATGCACCTGTCATAATCCACGGACGGAATTTACCGAAACGTGTTCTTGTGTTATCAACAATAGTACCCATCATGGGGTCATTGATTCCGTCCCAGATTCTTGCCAAAGGCGTAAGTATCAGCAAGAACAAAGCAGGCATCATAAGTACATCCGTAAGATAGTTTGCAAGGAATGAATAGAACAGACCGTAGCTTAAATCAAGACCTACGGCTCCGATTCCATATCCAAAGTAACGCATGTAGCGTTTTCCCTTCTGGTTATCCATCAGTTTTCCTCCAATATATGTTTTTTCGACAAAGCATAATAATATTTTACTATTTAATGAGCAAATAAGTCAATAGTAACAGTTATTTTGTTCCTCTAACGAAAATCTCAAAAAAATTTTATTTATTCTCTGAAATAAGCTTAACTGATACAATTTCAGGGCAATTAAACACACGAACAGGACCACGGCTGTTGCCGAGACCTCTGCTTATAACTAAGGAGGTGTTTTTCTTACGGTGAATTCCGGCTGTATATTTGGGCAGCACTCCCTGATTTGGCGCATAAAGTCCTCCTATAAATGGAAGACGCACCTGTCCGCCGTGAGCATGTCCTGAAAAAACAAGAGGAAAACCAAAATCGGCATAATCTTCAATTCTGTCTGGGCGGTGAGACAGAAGCACCGTAAAGCCCGGTGCTGATTCCTTCACCTTGGATAAAATGCTTCTGAAATGTTTGAAATCATAATCATAATAGTATGATGCCGGATCACGAACTCCGGCTATATTTATTTTTTCGTCGTTTCTTTCTATTTGGACATAATCGTTTTCCAAAAGGGTTACAGGAGTTTTCAAAATACGTCTTTTAAGTTCGGTATATGAAGGAGAAACAGCTTCATGGTTTCCGGGTGCATAATATACCGGCGCTATTTTTTCCAGAGAAAGGACAAAATTCAGAGCTGTTTCCAAATCTTCCGGAGAGGTTCTGCGTTTATCTATTAAGTCTCCGGTAATAAAAGTAATATCCGGTTTTAACTGGGTGCATTTTTTCATAAGCTCTGCGCCGTGTTTCGGAAATGAGGTATTGTGAAAATCCGAAATATGCAAAATTTTCATTGAGTCAAACTCTTTTGGAATCTCCTTTGAAGAATATTCATATTCCGAACAGGATATATGATTATTTCCGTAATAAAAAAATGCGGCTGCTCCCGCTGCCAATACAGCAGTTCCCACAGAACCTAAACCTAAAATTTCTATTCCCGTCATTTTAACACTCCCTCTAATGTTAATTTTAAACTTTACATTGTATTTAAAATTTCAAAAGGGCGAACCAAGAAGTCCGCCCCTCATATTAACATTATTGCTCTGGTGCCGAATCAGCACTTACTGTAATAAATTCCTTTGAATTTTCCATATTGGTTTTAAGCACCTTATCATTTTTCCAGCGTCCCTGATAAATTCTGTACGTCGCCTGGGCAAAACCTAAAACAAGGAACATAACCTGCAATATTTTCGGTGAGCACACAATGAAATCTGTAAGTCCCATTATAAAAAATGCCATAAGAGATGAAAGCACTGTAAAAGCAACACTGCGTCCCTTTTCGCTCATTTTAATGGTTCTGACAAGATTTACAAAAAGTATTCCGCCTGCCAAAAGGAAAAGCGCTAAACCAATAAGTCCGCTTTCTGCCCAGAGCTCAAGAAGTATACTGTGGGCATGAGGCACATCAATTTTCAGCTCATTTTTCAGCAGTGCATATACATTTTCAACACCGGCACCCAATCCGAAAAATAAGATTCCAAAATGAGAGAAAATATATTCCAGCAGGTTTGCATAAAGTTTAACCCTTACTGAAAGGGAATAATCCATTGTAACATTAATTACATTTCCCGACTGAGTGATATATGTGAACTCATTAAGGTAAGGAACCAGCTGCTCATAATAACGTGACAGCAGAGCAGGAATAAAACAGATAAATCCGGCAAGCATCACAAAGATTTTTTTGAAGTATTTTTTGTTCGTAAGGAAAAGGAAAATAATACTTATAATAAGGGCTATCATTGCCCCTCTTGTCTGAGCTACAGCTGCACCTGCACAGATTGTAACTGAAACGATACCATAAAATATTCTTTCACGTCTGTTTTCCCCATTAAGGAAAAAGTGAAACGCAAAAGGTGCGGCACAAATAAGAAAGCTTACAAAAAGATTCGGGTTGCTGTAAGTTCCCATTGCTCGTGTATCATCTACGTAATCCTTAATGGTAATGCCAAACTTATCTACGAGAAAATCATAAAACGCATTATCTATGGGTTCGGTTAACGGATTTGGAAAACCTCTTGTTATTATGCCGTTATCAATAAGCATATTGGAAACTGACTGTATGCATCCGATTATTGAAAGAATAAACGCACTTACAGTAAAAAACTTCATTGCAGTTTTAAGCTTTTCTTCAGTGTTTATGAGATTGGCCATCATCAGCTGACCCAAACACATACCCATCCACAAAAGTGCAATCAATACACTGTATATCTTTGTGTTTGAGTAAACACTCGTAAAAAGATAAAAAGCCAAGAATATAAACTCATACTTCCCGAAACTGTCCATTCTCACTTTCTGACCGTTCTTTTTAAAGGAAATTTTCATAACCACAAATCCGATTAAAGTAAAGAACGGCGCTATATATTCGGGAAACATCTGTGACAAAAATAATGTTGCAAGCATCCATTTCCATGCAGCATTATTATTCCCACCCTGTTTCAACACCAATGGCAGGTTCATATAATCCTCCACTTTATTATATTTAATCATCTGCGTTCGCTCATCTATTAACTGAGTAATTCTACTACATTTCCTATAAAAAAGCAAATTCCGGCTCCTTACAGCCGGAATTTGCCTAAGGCGTATTAAATTTATATGATGTTATCCTACCATTATTCTGCCTTCGGGAAGAATTTCTTCTGAATGCTTATCCTGCCTTAAAATCATAGCCAGAGCAAAGCACATAGGACCTATTCTTCCTACAAACATGGTCATAATAATTGCTATTTTTGAAATAGTATTAAGAGTCAATGTCATACCTGCTGTCAAGCCGACAGTGCCGAATGCTGAAAACGCTTCAAACAAACTGTCTATTCCCGATGCTTCCGGCATTGTAACCAGGATTACGCCTGCTGTTGTAGCAGCTACAAGCATACCCAAAATTGCAATGGTAAGAGATTTATATACAATTGCACGGTGTACTCGTCTGCCTAAAATTACCGTATCATTGCGTCCCCTTATAACTGAAACTACCGTTGTTACTAAAACCGCAAATGTGGTTACCTTGATACCGCCGCCTGTTGAGCCGCTTCCCGCTCCGATAAACATAAGCATAATCATTATAGCCTTTGAAATATCACGCATGGATGCTATATCTATTGAAGCAAAGCCCGCTGTTCTTGCACTCACCGACTGGAATACAGAATTCAGAATTTTATCAAACAAATTCATCTTTCCTATTGTGCCGTCATTGGTGTATTCACAAAAGAAAAGCAGTATTCCGCCGAAAATAATAAGCAATGCGCTTATTAAAACAACAACCTTTGTATGAAGCATAAGGTGATGTCTTTTGCGCCATGCAAGAAGATCCTGAAATACCATAAATCCGATTCCGCCTAAAAATATCAGCGCCATAATTGTACAAAGTATAACCGGATCGCTCTGATAGGATATAACCGATGAATAAGCCCCTTCCATACCGAAAAGGTCAAATCCGGCATTACAGTATGCTGATACAGCGGTGAATATCGAATACCAAATACCACGTACACCATATGCCGGTATAAGCCGTGTCGCCATAATACAGGCTCCTGCTGCCTCTATTGAAAGAGTTGTGACAATTATGAGTTTTACAAGCGCTCTGGTCGAATAAAGAGAATCAGAGCTTGTGCTTTCCTGAACAAGACGCAGATTCCTCATAGTCATCTTTTTCCTCATGGATATCATAAAGAAGCAGGAAAAAGTTACCAAACCTATACCGCCTATTTCTATCATCGACAGCAAAACAAGCTGTCCGAAAAAAGTAAGATGTGTATATGGATCAATAAGCGTAAGGCCTGTAACACATGTTGCCGATGTGGCTGTAAAAAGCGAAGTTAAAAAAGACAGCGGCTCTCCTTTTGATGAAAACGGAAGCATAAGTAGAAGCGTTCCTGTTATGATAACCAGCAAAAAACTGCCTGCCGTTATTCTTGCAGGCGAAAGAGGATGAATTGCCGCCTTTCCCTTTTTTCTTACCATTTTTAAAAATTACCTCCGTAAAATATATGATGTAAAATACATCCTATATTGTCGTTTGCTCTTAAGATTATATCACTGTATTTTTATAAATCAACTGTAACTTGAAAAAGATAGAAAAATTTTTTAAATACTGTATTGACAATTTTGAAAAACGGTCATAGAATGATAAAAAAGCAAACAGTTCAAACCGATGAGTAAGAGTAGTAGGTGCTGTTTCAGGCGTTCAAAGAGAGCCGCAGGTGGTGTGATTGCGGTAACGGCGGCTGTGCTGAATGGACTTACGAGGGCAATCCGAAACGCTTTGCGTATTAGGTGCGACGGGATCTTCGCCCGTTATAAAGGAAGCGCATATGTCAGTATGTGTAGTCGAGTGCGTTCTTTTCAGAACGAATTTGGGTGGTACCGCAGGAATATCTCCTGTCCCATGTTTATGGGACAGGAGTTTTTTTATTTTTCAATCCAGTTTATTGCGGAGGTTATCAACATGTTCATTATGTCAAAGCGATGGCGAAAGAAAGGCTTAAATTAAAAACTTACCAATACAACAATAAAAACATTAATGAACAGGAGAATATGTTATGAAAAAGTATATTAAAATATTGTGCGCAGTTCTTTGCGTTGTCCTCACCACTTCCATTTTCTTTGCCTGCACAGGCGCAAATTCCGGCTCAGATACAATTACCGTAGGAATTATTCAGTACGCTTCTCATCCGTCTCTGGATAACTGCCGTGAGGGTGTAATAAAAGGACTCCAGAATGCCGGATATGAAGACGGCGAAAACATCAAGATTGATTATCAGAACGCTGCAAACAGCGACGAAACAGCTAATCAGATAGCTAAAAACATGGTGGCTAAAAATTACGATATTATAATTTCCATAGCTACTCCGGCAGCAACAGCCGCTTACTCCGCCGCAAGAGGCACAGGAGTTCCGGTAATTTTCTGTGCCGTATCAGACCCCGTTGCAGCAAAGCTTGTTCCCTCAATGGATAAAGCCGGCGATAACTGCACAGGCACAAGCGACCTTTTAAATCTTGAAGCACAGCTTAAGCTCATAAGAGCCTGCCAGCCTGATGCTAAAAAAATCGGTATAATCTACACAACAAGCGAAGCAAACTCTGTTTCACACCTTGAAGAAATCAAGGCTCTTGCTCCCAAATACGGTTTTGAAATTGTAGCAAAGGGTATTCAGTCCCCTGCCGACATTCCCCAGACAGCAGCTATGCTTGCAGGTGAAGTTGACTGCATAAATAATTTCACAGACAATAACGTTGTCGACAATCTCGGAACAGTTCTCGAAAAAGCAAACGCTGCCGGCATCCCCGTTTACGGCTCTGAAATAGAACAGGTTAAAAACGGATGCCTTGCCTCTGAAAGTCTTGACTATGTAGCTCTCGGAGAACAGACAGGAGCAATGGCAGCAAAGGTTCTTTCCGGTACGGATATTTCCACAATGCCTGTTGAAAGAGTTAAAGATTCATTCCCAGTTATAAACACTACTGTGGCTGAAAAATTCTCAGTATCCCTTACAGGATATGACAATATCGAGAAAGTATCTTAAATAAAGAGCGATCCCCGAAAAGAAAGTGTGGTAATTTTTAATGGATATCTTTTTTAACGTTCTGCGAGTAACTTTGGAAGAGGGTTTTATGTATGCAGTGCTTGCCCTCGGAGTTTATATCACATACAGTATACTTGATTTCCCCGACCTTTCCGTTGACGGAACAGTCCCCCTGGGAGCTGTTACAACAGGCATACTCATTGTTCAGGGAGTTAATCCCTGGATTTGCTGCCTGATTTCTTTCGTACTCGGCATGGCTGCGGGTTGTGTGACAGGACTGCTTAATGTAAAGCTTAAAATCCGTCCTCTTCTTTGCGGAATACTGGTTATGACCGCCCTGCTGTCAATAAATCTTGTAATTGTTATGAGCGGCACTGACGGACTCTCCATAGTTTCCTTCTTTACATCGCCTACAATTTTTTCATCGGGTCTTGCTGAAATAATCCCCGTTTCAATAGGCGGATTTGCTCTTAGAACTGTTTTGATATCCTTCATTGTTGCTGTTATATGCAAAATCCTCCTCGATGTATTTCTTAAAACTAAAACCGGACTCCTTCTTCGTGCAGCAGGCAGCAACCATCAGTATGTAACCATGATGGGAAGAAACCCCGGCAATATGAAAATTTTAGGTCTGGCTCTGGGCAACGGATTTGCCGCCCTTGCAGGTTCAGTTATAGCTCAGCAAAAGGGTTCAGCTGATCTCCAGATGGGCACCGGAATGGTTGTTGCAGGTCTTGCATGTGTTATCATCGGTTTATCACTTTTCGGAAAGCTCAAATTTGTGGGAGCTACTTCGGCAGTTATTTTAGGTTCAATTATATACAAAGCCTGCCTTTCAGCCGCCCTTGCAATGGGTCTTCCCACCGAATACCTTAAACTCTTAATGGCAGTTTTATTCACAGCAGCCCTTGTTGCAAGCGGCGCACTTTCCAAAAAACAGGGAGGCAGCAAATATGCTCGAGCTTAAAAACATTGGTAAAATATTTAATCCCGGTACAGAGGATGAACTTAAACTTTTTGATAATTACAGTCTTTTAATAAATAAAGGGGAATTCGTTTCCGTAGTAGGCTCAAACGGTTCGGGTAAAACTACCCTCCTCAATATTATCTGCGGCTTTTCACCCATTGACAGCGGTAGTATAATATTTAACGGTAAGGATATTACAAAAACCCCTGAACATAAGCGTGCCAAGTTTATAGGCAGGGTTTTTCAAAACCCACAAACAGGTACTTGTCCTCACTTGACAGTACTTGAAAACATAGCTTTGGCGGACAGCAAAAAAACAGGATACGGATTATCAAGAGCAGTAAACAAAAAGAATATTGAAAGATACCGTTCTCTTCTTGAAACCTGCTCTATGGGTCTTGAAAACAAGCTGAATATTAAATGCGGCTCTCTCTCAGGCGGTCAGCGACAGGCTCTCGCCCTTGTAATTGCCTGCATGACAGATATTGAAATGCTTATTCTCGACGAGCATACAGCCGCTCTTGACCCTAAATCCTCAGAACGAGTTATGGAACTGACAGATAATATTATTAAGGAAAAGAATCTTACCGCACTTATGGTTACACATAATTTGAGATTTGCCACCGAATACGGCAGCAGACTTATTATGCTCCATGAGGGTAAAAATGTTATGGATCTTTCAGGGGACGAAAAACAGACAGTTGGTACAGACAGCATCCTTGCCCAGTTTAACCGCATAAGTATTGAATGCGGCAACTGATTACAGTAAGCCCATGTTTAATTTCGAGAAAGGATGATACCGATGAAATCTATGAAAGTGAAGCTTAATTCCATTGAAAAAATCAGAGATTTTGTTTCTCTTGTTTCCCTCTATCCTAACCATGAGTTTGATTTGGTTTCAGGCAGATATGTTGTAAACGCTAAATCAATTATGGGAATTTTCAGCCTCGACCAATCCGCCGATACAGAACTGATTGTTCACGGCGATGATTGTCCCGAACTTTATGAAAAGCTTGAAGCTTTTAAGGCCGAGTGATAATTCTTATATAACAACTACTTACAGCATAACAAAAACAGCATCAGTAAGGCTTGTTCATTACCTTTGCGGTGATGAGCAAGCCTGTTTTTTGTGCACATTGCAGCAGCTTTTTCTTTACTGCGTATGCAAAATATAAAATTTTCAATATTGGTTGAATTTCTAATAACTATTTTGTAAGGTTGTAGTATAATTAGTAAAAAGATTTGTTTAATGATTTTATAATAATGCTCTTAAATTTATGATAGAAAGCGCAAAAAACATTAAACATTTCACGGGCTAATAAGGAGGAATAAAAATATGATGCAGCCCTGGTTTAAAGAGGCCAAGCTGGGAATATTCATCCATTACGGTATTTATTCGGTAAAAGGCACTGCCGAATCATGGTATTTCCGCTCTTCGCCACTTACCCGTTACAGACCTTACATGAAACAGATTAAAGGATTTACCGCAAAAAATTATGTTCCTGAATACTGGGCAAAGCTGTTTAAAGACGCTGGAGCCAAATATGCGGTTCTTACAACCAAACATCATGACGGCGTTGCTCTTTTTGATACAAAATTTTCAGATTTATCAGTTGTCAAAAAGTCACCTGCAAAACGTGATCTTGTAGCACCTTACTGTGATGCTTTAAGAAACAACGATCTGAGAGTCGGTCTTTATTTTACACAGTGCGACTGGTCTGCAAAGGACTATACAGCTAAAACCTGGCATCCGGTAAAATACTTTATTGACACCTATCTGCTTAACAAAAAGCACTGGAAAATGTTTAAACAGTTCCACCGTTCACAGCTTACAGAGATACTTACAAACTATGGAAAAATAGATCTCCTTTGGTTTGACGGCGACTGGGAACGCAGCCAGGCAGACTGGGATATGAAAGGACTTAAACAGTGGCTGACGGAAAAATCTCCCGAAACCGTAATAAACTCCCGAATCGGAAGCTACGGCGATTATGAGACACCCGAGCAGCAGATGCCCACAATGCGTCCTGACGGACCGTGGGAGTACTGTATGACAATCAATAACAGCTGGGGATATCAGCCCAAAGACAAGAACTTTAAAACCCCTGAACAGATTGTAAGAATTTTTTCTGAAATCGTTTCAATGGGTGGAAACCTTCTTCTTGACATAGGACCAAAAGAAGACGGAACTATCCTTCCTGAGCAGGAGAATGTTCTGCGTCGCTTGGGAGAATTTGCAAGAGCCAACGAAAAGGCCATTTGGGGAACTGATACTTTTGAGTCAGATGTTTTCTCAGGCGGAAAAACTATAAGCCGTGACGGAAAAACTCTCTACTGCTTCAGCTACGGCGCAACAGATAAAAGCGTACCGGTTTTTGTACCGTCCGAAAAGGTAACGGGAGTTACACTGGTAAACGGTGAACAAAGCCTTGTTTTTTCAAAAGACGGCGATAAAATCTGGGTAAAGCTTTCACCGGAAAATTACATATATGATACTGCTGTTTTTGCAGTTGATTTTAATGAAGATATAAGGGAGGGAAAATAAAATGAATGCAGAAAAAATTCTCTCTTCCTTTTCCGTTGAATTTTCAGAAAAAGAAGGTATGGCTTATACCTGCGACCAAATGATCCATCTGTTAATCAGAGCAAAACAAAAGGGTGAAAAGCTTATTTTGCCTGCCAATTGCTCACCTGAACAGATTGAAAAATTTGCGGAATTTGTAAGTGAGTATTCACAAGCTTTTACCGGTACGGTTAGGGGTCTTGATACCGACTGGTTTGCCGGCGAATCTCTTATGGCCGAGGACAAAAAAGAACTTTTCCTTTTCATCTTCGCCAGCTGTAATACTCCCGTAATGGTTAAGGGAATCAAAAACAAGAAAAAAATCATTACCCTGCTCCCGGATAACCGTCCCGTAACTTTAGGAAACAGTCTTGGCTTAGGTGAAGGTCCCGGTTCTCTTTGGATGTTTTTGAAAAAAGGCGACCTTGACCCTATGTGCACTGTAATAAGTATAAAATTTGATAAACCTATTGACCTGTACGCCGGTACCGGTGCACCTATAACTCAAAACTAAAGGAGATTCAATATGCTTAAAGGTATACCCTCTATTCTTTCACCTGAACTTTTAAAAATAATGATGGAAATGGGCCATGGCGATGAAATAATCATCGCTGACGGAAATTTCCCTGCTGCAAGCCATGCACAGCGTCTTGTGCGCTGTGACGGTCACGGAGTACCGGAAGTTCTTGAAGCCATGCTAAAGCTTCTCCCCCTTGACCAGTACGTAGAAAGCCCTGTGGCGCTCATGAGCGTTGTTCCGGGCGATCCCGTTGTTCCTGTTATCTGGGATGAATACAAAGCTGAAATTGCAAAATACGGCGATGTAAAAATTGAATACCTCGAGCGTTTTGCATTCTATGAGCGTGCCAAAAAAGCTTATGCAATTATCGCTACAGGAGAAAAAGCTCAATACGCTAACGTAATTCTTAAAAAAGGTGTAGTTAAAGAACAATAACTTTTTTAAAGGAGGCTCACCTGATGGAATTTTTACTTACAATTTCCATAGCTGTTGTTCTGTGCATTCTCGTTATCGTAGCTGCCGCAGTTATCTCTTATGTGGTGCTGCCACGCAGCGAATCCGAAACCGAAAAAAGAGTCATAAATGAGATGACAATTTTTGAAAACACCTTGGATACCGCTGTTCCTCAGACAACAGTTCATGATATGGTTGCAAAACATTTTGAGACGCCTGCGGAAAACGGTAAAAAAACAAAGAAAGCCATTATTTTAGGCTTTGACGGTGCTCGCTGTGATTCCCTTGCAAATATCGAAGATAACTCCGAAAGTGCAGTGATATATCTGAGAAACAAAGGCGGACTTTATATCTCTTATGCCGGCGGCGATCCGAAAGGTGCAAAACAGTATACAGACACTGCTCCCGGCTGGGCAACCATTCTTACAGGACAATGGGCAAAGGTTCATGGAGCCGTTTCAAACGGAGTTATCAAGCCCACAGACTGCCCGTCATTGCTTATAGATTTACCCGCAAAATATGATGGCTTTAAAGTATCTTTCAATATGCTGTGGCCCGGTCATTTCAGCAGAAAGGACAAAGGAACTTACTGTAACGAAATCGATCTTGCCAAAGAAAAAGGCTACAATCTTACAATCAACAATGCCAAAACAGACAGTGAACTTCACCGCATTATAATTGACAGAGTCAGCGAGCCTGACTGCGATGATTTCCTTATGTGCATATATGAAAGACCTGATGAAAACGGACATGGAACCGGATTCGGAAATAATAATCCCAAATATATTGAAGCGGTTAAGGGCTGCGACCATGACGCTATGGAAGTTATCAGAGCCATTGAAAGCCGTACAACATATGATGAAGAGGACTGGCTTATAATAATCACCTCTGATCACGGCGGACGAGGAACACGCCACGGCGGACAAAGCATAATGGAAAGAACAACGTTCATTTCCACAAATAAAAAAATAAACTTCTGAGTTTATTACAGTTAAAAAAATCTCCGGTAAGAATAAATCTTATCGGAGATTTTTAAGCATTAAAACAGGCAGCGCATATGCGCTGCCTGCCTTTTAATTATGGAGTTGCTTTTCTCCGTTAATTACGGAAGATCGAAAAGCGGGACTGTGTAAGTACGTGTCTTCGGGAAAGCATATGTTCCAAGGAATGTCCATGCAGTCTGTGTATAAATACCAGCCTGTCTGCAAGGCTCCTTAGTGCTGCTGTAGAAGAGAGCATTTGCACGGAAACCTGTGTAAATGTAACGTACGTTATCACTCTTGATCGGAATACCGTCTTTTGTTACGACTGCTGAGAAATCAAATGTAGAAGCATTCTTAGCTGTAAGGTTAGCTGTATCCTGAACGAATACAAGCTTTGTACCTGTGCTGTGATACTTTACATAGAATACACTTGATGTAAATGCTGTATAATAGTTAGCATTTGCAGCCATAGCAAACATGGTGTAGGTTCCGGGCTTTGTAGGCTGACCCATCTGGAATGTAAACTTAGTTACATTTTCGGGAACAGAGTTAATAACATCCAGCATTGCCTTGATAGCATTTCCATCAATAGCATAACCTGCGAGGTAATCAACCATTCTGCTGTCACTGAGAAGTGTTACAAGCTGATCACGGGTGATTCCGTCACGGTTATAAATTGAATCGGCTGTTACACCTGTACCAAGGATCTGAGTAAGCCACCAGCTGAAGGAAATATTTCCTGTAAAGTCGAGCAGTTCAAGTCCGCTCAGGCTGTCAAGGTAAATAACACCTGTGTCAGTTGAAGCGTCAAGAACAAAGTAGTAATGCTCGAAATTATCATTTACGCTGGGCTGTACGAAATCTGCGGGAAGCTCTTCATCAAGATATTTGTAGTTCTGCTTGAGGCTGATATCAAATGATGTTTTATTAATTGTTAATTCAACTTCATTTGATGTATAGGGAAGATAATCTTCTGTGCCTGTGAAGCGAACTCTTATCTTGTGTGTACCACCGCTGAGCGGATTAAAGTAAGAACCTGCAAGTGAAGGATGCTGCATACCCTCGAAAGGTACCCAACTCCACTCAAGTCCGGGAAGACCACCGGCTGTGTAGTTATTGGCATAGTACTCAAAGCTGAAGTTGTCAACTGTAACATCCTCAGGAAGAATGGATCTGTCGAAATCTATAAAGTTATTATAGATATACTCTTTGATAGCGTTGAGATCGCCTACCCAATCCATTGAGCCGCCGTTGAGAACAACTTTTGTATCTTCTCTCTTAGCTACATCAAGATTGATCTTGAATTCAACAGTTGTGCCATGGTAAGCATCGCTGTCGGGAATTGAAACCTTAATTTCAAATTCTCCGCCCTTATAGAGGTAATTGTAACTGGGAGTGAGATAATACTCGAAGTTCTGCCATGTCCAAATTGATCCACTTACTCCATCTCTCAGCTTGTACTGATAGCTGAAATCGCTCCATGTAAGTCCATCAACACCGGAAACTGTAAGGCAGTTTTTGAAGATATCCTGCTTAAGTCCATCGTAATTGTATGCACCGTCAGCTGTTGTTCTGAGAACAAGATCACGAGTTACGGCGTCAACCTTAACTGTGGGAAGATAATTTACAGTTACATTTACTGAAACCTCTTCAGATGTTCCACGATAGCTGTTTGAAGGTACATAAGAGATTGTAGCTGTAAACTTGCCGCCCTTTGTAACATCGCCGTTAAATTCGATTGTTACATCGTCGTAGCTAAGTACAGGAGTTGAAGCCTGTGCATCTACAGCAAGCTCAAATACATCCTTCTTGAGAGCTTCAACATCAAATTTGCCAATGCCTATCTCGTTAAGAACTACTGAAATTTCAGGAGCCTTGATGGCAATATCTGCCTCAGGAATGACGACAACATTGAAGTATACATCAAACTCAGTTGAAGATGCATAGTAGCTTGTGCTTCCTACATATTCTGCCTTTACCTTATATGTTCCGGATGTTGTAACTTCCGGAATAGTAAAGATCATATCTTCAAACTTCATTCCCTGAGGAAGTGAGTTTTCAGTATCAATTGCAGCTTCGTATACTTTTTCCTTAACATTAGTGTAATCAATTACACCAGGTGTTTTTTCGGAAAGAGTAACTACGGGAGCCTCTTTGATAGCGATAACAGATGTCTGAACATCTATCATCTTAACATAATCGGCATACATATACTCAACAGGACGGAACTGATCGTTGCCCTTAAAGTAAATGCGAAGATTTACAGAACCGGTTGCAGCTGCATCGGGGAAAGTTAACTGACCGTCCCATGTGATGCCCCAATCCTCTTTCCACTCAAGAGGTACATACTGACCGTTTACTCTACCGTGATTCCAGTATGTAATTTCAACATTATCCTGAGTGAACTCTACATCAACGCTCTGTTCTTTATCAACAAGAGCATCAATGATGTTTGCACGGATACCGTCATAGTTCCAGCTTCCGTCAGCGTTGATAACAATACCAACTTCACGAACATCTGTAAGAGCAAATTCATCACTTACAGCTACTGTTTCAACTGTAAGAGTTGAATCGCCTGTAAATGTTACATAATGTGTTCCAACATAGTTGCTGAAAGAAACATCTGCTGTAACATCAGCATCACCGAGCTTTACGCTCTTAACGCTTGTGTTTTCATCAGGAGTATATACTAATGTATATTTCTCATCTGCTGAAACCTTTACAGTGCCTGTTACAGGATTTCCGTTAAGAGTAACTGTTACTCCCTCACCTGCATTTATTGTAACATCATAAAGTGTGCCGATTTCTTTAAATGTTACATCAATCTTTGTGTCAGCAACAGGAAGAACAGAGTAAACACCGTCTTTTGCCTGAAGCTCAACTCCGTTAGCCTTTACGCTCTCTATTTCATAGCCTGCATTAGCAGTAACTGTGAAATAAATATCTTTGGACGGAGAAACGCCTGTTACTGTTCCTGTTACGGGACTGTTATTTACGAGGACAGAACCCTGTAACACATCATAGCTGTAAGTAACAGAGCAAGAGGAAACCTTATTTACAGTTACCTCAGTGGGATTTCCGACAACTCTGATTTTATAGCTTGTATCGCCATTATCTTTAATTGCCGGATGATGGTAATCTTCTTCCCAGACTATTCCGGGAGGCTTCGCATAGGTTATTTCACCTTTGATTGAAACCCAATCCCATCTCTTGTAAATCTCTGTGTTCTTTCCTTCGCAGTAGTACTGCCAATCATAATCGCTGTAGTTTTTACCTTCAGGATTTGCTACAAGTGCGTCAAAAAGAACTTTCTTAATCTGGTCATCAGTCATATCAGAAGATATAGCTACTGTACCATCTTTGAGAACTAACTCAGCAGGATCTGCTTCAGCTGCCAAGCCCTGGAACGGCACTACTGTTAAAAGCATTACCAGAGCAAGAAGCAATGCAGCAATTTTGCTGAATTTTTTTGTGGACACCATTGGATTTTATCCCTCCTTATATTTTTTGGTAAATATATCTTAACATTCTGTTTAGAACCTTGCAATCTATTGGAGAAATATTTAATAAGTTGTTTATTTTTATTTAACCTCTTCTATCTATTTTGGGGCTTTTTCCACCTTTCAAACTATTTATTTAAACAAATAACTGAGTTTTTGGCGTATTTATAATAATTTAAAATGTTTATTTTATTAAATCAAATGATATTTGAAAAAAC
The DNA here is from genome assembly GCA_900540535.1 of uncultured Oscillospiraceae bacterium. Taxonomy (GTDB): domain Bacteria; phylum Bacillota; class Clostridia; order Oscillospirales; family Acutalibacteraceae; genus UMGS263. Next base: position 14,225 of record UQGM01000014.1, on the reverse strand, counting down.
TATTATAATGGCAATTTTAGCCGCCCTAAAATGGGATATTATCATATCCCTCCCTCAAGTGAACCGAAAATTACTATCACATCACAGGCACTGTCCAGATATTAATCGGATCATCTTTATATCTTCTGTCAATTTTAAATTTGGCTTGTTTTTTAATATCTCCCTTACAGATAAAGTTAGCTTAGCGTTTTCATTATCCGCCAACACAAGCGGATTTTTTTATGGCTTAAGATGCCAACAAAAAAGACAGGCAACGCTTTCGCATTGCCTGCCTGATTTTGATCAGTTTTTATTATTAATTAGCCAAAAATGCTGATCGGAATTGTGAAAGTACGTGTCTTCGGGAAAGCATATGTTCCAAGAAGAGTCCAAGCGGTCTGTGTATAAATACCAGCCTCTCTGGGCGGCTCCTTAGTGCTGCTGTAGAAGAGAGCATTTGCACGGAAACCTGTGTAAATGTAACGTACGTTATCACTTTCGATCGGTACACCGTCTTTAGTTACAACTGCTGAGAAATCAAATGTATCAGCGTTGCTTGCTGTAAGATCGGCTGTATCCTGAACGAAGAGAAGTTTTGTTCCTGTGCTGTGGAACTTTACATAGAATACACTGGGCTGAGAAACTGCAGTGTAGAAATCATCGCTTGTTGATACAACAAACATTGTGTAAACGCCGGGCTTTGTGGGCTGAGCCATCTGGAAGGTAAATCTTGTTACATTTTCAGGAACAGAATTAATAACTTCAAGAATAGCATTTACAGCCTGAGCATCCATGTTGTATCCAGCAAGGAAATCAACCATTCTGCTGTCGCTGAGAAGTGTTACAAGCTGATCACGTGAAAGACCTTTGTTGTAAATTGCTTCTGCTGTTACGCCAGTACCAAGAATCTCAGTAAGCCACCAGCTGAAAGCGACATTTCCGGTAAAGTCGAGCAGCTCACGACCCTTTGAGCTGTCAATGTAAACAACAGCTGTGTCAGAGGAAGCGTCGATAGCAAAGTAGTAATGCTCGAAATCACCTACTACACTTGTCTGTACAAAATCTGCGGGAAGATCCTCGTCAAGATATTTGTAATTCTGATTAAGTGAAATTTCAACTGTGTTCTTGTTCATTGTGAACTCTGCTTCATTTGAAGTATAGGGTTCAAACTCTTCGTTACCATTGAAACGAACTCTGATGGTATTTGTACCGTTGCCGATGGGCTTGTAGTAAGCACCCATAGCATCTTCTTTACCCTCGAAGGGAACCCAAGCCTTATTAAGTCCGGGGTTTCCGCCTGCAAGATATACTGTTGCATAGTATTCAAAGCTGAAATCGTCAACTGTAACATCTGCGGGAAGGTTAGAAAGTCCAAAGTTTATAAGATTTTCAAAGATATAAGCTTTGACAGCAGCAAGATCGCCTGTGAAGTCCATTGAACCAGACTTAAGAACAACCTTAGTATCTTCTCTCTTAGCAACCTCAACATTTACATTGAATGTTACGGTTGTGCCGTGATAATTTGTGCTATCAGGAATGGAAACCTGAATTTCAAAGTCTCCGCCCTTATAGAGATAATGACCTGCATTTGTAAGGTCTGCACCAACCTGTTCCATGCTGAAGTCATAGAATTTATCCTGACCTACAAATACAGCTCCATCAGTTCTGAGCATGTACTTGAAATCAAAGTTATTCCATGTAAGACCTTCAACACCGGAAACTGTAAGGCACTTCTCAAAGATACTCTGCTTGAGAGCATCATAATCATATCCGCCGTCAAGTGTTCTGTTGAGAACAAGGTTGCTGAAAGCGGCTTCAACCTTAACTGTGGGAAGAAGGTTGAGTGAAACATTAACAATTACTGTAGTTGATGTGCCATGGTAATCAGCAGAACCATCGAAGGTTATTGTTGCTGTGAACTTACCACCATTGGTAACATCGCCGTCAAATGTAATTGTTACATCCTCATAGCTGAGAACAGGCTTTGAAGCCTCTGCATTTACAGCGAGATCAAATACGCTTCTCTTGAGAGCTTCTACATCAAACTCGCCAATCTTTGTCTCATTAAGCACTGTTGAAATTTCAGGTGCTTTAAGAGCAATTTCTGCATTGGGAAGGACATTAACCTTGAAGTATACTTCAAATGTCTTTTCAGAAGCATAGTAGCTTGTGCTTCCAAGATATTTTGCTGTTACTTCATAAGTTCCTGATGTCTTAACCTCAGGAATGGTGAATTTCATATCCTCGAAAGCCATGTTCTGAGGAAGTGAATTTTCTGCATCAATTGCAGCATCATAAACCTTCTTTTCAAGGTTTGTGTAATCAATTATGCCGGGTTTGCCCTCTTCAAGAACTACTACAGGAGCATCATTAAGAGCAATTACTGATGTCTGAACATCAACAAAAGTTACATAATCAGCATATACATACTCAGTGGGACGGAACTGATCGTTACCCTTAAAGTACAAGCGGAGATTTACTGTACCATCAGCAACAGCATCTTTGAAAGTCTTCTGACCATCAAAAATTTCGACTGCACCCTCGCTCCACTCAAGAGCTACATACTGACCGTTTACTCTACCACAGTTCCAATATGTAACTTCAACATTATCCTGAGTGAAATCTACACCAACGCTCTGTGCCTTGTCAACAAGAGCATCAATGATATTTGCACGGATGCCGTCATAGTTCCATGAACCATCTGCGTTGATAACAATACCAACTTCACGAGTATCTGTAAGAACGAATTCAGCGCTCTTAGCTACTGATTCAACTGTAAGAGTTGAATCACCTGTAAATGTTACATACTGTGTTCCAACATAGTTGCTGAAAGAAACATCTGCTGTAACATCAGCATCACCGAGCTTTACGCTCTTAACGCTTGTGTTTTCATCAGGAGTATATACTAATGTATATTTCTCATCTGCTGAAACCTTTACAGTGCCTGTTACAGGATTTCCGTTAAGAGTAACTGTTACTCCCTCACCTGCATTTATTGTAACATCATAAAGTGTGCCGGTTTCTTTAAATGTTACATCGATTGCTGTAGAAGCAACAGGAACAAATGAGTAAACACCGTTATCTGCCTGAAGCTCAACGCCGTTAGCTTTTACGCTCTCTACTTCATAACCTGCATTAGCAGCAACTGTGAAGTAAACAGACTTTACAGCAGAAAGACCTGTTACAGTACCGCTTACCTGTGCTCCGTCAATAAGAACTGAGCCCTGTAATGCGTCGTAATTGTAAGTTACTTCGCAGGAAGATACTTTGGTAATGTTAACTGACTTGTCTGTACCTGCAAGACGAACATCCCATGTATCATCACTATTGTCCTTAAGGGCAGGATGATTATACTTAATTGTTCCTATTGTAGGATTAGTTGAAGTAAAGCCGTTTACAGAACCCCAACTTGCGTTATCCCAATTCAAAAGATATTTTCCCTGACAATAGTACTCCCATTCATAATCCTGCCAATTTGCACCATTAGGATTATCCACAAGAGCATCAAAAAGAGCCTTTTTAACTTGATCCTCAGTCATGTCACTGGAAATAGCCACTGTGACACCATCTTTGAGAACAAGATCTTCAGCAGGAACCTCAGCTGCAAAACTCTGGAACGGCACTACTGTTAAAAGCATTACCAGAGCAAGAAGCATGGCGGCAATTCTGCTGAATTTTTTTGTCTTCACCATTGGATTTTTCCCTCCTTAATTATTTTGGTAAGTACATAATAGCATGAAAAAACTGCCTTTCAACTCTTTAAATAGATGTTTAAGAATATATTTATCATTTTTTTATAAACTTAATATTGCGTTAATTTTACCCGCTATTACAATGAATATTATTTAACATACTACTTTAAGAAAAAAAGCCAGAACCCTTTTATATCAAGGAAAAATAAGAAAAAACATAATTTTAATTCATTTAATTTTCGGATTGAATTTTTTAAATAACTCGAAGTAATATATTTATTTATAAATTGCTTTTTTATCAAACAATTAGTAATATTCGCATTTTGAAAATGCGGATATATAATTCAAAACAGCAAATTGCTATTTCAAAATTTCTCAAAAAAAGCGCAGACAGAGTGTAAAGGTTTCAACCTTACACCCTGCCTGCGCTGTAAAGGAATTATATTTACATCCTTCTATTTCGGCTTTTCTTCCAAGCTTTCATAAATCTGAGTGCACAGTTTGCGGAATTCTTTTCTTCCCATTCCCATGCACTTTGCTCCTGCCGCAGCCGGAAGCAGTTCATCTGACAATTGACGGATAAATTGTTCCGACGGCTCCTTGGGAGTTTCGGATACAACTCCTCCTCTGCGCCTGTCGAGGGTTATATACCCTTCATCACGCAGAAGAAGATAGGCTTTATTTACAGTGTGCATATTGACTTCAAGCTCCTCGGCAAAAGCTCTTACAGAGGGAAGTCTCGCCCCCGGCTCATAATCGCCGGATGCTATTGCAATTATAATCTGATTTTTTATCTGCATATATAAGGGTACCGGGCTTGCCATATCAAGTTTAACTGCCATATTCAGCACCGCCTTTTTGCTTTTTAATCAGCTGAGAACTCGAAAACTGTAACTGAATTATATTCTTCTCCAGCCTTGAATGTGCACTGTGGGAAATTCTTATGATTTGGAGTATCAGCATAATACTGTGTTTCGAGACAGAACCCACAGTGCTGATAATTCTCTCTGCCGCCTTTTCCACTGCACCTTTCAAGGAAATTGCCTGTATAAAGCTGTACACCTGGAAGATCAGTATAAGCTGTCATTCTTCTTCCGCTTTCAGGCTCATATGCCTCTGCGACAGCTCTGAGTGTACCTTTTTCTCCTAAAAGACAGAAATTGTGGTCATATCCTCTTGCTTTCACAATCTGCTCATAATCAGCTTTTATATCTTTTCCTATTTCCTTAAACTCTCTGAAATCCATAGGAGTTCCGGCTACAGCTTTAATCTCTCCCGTGGGGATATTGATTTCATCTGTGGGAGTAAATGCATTTGCGTTTATCTTCAGAAGGTGACCGAGAACATCTCCCTTGCCGGCAAGATTAAAATAGGAATGATTGGTAAAATTAATTATTGTATCTTTATCTGCAACTGCGTTATATCTTATTTCAACACCGTTGCGATCAGTAACGGTAAAGGTAACTTTAGCTTTCATCTTACCGGGGAATCCGAAACTGCCGTCTGCACTTTCAAAAGAAAGAGTTATGGAGCTGTCGCTGAAGTTTTCCACTTTCCAGAAATTAAATGAAAACTCTCCGCCACCATGAAGACATGTAGTATTATTTTCATTCTTTTCTACATTATATTCTGTTCCGTTTATTTCAAACTTTCCTCCGCAGATACGGTTTGCATATCTGCCAACCGTCTTGCCCTCATAGCCGCCGCTTGTTTCATAGGGAGCAAAATCTTCATAACCTATTGTTACATCTTCCACCTTGCCGTTTTTATCAGGCACAAATATACTTCTGAGAGTTGCACCGAAATCGAGAATCTCTGCTCCGATTTTTCCGTTTGTTATAGTATAAGCATAAACCTCCTCTCCCTTTGAGGTTTTACCGAATAATCTCTTTGAACTTTCCATAAATAACAACGCTCCTTTTGTGTTATTGTTTATATAACAAAGATAGCATATCCTTACAAAAAAATCAAATTACAAAAGGTTAAAAAGGTATTACAAAAACGTCACATTTATTGACTTTTTTCTGTTAATGTGTAGTATGTTTTATAGTATAATTAATATGCAGTTTCTGTTTAACTTTTCGGAGGTGCAAATATATGACAGAAATTATGGAACAGCTTCAATATTACAGCAGATTTATTCTGCCCGTTATGGCTGTTATAATTCTCGGCAGCTGTATTTATTCGCTGCTTAAACTCAAGATAAAGCCATACGCTATGGCAGAGCTTGTAAATACCATTAACGGTGACAAAACGCCCCTCGACAGATGGGAAATCTCCGTAGGACGCAGCAAGCTTTGTGATATCACAATAGGCTACGGAAGTGTTTCACGCTTTCATGCGGTAATTTCAAGGCGCAGTGACGGCTGGTTTATAACCGATACATTTTCCAAAACCGGCACTAAAGTTAACGATAAGCCTATTGAGAAATCAGTTCAGCTTTTCGACGGTGACAGCATAACTTTCGGAAGCGCAGTGATGATTTTTTCTGCTCCCCTCTATCCGTCACCCAATCCCAGAATTTTCGCCGCTGTAAAACCCGCTCCACAGGATATCCCCTTACAGCCCGCAGAAGTTATTCCGGAAGAAGTACCTGAGGTACTGCCCGAACCAACACCTGAACCCATTGATGAAATTTCATCTGAAAGCAAAGGCGAAAATCCGGCAATATATATTGTCAGAACAGCCAAAGCTTTTCCCCTTAAACATCAGACATATATAATAGGAAGAGAAGAGGACTGTGACATTGTTCTTTCTTCCCAGCTTGTTTCCCGCCGTCACGCCAAAATAACAGCAGAAGAAGACGGCTTTGCCATTGAAGACCTTAATTCAAAAGCAGGAACTTTAATTAACGGCAAAGTAGTAAATAGAAAACAGCTCCTGTTTAACGGCGATGAAATAAATATCGGCGGCGAAGAGCTTGTATTTTATGACAATTATTCGCACTTTGGCAGCTACAAGCCATTTTAAGGAGGTGTAAATATGGCACACAGTAAAGTTAAAAATGCAAACATTAGTTACAGCGGAGCAGCCTCCGGTGCAAAAGAAAAGAAAAAACACCGCCTTAATAACGCTTTTGTTCTTCTTCTCATAACTATTTTTCAGCTTATTTCAGCTGCACAGACTGTTTTTGATTCAGATGGCGAAATCCGCCAAGACATCGTTATTGTTTTCGGTGCATACATCGTCATTGAATGGCTGTGGCTGATTATTTCACGAGCTGCTTTTAAAAGAAAAAGCTTTGAACTTGAGCTTATCGGATTTTTCCTTACAGGAATAGGTCTTACGGTAGTGGCAAGTGTTTTCCCCGGAGATTTAATAAAACAGTTTGTTGCTTTTTTGCTGGGACTCACAGTTTTTGAATTAATACTTTGGTTCGTAGCAGATATAAAGCGAATCGAATGGTCAAGCGTCCCCCTTGCAATTGCCTCTGTGGCGCTTCTTGCTCTTAACCTTATTCTTGCAGAAGCCACAAACGGCGCACTTAACTGGATTACAGTATTCGGAATATCTTTTCAGCCTTCTGAATTTGTAAAAATCGCCTTTATATTTGTAGGAGCTTCCACACTGGAAAAACTTCAGTCTACAAGAAGCCTGCTTAAATATATTGTATTTTCAGTTGTATGTATAGGATGTCTTTTCCTTATGTATGACTTCGGCGCAGCTCTTATATTCTTCTTTACCTTTATTCTTATTTCCTTTATGCGTTCCGGTGATATAAGAACAATCGCAGTTGTATGCGGCGCAGCTCTTTTGGGAGCAATTCTGATTCTTATATTTAAACCCTACGTGGCAGAACGTTTTGCAACCTACCGCCATATTTGGGAATATCCCGATGCAGGCGGATACCAGCAAACCCGTGTTCTCATTTACGCTGCCAGCGGCGGACTTTTCGGTACAGGCATAGGCAGAGGAGAACTCAGAAATATATTCGCCTCAACAACCGACCTTGTTTTTGGTGTTCTTTGCGAAGAATGGGGCGTAATTCTTACAATTGCAGTAGTTCTCGCTTACGGCTTCATTGCGGTACATGCAATCCGATCATCACAGGGAGCCCGCTCCTCATTTTTTGCAATTGCTGCAACGGCCGCAGCCGGTATGATGCTGTTCCAAACCTGCCTTAATGTGTTTGGCATAACGGATATTCTTCCCCTTACAGGCGTAACACTGCCCTTTATCAGTCAGGGCGGTTCAAGTATGATATGCTCATGGGCGCTTTTAGCTTTAATTAAAGCCTGCGACCTGCGCACATATCCGTCATTTTATGAGAAAGTGGAGGCACAGCGATGAAAAGTACAACTAAAAGAGCTTACGCTCTATACGCACTTGTTGCTTTCTTTATGGCAGGAATTATTTTCTTTGTTTCGACCCTTACAATAAACGCTTCTGACTGGGCATTAAGCCGTTACAACAAGCACATCTATGACGGAAACACTTTAAACGTCGCCGGAAGCATCTTCGACTCCAAAGGTGAACTGCTTGTAGGCACACAGGATGGAAAACGTGTTTATAATGAAAGTACGGCTGTGAGAAAAGCCGCTCTTCACGCCATAGGAGATTCAGACGGCTATATTTCCACAGGCATACAGTCTGTATACAGCGATGAGCTTATAGGATACAATTTCATAAACGGAATATATTCAATAAGCAAATTCGGAACAGGAAACAACATTAGACTTACTCTGGATGCCTATGTATGTGTAACTGCTTTAAATGCACTTAACGGAAGAAAAGGTACAGTGGGAGTATACAACTATAAAACCGGCGAAATAATTTGCATGGTTTCCTCTCCTACCTATGATCCTGAGAATAAACCCACCGAGGCCATTGAAAAAAATGCCAACGGAAAATATGACGGAATATATCTTAACCGTTTCCTTTCCGGCGTGTATACTCCCGGTTCTGTATTCAAGGCAATTACCTGCGTAAGCGCAGTAAACAACATAAGCGATATTTTTTCACAGACCTTTTACTGTGACGGAAGCATTGATATTCCCGGCGGAGGAGAGGTAAAATGCAGCGGCGTACACGGTACTGTGACATTTAAAGATGCATTTGCACATTCCTGCAACTGCGCTTTTGCCACCATAGCTAACGAACTCGGTGCAGATGCTTTAGCTGAAACTGCAAACGAATTAGGTTTTAACCGCTCCTTTAAAATGGGAGATACAGTTATTGCAAAAAGCTCATTTGATGTTTCATCAGTCAACAACACTGATTTGGCATGGGCTGGAATCGGTCAGTATACCACACTGCTCAATCCTTACCACATGATGATGATTATGGGAGCCATTGCAAACTCCGGCAATCCGGCATCCCCCTATGTTGTAAAGTCAATTGAAACCCCTGACGGAAAAGTTATAGACGAAGCAAAGACACAAAACGTCGGACAGCTTATAGAACCTGCAACAGCGGACATAGTCCGTGACATGATGAGATACAATGTAACCTCATATTACAAAGACTGGCGTTTCCCCGGCCTTGAGCTCGCAGGTAAAACAGGAACCGCAGAGCTTGACGGAAACCAGGAATCCCATGCATGGTTCACCGGTTTTTCCACCAAAGAGGATTGTCCACTTGCTTTTGTGGTAATTGTTGAAAACGGCGGAGCAGGATTTTCTCAGGCTATGCCCATTGCAAACACAGTTATGCAGGCAGCTTACAAATCTATTTCCGAATAAGCTTGTTTAAAAGATTCAAATCTGTTATACTTTTAACAGAATATATGTAAAGGACGGGATGTAAGAATGCTCACACAGGCAAAAAAAGATTTTATTGAATTTATGATGAGTGCAGATGTGCTGCGTTTCGGTGATTTCACAACTAAATCCGGAAGAAAGACCCCATATTTTGTAAATACAGGAAACTATAAAACAGGTCTTCAGAACTCAAAGCTGGGCGAGTTTTACGCCGCTCTTGTAAAAGAGACTGTCGGCGATAATTTTGATGCAATGTTTGGCCCTGCATACAAGGGAATCCCCCTTGCAACATCTGTTTCTGGAGCTCTTGCCAGAACTTATGGCATAGATAAGCCTTTCTTCTTTAACCGTAAAGAGGTTAAGGATCACGGCGAAGGCGGAAATATTGTAGGATATGCTCCCAAAGACGGCGACCGCATTATTATAATTGAAGATGTTATCACTGCCGGCACTGCTATCCGTGAAACTCTTCCCGTTCTCAAAGCCTGCGCAGACGTTAAGGTTACGGATATGTTTATTTCCGTTAACCGCTGCGAAGTCGGACAGACTCCCGGCAAAACAGCTGTTATGGAAGTCGGCGAAGAGTTCGGAATTAAAGTTCACGCTCTCGTCACTGTCCAGGATATAAGAGAATATCTTCTCGGCAGAGAGGATTACGCTCATCTTATTCCTCTTATGGATAACTACATGAAACAGTACTGCGTATTCTAAAAATAACAAACAGCAAAACACCTGATTCTCTATAAAGAGAATCAGGTGTTTTTTTCATTGAAAGGATGAAATTCAGTTCTATATTAAATCTATGATAAACGAAACATTCCGGACTTTCAAATAATTTATTCTTCTTTTTTTGTCATCTGCTTATAAACCTGATCACCGTAAACAGCGGCTCCCGTTATGAGTATACCCTGTATAGCTGCTTTTACCGTGAATCCCATTATGCCCATAGCGCCTAAAATTCCAAGGGGCAGCAAAATAATCGGAATATATTTATTGGGGATTTTATCGGTTTTACGGATTATCATCCCGATTATATAAATAGCGGGAATGAGAATAAGTCCTTCACCTACAATATAATTTAAAATATCCATTTCTATCACCTCCGTTAACTATAATATTCATTCAGTTTGTGCTGTGATATTTTCAGCTCTCCGGAACGCTTCAACTAAGAGCCTAAAAACATCTTCAGTTGCACTAAAAACAGCAACCCGTTATAACTTTCTTTAAAATTTCATATATTTGACTGTATATCACATTTTCGGAGGGTCTTAATATATGAATTGGCACACCCTGACTCCTGACCAGGCGCTCAAACGTCTTGGTTCAAATGATAAAAACGGTCTTTCACAGCATGAAGCAAATTTACGCCTTGAAAAATACGGTCCCAATGTACTTTCATCAAAAAAGAAAAGAGGAATTGTTAGAAAATTTCTCTCACAGTTCTCTGATTTTATGGTTCTGGTGCTTCTTGCGGCTTCTGTAATATCTTTTCTGACTTCTTATTTCAGCGGCGACGGAGATTATATCGACTCAGTTATTATTCTGATAATCGTTGTGCTGAACGCACTTATAGGAACCATTCAGGAAAGCAGGGCAGAAAAAGCCATTGCGGCATTGCGGAAACTCGCAGCACCCCGTGCAAGAGCTATACGCTCCGGCTCCGTTGTAAGCTGTGCAGCATCCGAACTCGTAAAGGGAGATATAATAATCTTAAAAAGCGGTGACCTTGTTCCCGCTGACTGCCTTATAATAGAAAGCTCTTCACTGAAAGCAGAGGAATCGGCTCTTACGGGAGAATCTGAACCATCCGCTAAAACAGCAGGAATAATCCTGCCTGCTGAAACCCCCTTAGGCGAAAGAAGAAATATGCTTTTCTCAGCCACTCAGATAACTGCCGGTTCATGCCGTGCAGTGGTAACGGAAACGGCAATGGATACTGCCGTCGGTCATATTGCAGGACTTATTGACAGCGAAGAAACTCCCTCAACGCCCCTTCAAAATCGCCTTGCAAAAACCGGAAAACTTTTAGGTGCAGGAGCTCTGGCAATCTGCGCTGTGATATTCTTCATGGGAATTTTAAGAAACGCACATTTTCTTGACAGCTTCATGCTCTCAGTAAGCCTTGCGGTGGCGGCAATTCCGGAGGGACTTCCAGCCGTTGTGACAATTGTCCTTTCCTTAGGCGTTCAGATTATGGCTAAAAACAATGCCATTATAAGACGGCTTCCCGCTGTTGAAACTCTCGGCAGTGCAACGGTAATCTGTTCCGACAAAACGGGAACTCTCACAGAAAACAAAATGACCGTCAAGGGAATATACAGTATAAACGGAGAGGAAAACCTACTTTCCACTTTCGGAAAAAGGCTTCTCACCTGCGGCTGTGTATGCAACAATGCCTTATGGAGTAAGGAAGGCATTATGGGCGAACCTACCGAAACAGCGATTTTATATGCGGGAGAAAAAGCCGGAATAAAAAAGCCAAAGACAGACAGCGAATACACAAGACTTCGTGAAACACCCTTTTCATCTGACCGCAAAATGATGTCTGTACTTGTAAACAGAGGCGGAAAGAAATTTTTAATGGCAAAGGGTGCTCCCGATGTGCTGATTAAGAAATGCACCAAAATCCTGAAAAACGGAAGTGAGGTTCCCATAACATCAGCTGATATTAAAAGAATTGAAAAAATAAATTTGTCCCTTGCTGAAAAAGCGCTCAGAGTCATTGCTGCCGCAGAAAGGTCTGCATCTTCCCTTGATGACACCTCTGAAGCTTCCCTTACTTTTATCGGACTTATTGCCATGGCAGATCCGCCGAGAAAAGAGGCAAAAGAAGCAGTTGCCTTGTGCCGCAAAGCCGGAATTAAAACTGTTATGATAACCGGAGACCACGCTGCAACAGCAAAGGCAATTGCTGCGGAAACCGGCATACTGCGCAGAGATGATACTCTGATGACAGGTGCAGAAATTGATTCTCTCAGTGATGAGCAGTTCCGCAAAAAAATAAATAACTGCCGAGTTTTTGCAAGAGTTACTCCGGCTCATAAAGTAAGGATAGTAAAAGCTTTCCGCTCTTTGGGAGAAGTTGTGGCAATGACCGGAGACGGAGTAAACGACGCTCCCGCTCTTAAAGCCGCCGACATAGGCTGCGCCATGGGTCAGAGCGGAACAGATGCTGCAAAAGCTGCGGCGGATATGATTTTAACCGACGACAACTTTGCAACAATAGTCAAAGCTGTGCGTCAGGGCAGAATAATTTACAGCAACATCAGAAAAACCGTACACTTTCTTTTATCGAGCAATATCGGTGAAATAGTGGTAATTTTTGCCGCATACCTTCTCGGAATGCCTACACCGCTTCTCCCCATTCAGCTTTTATTTGTAAATCTTATAACAGACTCTCTCCCTGCAATGGCGCTGGGCACAGAAAAAGCCGAAAAGGATATAATGCTGCAAAAGCCCCTGAAAACCCACAAAAGCATGTTTTCAGGAGGACTGTGGGCGGATATTCTCTTAGAGGGACTTTTAATTGGCGGACTTTCCCTTGTAAGCTTTACTTTGGGAATGCGTTTATTTGACGCCTCATCACAGCCCTTCATAGGCAGAACTATGGCTTTTGTAACACTCAACATCAGCGAGCTGGTTCACGCTTTCAATATGCGAGGACATATGCCTATGTATAAAATCGGATATTTCTCAAATATGCGCCTTACTCTGACATTTGCACTTTGTATGGCTATTCAGTGGCTGGTTGTAACAATCCCTGCTGCAGCTACAATTTTTTCTCTTGTTCCCCTTTCGGGCAGTGCATGGATTATTGCCCTTGCCCTGTCGGCTGTTCCCTTTATAATGATAGAATCATCAAAAATATTTGATTTTTATAAAAAGGCTCACAAAGCATAATAATTAAACAGATTTATTTTATATTTTTTAAACATTTTTTTTAAAGACTGATAATGCTGAAGCGCTAGTATTTCTGTTGGTGCCATCATAGCTCCTTGATAACCTGCTAAATAATTAGCATATAAACTAATTGCTGCAACAACTGTCTTTCCACTACCAACATCACCTTGAACAAAGCGATACATTAATTTTTGACTTGTTAAATCTATTAATATATCATCAATGACTTTTTTTTGGTCATCTGTTAATTGAAAAGGGAGCTTTTCAATAAAGTGAGTCACTTTTTCTTTGTCTATTAATTTTGAGATACCTATATTTTGTGTGCGATTTTGTTTTATATATTGCATTGTCATTTGAAATTTAAAAAATTCTTCATATTTTAAGTATCTAAGTGCACTAATAACATCACTGCGTGTTTGCGGTTGATGTATTTTAAACAAAGCATCTTCTTTATCTATCAAATGATATTTTTGACATAAATATAAAGGAATAGTATTAGCAATATGTCCTTTATAAAAATTAAGTGCTTTATTGACATAACCCTGAAAACTTTTTTGAGTGAGTCCTTCTTTTAAAGAATATACTGGTGTTATTCCAGAAATTTCTTTTAAGTTCTTTAGTTTTAAGTCACTAGCTGTAATTGCTTTTTTAGAAGCACTGTATTTACCAATAATAGTAAGCATCATTCCTACTTGCATATTCTTTTTCAAAAAATGACGATTAAAAATCGTAATTGTTAATGGTTCTTCATGATAATTAACATGAAAAGTCAATCTTGAAAATCTTCCTTTATAAAAAATTTTAGGTTCATCAATAAGCTGTGCTTCAATAATGACCTTCGATTCATCATGCAATGGTGTTTCTAACATTTCTTCAAAGCGATAAGGATAATGTTGTACTAAATCTTTTACAGTATAAATAGATAATTCATTTAACTGTTCTATTTTATTTTTAT
>UQGM01000013.1 GCA_900540535.1 uncultured Oscillospiraceae bacterium | reverse complement strand
CGGAACGCAAGCTTTCACAAACTCAACTTGCCGAAATGGTAGGCGTCTCCCGTAATACCATCAGTTCGATTGAAACAGGTCAGTTTAATCCTACTGCCAAACTTGCTCTCATTTTGTGTATTGCACTTGATAAGAAGTTTGAGGAATTATTCTATTTTGATTGATTAAATCCTGATCGTTCACGGATGTTATTATCAAGCAGAAAATCGGAAACGGTTTTCTGTTTTTTTCTTGGTGTCTTTAGACGTGGAAATAAACTCCAGTTATTGATTTTTCTTTGGATACATTTTTTCAGTCAAAAGTATTTTATATCATTCTTCATAAATCATTTTCTTTGTCATGCCGCCGTCGATAATAAGGTTTGCGCCGTTGATAAAACCATTTTCTTCACGGCACAGGAAAAGGCAGGCATTTACAATGTCCTGAGGCTTTCCAACACGTCCTGATGGATGCTGCTTATGATCTCTTTCCGTTAAGCTGGTGTAGTCGCCAACCTCAATCCAGCCGGGGCTGATAGCGTTTACCGTTATGCCTGTATTGCTAAGAGATACACAAAGGCTGTTCGTCAAGGATACTATACCGCCCTTTGATGCTCCGTATGCTTCCCAGCCTGCTTCGTTCTGATGAAATCTTGTGGATGCAATGTTTACTATTCGTCCATAGCTGCTCCTTTGCTTTTGTGCGATGAACTCTTTGCAGCAGATAAACGCACCTCTCAGGTTAGTGGTGAGTACGTCATCAAATTCTTTTACTGATATTTCATAAACTGATTTATTGAATTTGCTGATTGCGCCGTTATTTATTAAAACGCTGATTTCACCGTATTCCTCAGTAATCTTTTTAAAGCATTGGTGAATCTCAGTTTCGCTGCGTAAATCCATTTTATAAAAATGAATGTTCTTTTCGGAGAAAGAGGTATCAATTATATCAAGGGCAAATACCTCATATTCCTCTTTTGCAAAGCCGATTGCTAAATGGCGTCCTATTCCGGAAGCTCCACCTGTAATAACAGCTCTTTTCATATTACAAAACCGCCTTTCATGTAACAGTTTGTTTTCACTTTGGTTTATTTTACTTTTTTATATGGCAAAAATCAAATGGAAATACGAAAAATTCATTATAAGAGTTTTTCGTTTTTTCTTTTTGAAAGATAAACAAAACAATATGCAATATATAGTTGACATTTGGCAATGTATATTATATAATCAGAACAGCAAGGAGGGAAGATATGAAAAATAAAAAGCTGAAAATCGCAAGAATAGAAGGTGATATGAGTCAGGAAGATTTGGCTAACCGTGTTGGCGTGACACGGCAAACTATAGGATTAATAGAATCCGGAAATTATAATCCTACTTTAAAGCTATGTATTGAAATATGCAAAGCGCTTAATAAAACTTTAAACGATTTGTTTTGGGAGGAACAGTCATGAAAAATAAAAAAATCAAAGATGAACGTATAGTTCAGCTGACAAATAAAATTTTTGGTGAAGCTTTTCTCGTAGTTGTCTTTGGCTTGATAGTTTCAGTTATGGTAAAAGCTTATTTATTTAATCTGCCTGTTACCGAATATGCTTCGGAACTTATAATTGTTGCTTTGTCTATACTTTATGTTGCCGTAAGAAGTATGATTAAGGGAAATACGCTTATAGATGCCTCAAAAAGAGGAAAGCTGTTATCGGTTATTTTGATTTTGCTTTTAAGTATTGGTGTAACCGTTTTAAACGGTATAAAAAACTACGCTTCCTACAAAGAGCTCTATACAGGAATATTTGATATGCATTTTCTTATGGTGCTGTTAGTTTCCTTTATTTCCTCAACCATATTTATTTCATTAGCCTTTTTTCTCATATATGTGCTTCATAAAAAAGGTCAGCAGAAAATTGAAAAAGAAATAGACGAAGAAGAAAATCAGTAAGTTTATATTACAAACCCGCCTCAAAACAGCTTAGCTTGTTCTGAGACGGGTCTTTTCATATAGGATAATCAGATCTCAATTCAATCAGTTTGAACCGTTGGGATACTTTTTGTATCCGGGATGTCTGCCTGTTACACCGTAGTTTTTACGCATATCAATAAGGCGGTCAATGTTTTCTCTTGAAATTTCCTTTGCACCGCCCAGAAGATGTGCGTTAAGGCTGATCTTTGCGAAAAGCTCAAGGGTTTCCATACGGTAGTAGGCTGTCATAAGGTCTGCGCCTACTGAAAGTGCGCCGTGGTTCTGTAAAAGCAATACGTCATGCTCGCCGAGATAGGGTGCGATGTTGTCGGGAACCTCATAGGTTGAGGGTGTGCCGTATGGTGTTACGGGAATTGAACCGATAGCTATAACAGTTTCAATCATTGAATACTCATCAAGAGCCTTGTTTGCAACTGCATAGCCTGTTGCGGTTGGGGGATGAGCGTGGAGAACAGCTCCTACATCGTCACGCTCTTCATAGCAGCGAAGATGCATTTTAATCTCAGATGAGGGACGGTATCCGTCGAGAGCGTCGATGATGTTGCCGTCCTTGTCGATATGTACAAGCTTTTCGGGTGTGATAAAGCTTTTGCTGATTCCTGTGGGGGTAGCGAGGAATGTTCCGTCCTCAAGCTTTACGGAAACGTTTCCGTCGTTGGCGGCAACCCAGCCGAGCTGCCACATTTTATAGCATACATCGCAAATCTGCTTGCGAAGCTCATAGTATTTCATTGTGTTTTCTCCTTAGAATTTGCTTTTATTTTTCCGTGACTTTTTTGAAAGTTTTGTAATACTCTTCCCATTTTTCGGTGTCACAGGGGGAGTAGGTTTTGATCTCTTCCGATCTGCTTATAATCTCCCTTGCCTTGGCTGCATTTTCGATTTTTCCGCAGGCTATAAGCTGAACAGCGGCGTTTCCGAAAGCTGTGGCTTCAACAGGGCCAGCATATACTGTGCAGCCGCAGGCATTGGCGGTGAAGCGGCAAAGCTGTTCACTCTGAGATCCTCCGCCTACAATGTGGATTGCATTGTACTTTTTGCCTGTGCATTTTTCTATTTCCAGCAAAGCGGTTTTGTACTTCATCGCAAGGCTTTCGTTTATGCACCTGACAATTTTGCCGACTGTTTCGGGAACTTTCTGACCTGTTTTTTCACAGTATTCCCTGATTCTTTTCGGCATATTTCCCGAGGGAGTGAAAACCGGGTCATCAGGGTCTATAAAGCAGGCGAAAGGCTCCGCTTTTTCTCCCAGAGATTCAAGCTCTCCGAAAGAGTATTCATTGCCCTCTTTTGCCCAGCGACGGCGGCTCTCCTGAATAAGCCAAAGACCTATAATGTTTTTAAGGAAAGAGGTTTTGTTCTCTGCTCCCGTCTCATTTGTAACATTGCAGGTTTTGGAATTTTCATCAATTACCGGAGCGTCAAGCTCAGTTCCGAAAAGTGACCATGTTCCGCAGGATAGGAAGATGAAATCCTTTTCCTTTGCAGGGGAGGCGAGCATGGCGCTCTGAGTGTCGTGGGAAGCGGCAGTGACAACTTTTATCTTGTCTACCGAAAGCTCCTCACATATATCGTCTCTGAGAGTGCCAAGTACCGTTCCGCTGGGAACAATAGGTGCAAGCTTATCCTTTGAAATTCCCGCCTTTTCGAGAATTTCCTCTGACCACTGTTTTGTCCTTGCATCCATAAGGGAAGAGGTAGAAGCGATTGATATTTCACTTTTCTTTTCCCCGGAAAGGAAGAAGTTTAGAAGGTCTGGGATAAACATAACTTTATCGGCTCTTTCAAGAGCGGCAGGACGTGTTTTCTTAAGGGCGAGAAGCTGGAAAAGAGAGTTTATCTCCATAATCTGATTGCCGGTTATGTCATAAACTTTCTCAAGACTTAAAAGCTTTTCGGCTTCCTCTAAAATGCCTTTTGTCCTTTCGTCACGGTAGTGAACAGGGTTTTCAATAAGGTTTCCGTCTTCATCAATAAGACCGAAATCAACGCCCCAGGTGTCAACGGCAATGCTCTCGATTTTACCGAGAGATTTTGCCTTGACAAGACTTTGCTTTATTTCAAAAAACAGTCTTAAAATGTCCCAGTACATACTGCCGTTTACGATGACCGGATCATTTGAAAAACGGTGTATTTCTTTGAGAGTTATTTTTTCTCCGTCAAAAGTGGCTGCTATGGCTCTGCCGCTTGATGCGCCGAAATCCATTGCAAGAACTGTTGTGTTACTCATATGTCCACCTTATTTTTTGTACATGGGGCCGTATGCAGCACAGGCTCTGAAATCCTGTCCCTCTTTGTCCATGCCGAATGCGTTCCATGCGGCGGGACGGAAGATCTTATCTTCGTCAACGTTGTGCATTGAAACGGGAATACGAAGCATTGAGCAAAGGGTGATAAGGTCTGCGCCGATGTGGCCGTAGCTGATTGCGCCGTGGTTTGCGCCCCAGTTGTTCATAACGTCGTATGCTGTCTTGAATGCGCCCTTTCCTGTTGTTCTGGGGGCGAACCATGTGCAGGGCCATGTATAGTCTGTACGCTTCCAGAGCTTATCGGATACCTCGTCGGGAAGCTTGATTGTCCAGCCCTCTGCAATCTGTACAACGGGGCCGAGACCCTTAACAAGGTTAAGTCTTATCATTGTGCAGGGCATTTCAGCCTCTGTAAGGAATCTTGAAGAATATCCGCCGCCTCTGAAATAGCCGAAGTCTGCGGAGTTCCATGTGGTAGCGTCAAGGATAGCTTTCTGGTCTTCCTCTGTAACATCGAACCACTGTTTCATTGTACCGTTGCCGTTTTCATCTTTTGCCTGTCCGCAGGCGTCAAGGCACGCAGCGCCGGAGTTGATAAGGTGAATGAATCCGCCGGCTTCTTTTGCCACGCCTTCAATGTCATAGCCTGTTGCCTTCTTAACAGCTTCGGGGCTCCAGTATGTACGTACGTCTGCGAAAATCTGAGCTCTGTTTGTAAGGAGCTTCATGAACATCATGCCGAGACCGTTGAGAACGTCGTTTTCTGTTGCAAGGATGTATGGCTCTCTTGCTCCGTTCCAGTCAAAGGATGTGTTGAGCAGTGCCTCTGCAAAGTCGCAGTTGGGATAGAAGTCAGTCCACTGTCTCTGACCCTGGAAACCTGCTGCGATTGCGTTATGTCCTACACGCTCTTCCTCACAGCCCTCGGGAAGATTTTCGTTGCCGTTCATAAGGTCCTTGATAATGCACATCATCTTGACAACAAACTCCCAGTCCTTTTCTTTCTCTTCGGGAGTCTTCTGAACCTCGGGAGGATTCTTGTCAAATCCTTCCTTGCAGTTTTCCTTTGTCCATTTGAGAGCTTTCTGGAACTCTGCCTCGTCATAGATTCCGTTTGCCATTCTTCTGATGATTTCAACCTCGTCAACGGACTCAACTCTCATGCCGAGATAGTCTTCGATGAAAGCGGGGTCAATAATTGATCCGCCGATGCCCATGCAGATTGAGCCGATCTGAAGATATGACTTGCCTCTCATTGTAGCTGCTGCAACTGCGCATCTGCCGAAGCGGAGAAGCTTTTCTTTAACGTCCTCAGGAATTGAAGTGTCGTCAGCCTCGCAGACATCATGACCGTATATGCCGAAAGCGGGGAGACCTTTCTGTGCGTGAGTTGCAAGAACTGATGCAAGATAAACTGCGCCGGGACGCTCAGTTCCGTTAAAGCCCCAAACGCCTTTGATTGTTGAGGGCTCCATGTCCATTGTTTCAGCGCCGTAGCACCAGCAGGGTGTAACTGTAAGGGTGATGTCAACGCCGGCTTTCTTGAACTTGTCAGTGCAGGCTGCTGCCTCTGCAACACGGCCGATAGTTGTATCGGCAATGATTACCTTTACAGGTTCGCCGTTTGAGTACTTGATGTTTTCCTCAAAAAGTTTTGCAGCGGCTTTAGCCATGTTCATTGTCTGCTCCTCAAGGGATTCACGAACCTTAAGATAGCCTCTTCTGCCGTCGATTGTGGGTCTGATTCCGATTACGGGGTAATCGCCTATAAGTCTGCTTTTTGCCAATTTAAAAACCTCCTTGAATTTTTTACGGTTTTATTGATAATTGAATTATATCAGCTGATATGCTAAAATACTTGTGCTATTTGACCCTAAAAGTATAACGATTTTCCTTTTTGGAGGCAAAAATGAACTATACGGACTATTACGAGAAAAAAACACATGGTTCTTCATCCTTTCCGCTCCAGTATTATTTTGTAAATTTTTCGCATCCCCAGTATTTGATGCCCGCTCACTGGCACCGTGAATTTGAAATTATCAGAGTTCTGGAGGGGGAGCTGTGTCTTCTTGTGGATACAGTTGAATATACTCTTAAAAAAGGCGATATGGTTTTTGTAAACTGCGGATGCCTCCACAGCGGAAATCCCCAAAACTGCGTATATGAGTGTATAGTTTTTGATATGTCAATGCTGGCAAAAAGCAGGAGCGATGCCTCTGCGAAATATCTTTCTCCCCTTGCAGGACAGACCCTTGCAGTAAAGACCTTTTTCCCTACCGGAACTGATGAAAGGATATCCGAAAAAGTAAACCTGCTTTTTGAAACGGTGAAAAACGAAGAGCCTTTTTATGAGCTTTTAGCTTACAGTGTTCTTTACAGTATTTTTTATCTTCTGTTAAAAAACTCCTATACGGTTTCCCTTGGAATTTCCGCCAAAAACCGTGAAGAACTTGAGGCTGTACGCAATATTATCGAGTGGATAGAGAATAATTACTCCGGTGAAATAACACTTCAGAAGCTTTCAGCTATTTCGGGTCTGAGCGAAAAAAGACTTTGCAGCGTCTTTAAACTTTATACTTCGAGAACTCCCATAGATTATGTTAATTTCTACCGTATTGAATGTGCCTGCCAGTGTATGCTCAGCGGTAATATGGGTGTTACTCAGACGGCTTTTAACTGCGGATTCAATGATTTAAGCTATTTTATAAAGACCTTCAAAAGATATAAAGGCGTAAGTCCCAAGCAATATGCTCTGCGCTCAAAATGAAACAGTGTACAAAAAACAAACTTTTTTATTGTTAAATTAAATAATTGACTTTAAATTCTATTTTGTTAAACTGTTTATATTATTTTATTCAGCGACTAAATAAATATAGAGCTGAGCGGAGGGATGATTTGATTATGTCAAAAAAAGTAATTGCAGTAATTTCAGTTGCAGTTGTACTGATTATTGCTGCAGCGGTAGGTCTGTTTTTATTTTTCCGTACCGGCGGGCCTTACAGCGGAAAAGTAACTGAAGCAGATACGGGAAATCCTGTATCCGGCGTTATGGTTACTGACGGAAGAAATGTCGTAAAGACTGATGAAAACGGACAGTTCACCCTTAAGGGGTACAGAAAAACACGTTTTATCACTATTACTACCCCCTCAGGATACACCTGTGAGAATTTTTATATTTCCGCATCCAAGGATACTGAGGAATATAACTTTGCTCTCACAAAGGATGAGAGAACAGCAGCCGAGGATCACTCTTTTATTCAGATTTCTGATACTGAAATCGGAGAAAACGGAGTGGGCGACTGGCTTAACTATGTAAAGAAGGCAGTTGCAGATGAAAAGCCTGCATTCCTTATACATACAGGTGATATCTGCTATGAGCCGGGACTCAAACGTCATAAATCAGATATGAATACCGAGAATATGGGACTGCCTGTATATTACACAATAGGCAACCACGACTATGTTGAGGGCAAATACGGCGAGGAGCTTTATGAAAGCATTTACGGCCCTACATGGTATTCTTTCAATGTAGGCAACGTACATTATGTTGTAACTCCTTTCATTGGCTGGGCAGATTATAAATCAGGCTATAATGACAAAGACAAGTGGAAGTGGCTCGAAAACGACCTTGAAAATATCGATCACGATATGAAGGTTGTAATTTTCAACCATACAAAATCTCCGTCAGAGGATTATGTTATCAGCTTCAGCGGAAGAGATCTTGACCTTAAAAAGCATAATCTTATTGCATGGGTTTACGGACATTATCACAACAATCATGTTGAAATGCAGAACGGTGTTCTTTCCGTAAGCACAGCACGTCCTGACTGTGGCGGAATAGATCAGTCAGTAAGCGGAGCAAGACTTTTAAATGTAAATGCAGCCGGTGAAATTTCCACCAGCATGATTTATTATGATTATGATGTCACAAAGACTCCGGAAGCCGAAAAGGCAGTCTGGACACAGCAAATGAGCGGAAACGTAGTTTTCTCAGATCCGCTGTATTATGACGGTAAAGTTTACGCTGCAACAAGCTATGATGATTATCCTGCTAAATGCGGAGTATACTGCATGGATGAAAAAACAGGCAAGCAGCTTTGGTTCACCGAAACCAAAAACTCAGTTAAGAGCAAACTGGTTATGGAGAACGGAAAAATCTATACACAGTCTGCTGAAGGATATGTATACTGCATTAATCCCGGCGACGGCAAGGTTATATGGGAGAAGCAGATTCCTGTTGGAAACGGACTCAATACCTGTTCCGGAATATGCGCTGATAACGGTGTAATATATGCCGGCAATGCTTCCTATGTAACCGCATTAAACGGTGAGACAGGTGAAATTGTCTGGGAGAACGACAGAGGCAAAGGAGAAACTTCTCCTGCTGAATTTGTAGTTGCAGGGGATAAGCTTATTGTAAGCTCACACTGGGATGCTCTTGTAGCTCTCGATAAGAACACAGGAAAGCAGCTTTGGGAAAACAAGGATGAGGATATACGTTTCAGAAGTTCCACTCCTGCTGTGGTAGATGAAAATACACTCATAGTAGCTGATGATGATTCTATAATGCTCGTAGATGTGGCAACAGGAAATATTACAAATAAAACAACTATGGAAGACTATAATTTCTCTTCCAGTGCAAAGCCTCTTGTTTCGGGAGATATGGCATATATACCAACAGCCACAAAGGGAGTTCTGGCTTATTCTCTCACTGAAAAGAAAGTAAAATGGGAGCTTCCTGTGGGTAAGGCACTTGTCTATACAGCTCCGTATACTTCCGGCGATTCTCAGACCGTTGAAAGCGACATAGTCGAAAAGGACGGAAAGCTGATTTTTGCGGCTTCTGACGGTTATGTGTATATTGCTGATAAATCCGGTGCTGTTTTAGAAAAAATTAATATAGGCTCCCCTGTACTCTCAACACCTGTTGTTCTTGAAGATGCGTTGGTTGTCGCAGATTTTTCGGGAAGGCTTATAAAAGTTCAGCTTTAATAATAATTTATTGATTTTAAGTGTTTATTAAGCTTAAATATTTTGTCAAAGCGTTAAGTTGAGAACACACAGGAAATACAAAAAATCCGCAGAATTTTATGTCTGCGGATTTTCTTTGTCTTAAATGAGAAAATAACGGTTCTTGTATTTTATTTGATGATGTAATATTATGTAAGTATATTAATTCATGTTATTTTGGGGTGGTGTTTGTTTTGCTGAAAGCTATATCACTTGTGGGACTTCTTATATATTTTGCGGTGCTGCTTATAGCGGTTACAAAGGAAAAGAAAAACCATACTGTTGAAGATTACTTTTTTGCAGGAAGAACACTGCCGTTCTGGGCGCTTTCCATTACGTTCATTGCTTCTTGGTGGGGAGCGGGTTCGGCAATTTCCACTGCTGACCTTGCTTACAGTGACGGACTGGGAGCCTTTTGGTACTATGGTGTGCCGGTGCTTCTCTCTACTTTTCTCATGATTCTTGGCGCTAAAGGCATACGCCGTGTAGGGGGTATCTCACTCAGGGAGAAATGATGAGCGCAAGATGCTCTCCACTTGCAGCAAAGCTTCTTTCGGTTATGATTCTTGTATTCATGACTCTTAATGCAGCATCCCAAATGGTGGGTATAGGAAGCTTTTTCGGAACATACCTCGGCATGAACTATGAAGTTGCCGTACTGGTGGGTACGGGTATAGTTCTAATTTATTCAATATTTGGTGGATTCCGTGGAGTTGTGCTTACGGATATTATTCAGTTTGTGCTTCTTGCAATTTCCGCTCTGATTGTATTTATCGTTGCAATGGTAAATTCAGGTGGATTTGACAATATCGCTCTTGCAGCTGAGCAGGCGGAAAAAACAGGATATATGAGTTTTTCCGCAGGAGCACAGAAATATATGGTTTATGTAATAACCTTCGGTGGAGCATGGGTTATTCAGGCAAATGTATGGCAGAGAATTTCCGCTGCAAGGAACGACAAAGACGCAAGAAAAATGACCGTCATGAGCTTCTTTGCATATATTCCACTCTATCTCATGGTAGTGTTTACCGGTATGGCGGGAATAACACTTTTCGATAAGCTCCCTCAGGGCGGAGTAGTTACAGCTATTGTAACGCAGTACATGAATCCGGTGCTTGGAGCTTTGGTGTTTGTGGGAATTTCTGCTGCTATTATGTCCACAATGGATTCCCTTACAATACCGGTGCAATGACCCTTTCCATAGACCTTGTAGAAAAAAGGAGAGCGAAGAAAAGAAGCTTAAGTTTTCGAGGTTCGCCACTCTTCTTGTAACGGCAGTTGCGCTTCTTATTTCACTTAGAATAAGATCCATTCTGGAAATTTCATGGATGGCTTCCGATATAATCACCACAGGCGTATTTGTGCCCCTTGTAATGGGATTTTTCTGGAAAAGAGGAAACAGCAAGGGAGCGGTGGCTTCGATGGCTGTTGGAATTGTATATTGTCTTTATAATCTGATTATAGGCTTCGGTGTTAAGCTTCCGTCATTCTGGGAACCGCAGTCGGCGCTTCAGGTGATTTTCGGAGTAGGATTATCTCTTGTTGTCTATGTTTTTGTAAGTTTGATTACTCCGTCAGAAAAAGAAAAAGCGGAAGTATTTATTAAAAAGTCGAAAGGTGAAAACATATCTGAGAAGCAAAAGAGCAGTCAGAGGGGATATAAAGGAGGAACAGCGGTGACACGGAAAAAAATTGCCGTCGGTGCAACCATAATATTTATTTTGATTTTTACAATTTTTTCTCTGGTGTTTTCTGTTGACACTAATCAGAGTGAACTGCTGGAAAATGCAAGTGATATAGAAAGTTTTGATTTCAGCAAAAATATAGGCTATATTGGAGTGGAAGCCTTTGAAGCTTATCCCCAGAAAATGTATACTCCGGAGGATTTTAAAGGCGAATCTGCAGAGATGCTTTCATCTGTTTCAGTCAAAGGAAGCAGAGCGACCAAGATATGTACATACAGAATTTTAATTCCTCTGCCTGTAGGTAAAGTGTTTTCAATATATGAAAACAGCACTTCCAACTTTCAGAAAATATGGGTTGACGGAGAACTTATGATTCAGTCCGGTTCTGCCAATGCCATAAAAGATGGAAGTCTTGCCCAGGAACCCAGATGTAATTTTGCAAGCTTTACAGTAAAAAACGAACTTACTGAAATTATTGTCCAAAGAAATGATATAACAAGAATGACAAAGGAATCTTTTAGCGGACTTTATGTGGGAACATCGTCCATGCTCAGCGGACTTACGAACCTGATGTTTTTTTCAAACACATTGCCCATTGGTGCAGTGCTTGCAATTATGCTAATATTTTTTGCCACATACATATTTTTTACAAGGTACAGAAGATTTTTGTGGTTTTCCTGTACCTGTGGAGCTTTAACGGCAAGTGAACTGTTTTCGCCGCCGCAGATATTTGCCATGCTCTATCCTGACACGGGCTGGCAATTCAGAATGAGATTTGATAGTATCGCAGGTTTTCTATTCCTGTTTTTCGTATTACTGTATTTAGATAAGATGTATGAAAATGCTATGGGGAAAATAACTAAGCTTATAGTGTATATTTTGGCGGGAGTAAGTGCTGTCCTGTGTGCTTTACTTCCATTTGACGTGTATTTAAAGCTTTTGGCTCTTTCTCCATATATTTTGAGTCTCTGCGGAGTAATAATAATTTTCTCCATACTTATCGGCGTTGCAAAATGGTATTTTTCCGAAAAGTATATGCTTAAAAGCGAACAGATGCTTATACTGATAGGCGGTGTGGTATTTGGATTTTTGGCATTTCTTGATAGTATAGTTTACATTAATTACGGTGATACCAATATTCTTGAAGCCGGAGCCTTGATTTTTGTTTCCGCAAACGCCATAGCTCTTACAGTTAACTTTATGAGAACTGAAAATGAGCTTAAAGAGAGCAGAAAAAGAGAACTTGAAGTTATAAGGGAGAAAAATAACCTCACAGAACTTTCAAAAATGAAAGCGGATTTCATGGCAAATGTAGGACATGAGCTGAAAACGCCCCTTACTGTTATGGGAAGCTATGCAGGACTTACCATCAAACAGATTGAGAAAAATGCAGTTACTTCTGAAACAGTTAAGAACCTTGATGTTATTCAGCAGGAAGCTGTGCGACTTGGACTTCTTGTTGAGCAGTTAAGTGCTTCTGCATGTGACAGACATAACGAAATAATAATAGGTACTGTAAATGTAAGGGAACTTTTCATCAGAACGGAAAAATTCTGTACTCCTGTTTGCAGCAAAAATCACAATATCATTTTGGTTAATTTCCCTGAAGAAAATCTTTTTGTCAAAGGCAACGATGACGCTTTGTTTCAGGTTTTATATAATCTTATTACCAATTCAAACCGTCACACCCAAGACGGAAAGATAATTTTAAGTGCCGAACGGCTTTATAAATCTGTTCGTATTTCTATAATGGATAGCGGAGAAGGTATTGCCAGCGAGAAATTGCCCTATGTGTTTGAGAGAGGATACAGCGGAGACAACAGCAGCGGTATAGGTCTTTCACTCTGTCGTGAAATAATCGAAAGCTTTGGAGGCAGCATCAGAATAGATAATGTCCTTTCAGGCGGAGCTGTTGTTACAATTCTTTTGCCCGTTGAAGGAGGCGATAATAATGAGCAAAAATCTCATATTACTTATTGAAGATGATCCGGATATTGCATCTGCAAACAGAATAATGCTTGAACTTGAGGGATACAGTGTCATTGAGGCAAGAACTCTTAAAAAGGGCAAAGAGCTGGTGGAAAACTCATCTCCTGATTTGGTTGTAATGGATATAATGCTTCCTGACGGCAACAGTCTTGATTATTGCCGTGAGCTCAGGGGCAAAAGCGGTGTACGTATTTTGTTTTTGAGCGCATTGGGTACAAAGGAAGATATTGTTGAAGGTCTCAGAGCGGGAGGCGACGACTATCTTGCAAAGCCGTATATTATGGACGAGCTTATTTTGAGAATACAATCGCTTATGCGCAGAGGAAATATGGAACAGGAAGAGATGAATCCCAAGGGGCTGACATTTAACAGTCTTTCAAATCAGGCTTTTTATGACGGCAAGGATCTTATGCTAAAACCAAAGGAATATGCGGTTTTAGAGCTTCTTAATAAAAATAGGGATTATTATCTTTCGGCGGAAGAAATATATTCCGCTGTATGGAATATAGACGGCGGCGATGATTTAAGCACCGTACACAATCACATTTACAGTTTAAGAAAAAAGCTTACAGGAACCGGATATTCAATAGAACTCAAGCGAGGCAGAGGCTATCAGCTTAAAGAAACATAAAAAAATCTCAATATAATATCTCAATCTCATCAAAAAAAGAGATTGAGATATTTCTTTATATCTAAATTTGTTGTAAACTAAAGCCACAGTTAAATAAGCGGTTTGGTTAGAACCCACAGGTAGAGCCCTCTTCAGTATCAAAGGAGGCAGCAGCTGACACAGGGAAGCAATATGTATTTATGATGCGTATTGGTGGCAGGTGTTGAATTTTGACGCTTTAAGAGCAGCAAACTGGATAAATATCCATGTTTCTCCGGAGTGTCGCATAGAGTCGGCGGTTGTGGTTTCAGCTTTCCTGTCAGACAGCAGGAGCCGCATTAGCCGGCAGGACCTTATGGGCCTGCCTTTTTTTTGCTATCTGTGGTTTTAGCGTATTAATACGTACAAGTTAACTGGCTTAAAAATGTTAAAAGTTTAACGAAATTGCGATAATGATATTGATTTATGGGTAGAATTGTATTAAAATAATGGCGTAGCAACGATAAAAATGTTGTTGCTGCACATATTTTACTAAAAATAGTGGGAGGTTATTCCAATGGCTCGTTTTACATTACCCAGAGATATCTATTTCGGAAAAGGTACAATTGATGAACTTAAAAATCTTACCGGCAAGAAGGCAATTGTAGTTGTCGGCGGCGGCTCAATGAAGCGTTTCGGATTTTTGGATAAGGTAGTTGAAAACCTTAAGGCCGCTGGAATAGAAACCAAACTTTTTGAAGGTGTAGAGCCCGATCCGTCTGTTGAGACAGTAATGAAGGGCGCTGCTGTTATGAGAGAGTTTGAGCCCGACTGGATTGTTGCAATAGGAGGAGGTTCCCCCATTGATGCGGCAAAGGCAATGTGGGCTTTCTATGAATATCCCGATGTTAAATTTGAGGATTTGTGTGTTCCTTTCGGATTCCCGACTCTCAGACAGAAGGCACGCTTCCTTGCTATACCCTCAACCTCAGGTACAGCAACAGAGGTAACGGCTTTCTCCGTTATTACTGACTATCAGAAAGGTATTAAATATCCTCTTGCCGACTTTAATATCACACCCGATGTTGCAATTGTAGATCCCGACCTTGCAGAGACAATGCCTCCGAAGCTCGTTGCTCACACAGGTATGGATGCTCTTACCCACGCAATTGAGGCTTATGTATCAACAGTTCATTCACCCTTTACCGATCCTCTTGCCATAAAGGCAATTCAGATGGTTATGCAGTATCTCCCCGCATCATTCGACGGATGCATGGCAGCCAGAGAGCAGATGCACTATGCACAGTGTCTTGCAGGAATGGCATTCTCAAATGCCCTTCTCGGCATAGTTCATTCAATGGCTCACAAGACAGGCGCAGCTTTCAGCACAGGCCATATTCCTCACGGATGCGCAAACGCAATTTATCTTCCTTATGTTATCAAATATAATGCGAAAGTCATGGATGCCGCAAAGCGTTATGAGGACATTGCAAATGCACTGGGCCTTGACGGCGTAGAGGCTCTTTGCCGCAGAATAGACGAGTACAATGTTAAACTCGGAATACCAAAGACACTTAAAGATTTCGGTATTGTTGAGGAAGAGTTCAAAGAAAAGCTTTCCGCTATTGCAGAAAATGCAATCGGCGATGCATGCACAGGCTCCAATCCCAGAGTTCCCACTCAGGAGGAAATGGAGAAGCTCTTCACAGCTATCTACTACGGCGAAGAGGTAGATTTCTAAAGGTACAAATTGAAAGAGGACATCCGAAAGGGTGTCCTCTTTTTTGCTGTTACGGTAGAATACACTGAAATGTTATGATATAGTAAATATATGATTTAATAGCAAGGCGGGGTATGCTGTGGTAAAGTATGTAAGAGATTCCTACAATAAAATCTGTGATCAATGGAGTGATTTTTGCGGCAAGAGAAAAGTAAATAAATGCATTGTGGATTTTACTCAGTTGCTGGAACCAGGTTGCAGAGTTTTAGATGTAGGCTGCGGAACCGGTTATCCCATTGCGGCTTATCTCGTAGAGAACGGGTTTTCTGTCACCGGAGTTGATATTTCCGAAGAAATGATAAAAAGAGCCAAAAGCCTGAAACTGCCCAATGCCGAATTTTTTACAGAAGACATTCTGAATTTTCATTCCAATAAAAAATTCTCAGCTGTAATTGCCTTTGATTCACTTTGGCATATTGAGCATGACCGGCAGGAGGATATATATGGAATTTTATCTTCATTTATGGTAAGCGGCGGTATGCTGCTTTTTACTCACGGAAGGACAGACGGTGAAATTATCAGTGAAATGTTCGGCGAAAAGTTTTATAACAGCGCCATAGACGGCGAGAGAATAAAGAGTTTGCTCAAAGAAAACAGTTTTGAAATTTTGTCATTTATTGAGAATTATATAGAGGAGACCACAGGGGACAGGGATTTACTGGTGATTGCGAAGAAGCTTTGATATTTTACAAAGCGGCAAGCATGGAAAAATATCCTGTTAAAATGAAGTTTTAAAACCTTGACAAACAACAGCTAATAATTCATTATATTGTAAATGAAATTTTATAAACAGAATTTTGGAGATGACTTTTTTGAATTACATAGTATCATTCAGTCCAACGGGAAAAAGCTTTAACGCTATGAGAAAGCTCGGTGAACTTCTGGGCAGAGATTTTAAGGAGATAGACCTTTGCTCATTGAAAGAAAGAGAGAAGAAAACAGAGTTTAAAAGCGATGACTTTGTAATAATCGGCTCTCCTGTATATGGCGGCAGAATCCCGCCTGTTGAAGGACTGTTTTTGAATATTTTCGGTGAAAACACACCCTGTGTTGTATGTTCCTGTTTCGGAAACCGTGACTATGATGATGCACTTTTGGAGTTAAAGAATAAAGTAGAGTTACAGGGCTTTAAATGCATAGGAGCCTGTGCTCTTGTAATACCTCATGTTTATTCCAAAGTGCTGGGCAAAGATCGTCCCGATGAAAAGGATATTGAAGAGATGAAAGGCTTTGCTGAGAAAATTAACGAAAAGCTCCGCACAGGCGATTTGTCAGAAATAACCGTTAAGGGAAACTTTCCTTATAAAGAATGGAAGATGAATGGCAATGTTCCTGTGCCGGACGAAAATTGCATAAAATGCGGCAAATGCGCTGCTGTATGTCCTGTGGGGGCTATCAGCAATACGGATTTCAGAGCCGATGAAAAACTCTGCATAAGATGCACAAAGTGTTTATATGTATGTCCCATATCATGCCGTAAAATGGATTTTTCAGCTGTTACAAAGCGACTTGAGGAAAACTTCTCAAGACGAAAAGATAATGAGTATTTTATTTAAATCAGGAGGATAAAATGAGTATTTCTAAGCCGTTTACAGTTTTTGGACCGGGACTGGGTGGACCATCCGAAAATTATAGAATTCCGTCAATGGTTGTTACAAAAAGCGGAGTGGTTGTCGCCTGTGCCGATGCAAGATATTTTACAGGTCAGGACAATCCCAACAGAATTGACAAAGTAATATGCCGCAGCACCGACAGCGGTGAGACATGGCAGGAATTTATATTGGCCGTAGAGGAGCACGGTACATCAAAGGAAACCTCTTCCGCTGCAATTGATCCGTGTATGGTTTATGTTGAAGAAATCAACCGAATATATATGCTTTACTGTTCCACTCCGTCAGGTGTCGGAATTCTCAACTGTGAGTGTTCCACCGGTGAGGATAATGAGGGAAATCTCATTGTCCTTGGCAGAAAAGGCAAGGATAAATACGTTCTCAAAAACGGATATCTTTACAAAAACTCAAATGAGAAAACCGAATATGCCGTTGATGAAAAGGGAAATGTATCCAAAAACGGTGAATTTATCTGCAATATACATATAGGTGAAGAATTTAAAATTGTAAATACCGCATGGCTTATGATTTGTCACAGTGACGATGAGGGACTTACATGGTCAAAGCCGGTGTCACTTAATCTCGGTATCAAGAAAAAGTTTATGAGCTTTATAGGCCCCGGCCCCGGTGTGGGAATTGTTGTAAAACAGGGTAAATATAAGGGAAGAATAGTTTGTCCTATTTATTACGGAACTCATAAAAAGCTGCTCACTCTTTCATGCACCTGTATTTACAGTGATGATATGGGTAAAACATGGCATATGGGTAAATCGCCCAATACAACAAGAAAGATAGGTCCGGTCAAGGCAAATCATATGTGGACCTTTGAGCCTTTTATGCTTACAGAGTCTCAGCTCATTGAGCAGAAGGACGGAGTATTAAAATACTTTATGCGTAATCACAGCTCCAAGAGAAACGTTGCGGTGGCATATAGTTACAACGGCGGAGAAAGCTGGGAGAATTTCCACCATGATGAGAATCTGCCCCAGTGCATCTGTCAGATGTCCGTCATCGCTCTGCAAAATATGGATAAGCCTTATGTAGTTTTCCTTAATCCCGCCAGCAAAAAGGCGAGGGAAAACGGAGTGGTGCGCCTTTCTGAAGACGGAGGAGAAACATTCAAATACTCAAGACAGATTAAGGAAGGCCCCTTTGTTTACAGCACCATTGCACAGCTTCCAGACGGCACAATTGGAGCAATGTATGAGCCTGATTTGGAGTGCCGTCAGATAGACTTTGTAAAATTCACCCTTGACTGGATAAAGGGCGAAGAGTAAGAAAAAATCTTTTAAAACAATAAACGGCTTTTGCATTTGTAAAAGCCGTTTTGCTTTATAATGTCGAAATTTTACGAATTAAATAATTCTTGAATGTTTAGATTTGACAGAGCAAATGCTCGAAAAAAACAATCGGCATTATATGTTCTGAATATTTTTAGACATGTTTATATAAAATCCAACAAAAAACATTGACAGACAATGTCAAAAACAGTACAATAAACCTAATATTATTCAGGAGGGATAAAACAAATGGTAGGTACCTTTTGGTCGCTTATTCCGCCGATTGTTGCTATTGCTCTGGCTCTTATAACAAAGGAAGTTTATTTTTCTCTGCTTATAGGAATTATTTCAGGCGCACTGTTTTTCACCGGTTTCAATCCTGTTAAGACAGTTGAGACAACATTTGGCATTATGGGCGAAAAAATCGGCTCAAATGCAAATATA
Source organism: uncultured Oscillospiraceae bacterium (assembly GCA_900540535.1). Classification (GTDB taxonomy): domain Bacteria; phylum Bacillota; class Clostridia; order Oscillospirales; family Acutalibacteraceae; genus UMGS263. The sequence continues at coordinate 37,769 of UQGM01000013.1, read as the reverse complement.
ATAATTTTCCTGGTACTTCTGGGAATACTGGTAGCTCTTATGGCTAAATCCGGCGCTTCAAGAGCATATGGTAACTGGGCATCAAAAGCCATTAAGACAAAGAGAGGCGCTCTTGCGGCAACTTCCGGTTTAGGCGTTCTCATTTTTGTTGATGACTATTTTAACTGCCTTACTGTCGGTACTGTAATGTCACCTGTTACAGACAGACATAAAATTTCAAGAGCAAAGCTTGCTTATATAATTGACGCAACTGCTGCTCCCGTATGTATTATAGCTCCAATTTCCAGCTGGGCAGCTGCTGTTGGTTCATCACTGCCTGAGGGAAGTACCATTGACGGATTCAATCTTTTCCTCAGAACAATACCTTTTAACATTTACGCACTTCTCACAATTGTGATGATTGTTTTCCTCATAGTATTTAATTTTGATTTCGGTCCCATGAAAAAATATGAGGTTCTCCACCGTGAAAAAGAGACAACCAACGAAAACAGCGAGAGAGATGCAATCAAAGTTACCGGTAAGGGAAAGGTTATGGATCTTATAATTCCAATAGTTTCTCTTATTGTTTTCTGTATAATGGCAATGCTTTATACAGGCGGAATCCTTGAAGGCGAAAACGTAGTTACAGCTTTCAGTAACTGTAATTCTTCACTTTCACTTGTTCTCGGTTCTTTCTTCGCTCTTGTTGTTACATTTATTCTTTATATGTCACGCAGAGTAATCACTTACAAGGAGTTCACCGACAGCGTTATAGAGGGATTCAGAGCAATGGTTCCCGCTATTGCAATTCTTTCTCTTGCATGGACTCTCAGCGGCGTTTGCAGCGCAGATTACCTTGATGCAGGCGGATATGTAAGACATGTTGTTGAAACATACAGTATTCCCATGACCATAATGCCCGGCGTATTCTTCCTTATCGCTTTGGGACTTGCCTTTGCAACAGGAACATCATGGGGAACATTCGGTATCCTTATTCCCATTACAATGGCAGTATTCGGCGGAGTGGACAGCCAGCTGATGGTTCTTACAATTGCATCCATTCTTGCAGGTGCAGTTTGCGGCGACCATGTTTCTCCCATTTCCGATACAACAATCCTTGCTTCTACGGGAGCTAACTGCAACCACCTGGAACACGTTTCAACCCAGATGCCCTATGCACTTATTGTTGCAGGATGCAGCTTTGTAGGATATCTCATAGCAGGATTTACAAATGCATGGCTCGGACTTCCTATCGGACTTGTGCTTCTTATTGCTGCACTCTTTATTGCAAAGAAGAAGTTTTCTTCCGAAGAGCAGGTAGTAGGGAAAAAGTCGAAGTAAATTTATACAATTAATATTATTAAACAGGTTTCGGTCAGCTCCGAAGCCTGTTTTTTTATCTAAAAGCATAAAAAATGCCTTTTCTCAATTAAAAATTAAGAAAAGACAAAAAGTTTAGCCCACTTCTATTGACATTTGTTGACAAGGGGTGTAAAATACTATACTGCCTATCATAATGGCAGTGTATACCCTTAAGGAATTTTTCTTTAAGCGGATTGTATCACTTTTTTCTCCGAAAATCAAGGAGAATTTGTTGGAAAGCAATCGTTTTTTGTTCAAAAACAAAAACGTTTCCATGTTGATGGACGAATAAAAAGAACGGAGTGATTAGCCTATGGTGAATGTGAAACCTGTTAAGCTTGGCAAAAATACCCGCATGAGCTTCGGACGCATCAATGAGGTTATGGAAATGCCCAACCTTATTGAAATCCAGAAGAACTCATATCAGTGGTTCCTCGATACGGGTCTGAAAGAAGTTTTCAGAGATATCGATGAGATTACTGACTATACGGGAAATCTGGTTCTCAGCTTCATCGATTACCGCATGGACGATAAGCCCAAATATACGGTGACTGAGTGCAAAGAGCGTGATGCAACATATGCGGCGCCTTTAAGGGTAACTGCAAGACTGCTCAATAAGGAAACCGGCGAAATCAAGCAAAACGAAGTGTACATGGGCGACTTCCCGCTCATGACCGACAGCGGTACTTTCGTTATTAACGGCGCTGAGCGTGTAATAGTTTCACAGCTTGTTCGTTCTCCCGGCGTATACTACGGCATGACCCATGACAAGACCGGTAAAAAGATGTTTACCACAACTGTCATCCCCAACCGTGGTGCATGGCTTGAGTACGAGACAGATCAGAACGACATTTTCTATGTAAGAATAGATAAGAACAGAAAAATTCATATCACAACGTTTATCAGAGCACTGGGACTCGGTACAAATTCTGAAATTACCGATTTCTTCGGAGCTGATGAGAGAATCCTTGCAACCCTTGAGAAGGATACAACTCAGAACAGGGAAGAGGCACTTCTTGAAGTTTACAAAAAGCTCCGTCCCGGCGAGCCTCCGACACTTGAAACAGCTCAGTCACACCTTGACGGACTGTTTTTTGACGCACATCGTTATGACCTTTCAAGAGTCGGACGCTATAAATACAATAAGAAGCTTGCAATTTCACAGCGTCTTGCAGGTCACAAGCTTTCACAGCCCATTGCAAGCCCCACAACAGGAGAAATCCTTGCTGAGGCAGGAGAGGTTATCTCCAAAGAGAGAGCCTATGAGCTTGAGCAGGCAGGCGTTACAATCGCTTATGTTGACGTTGAAGGCGCAGAAGTAAAGATCATCTCCAACGGTATGGTTGATATCGGCGAGTATGTTCCTTTCTTCACAGAGGAAGAGCTTGAGGATATCGGCATCAACGAGAAGGTACGCTTCAGCGTTCTCACTGAGGTTCTCGAAAAGTGTGAGGGCGATGTTGACGCTCTTAAAGCAGAGCTCAAAGCACGCTGCGATGACCTTATTCCGAAGCACATCATCATTGATGATATCTTTGCTACAATCAACTATCTCAACTGTCTTGCAAACGACGTCGGAACCGTTGACGATATCGACCACCTGGGCAACCGCCGCATCCGTTCTGTCGGCGAGCTTCTCCAGAATCAGTTCAGAATCGGTTTCACACGTATGGAGAGAGTTGTAAGAGAGAGAATGATGACTCTCCAGTCACAGGAGAGCGATACAGCAACTCCCCAGGCACTTATCAACATAAGACCTGTTGTAGCGGCTATAAGAGAGTTCTTCGGTTCATCACCCCTTTCACAGTTCATGGATCAGAACAACCCCCTTGCTGAACTTACTCACAAGAGACGTCTTTCTGCTTTGGGACCCGGCGGACTTTCAAGAGACCGTGCCGGATTCGAAGTTCGTGACGTTCATTACAGCCACTACGGACGCATGTGTCCCATTGAGACTCCTGAAGGACCCAACATCGGACTTATCTCCTACCTTGCAACTTTTGCACGTATAAACAAATACGGCTTCATTGAAGCTCCTTTCCGCAGAGTTGATAAGGAAACCGGCGTTGTTCTTGATGAAGTAACCTACATGACAGCCGACGTTGAGGATGATTACATCGTTGCACAGGCTAACGAGCCCCTTGATGAAAACGGCAGATTCATGCGCAAGAAGATAAATACACGTTACCGTGACGAGTTCCTTGAGATCGACTCTTCAAGAGCTGACTACATGGACGTTTCACCGAGAATGGTTGTTTCAGTTGCTACTGCAATGATTCCCTTCCTCGAAAACGACGACGCAAACCGTGCTCTCATGGGTTCAAACATGCAGAGGCAGGCTGTGCCGCTTCTTAAAACCGAGTCTCCCATTGTCGGAACCGGTATGGAATATAAAGCAGCTGTTGACTCAGGTGTTGTTGTACTTGCAAAGAGAGCAGGTACTGTAACAAAGCTCAGCGCAAGCAATATTGAAATTACAACAGATAACGGCGAAGTTGATTCCTATGAGCTTCTCAAGTTTATGCGCTCCAACCAGGGTACATGCATAAACCAGCGTCCTATCGTTGATCTCGGACAGAGAGTTGAGGAGAAGGAAGTTATCGCCGACGGTCCCGCAACAAGCAACGGTGAAATCAGCCTTGGTAAGAATGCCCTTATCGGCTTCATGACTTGGGAAGGCTACAACTACGAGGACGCCGTACTTCTTAACGAAAAGCTTGTACGTGAAGACGTTTACACCTCAATTCACATCGAAGAGCATGAGATTGAGGCAAGAGATACAAAACTCGGCGCAGAGGAAATCACAAGAGATATTCCCAACGTCGGTGAGGATGTCCTTAAAGACCTCGACGAAGAGGGTATTATCCGTGTTGGTGCAGAGGTTCGCTCCGGCGACATCCTTGTAGGTAAGGTAACTCCCAAGGGAGAAACTGAGCTTACAGCAGAAGAAAGACTTCTCCGTGCTATTTTCGGTGAAAAGGCACGTGAGGTAAGAGATACATCTCTTCGTGTTCCTCACGGTGAGTACGGTATTGTTGTTAAGGTTGAGATCTTTACAAGAGCTAACAGCGATGAGCTCAGCCCCGGCGTTAACAAGGTTGTACGCTGCTACATTGCACAGAAGCGTAAAATCTCCGTCGGTGACAAGATGGCTGGTCGTCACGGTAACAAGGGTGTTGTTTCAAGAATTCTTCCCCAGGAAGATATGCCCTTCCTTCCCGACGGTACTCCTCTTGATATCGTTCTTAACCCCTTGGGCGTTCCGTCCCGAATGAACATCGGTCAGGTTCTTGAAGTTCACCTTGGTTTTGCTGCAAGACACCTTGGCTGGAAGATCATGACTCCCGTTTTCGACGGCGCTCATGAGTCCGATATCCGTGATGCACTTCGTGAGGCTGGTCTGAGAGAGGACGGTAAGTCATTCCTTATTGACGGACGTACAGGACGTCAGTTTGATAACCCCGTAACTGTGGGTGTTATGTATTACCTTAAACTCCACCACCTTGTTGACGATAAAATCCATGCCCGTTCAACAGGACCCTATTCACTTGTTACACAGCAGCCTCTGGGTGGTAAAGCTCAGTTCGGCGGACAGCGTTTCGGTGAAATGGAAGTTTGGGCTCTTGAAGCTTACGGCGCTGCCTATACTCTTCAGGAAATCCTTACTGTTAAGTCCGACGATATTGTGGGCCGTGTAAAGACCTACGAGGCAATCGTCAAGGGTCAGAACGTACCGAAGCCCGGTATTCCCGAGTCATTCAAGGTTCTTATCAAAGAGCTTCAGTCACTTGGTCTTGACGTAAGAGTTCTCGATAAGGATGATCAGGAAATTGACCTTAAGCAAAACTTTGACGGCGACGACATCGGCTATGTTATGAGCGACGATGCAGCTTTCTCACAGGTAAACGATGCTGAGGATGCAGATGGCTACGGCATTGAAGCACCCGAAGAGGAAGAGGAGCCCACAGAGGTTGATTTCGAAGCTCTTGAAGCATTCAGTGAAGACGAGCTTTTCGGTGACGACGGATTTGACGAAGACACCTTTTAATGAAAAGAAACGCAATTAACAATTGAAAGAAGGGGTCGGTTACATGGAAAACATCACATTTGAGTCAATAAAAATCGGTCTTGCTTCACCTGAACAGATCAGAGAATGGTCTTACGGTGAAGTCAAGAAGCCCGAAACCATAAACTACCGCACACTCAAGCCTGAAAGGGACGGTCTTTTCTGCGAAAGGATTTTCGGACCCACTAAGGACTGGGAGTGCCACTGCGGAAAGTATAAACGTATCCGCTTTAAGGGCAAGGTCTGCGAACGCTGCGGAGTTGAAATAACAAAGGCAAAGGTTCGCCGTGAGAGAATGGGTCACATCGAGCTTGCAGCTCCTGTTTCCCACATCTGGTACTTCAAGGGTATTCCCTCACGTATGGGACTTATGCTTGACATTTCTCCCCGTGACCTTGAAAAGGTTCTCTATTTTGCCCTTTACATCGTCACAGATCCCGGTGACACACCGCTTCAGCGTCTTCAGATTCTCAACGATAAAGATTACGCTGATATGAGAGAGAAGTATGAGGATTCTTTCCGTGCCGGAATGGGTGCGGAGGCTATCAAAGAGCTTCTTTCACAGATAGATGTTGAATCCCTTGCAGAAGAGCTTCGTGATGAGCTTGAAAACGCAAGCGGCCAGAAGAAGGTAAGAATCTTAAAGCGTCTTGAGGTTGTAGAGGCCTTCAGACAGTCCGGCAACAAACCGGAATGGATGATTCTTGACTGCCTTCCCGTTATTCCGCCCGATATCCGTCCCATGGTTCAGCTGGACGGCGGACGCTTTGCAACATCTGACCTTAACGACCTTTACAGAAGGGTCATCAACAGAAATAACCGTCTTAAGAGACTTCTTGAGCTTGGAGCTCCCGATATTATCGTAAGAAACGAAAAGAGAATGCTTCAGGAGGCAGTTGACGCCCTTATCGACAACGGCAGAAGAGGCCGTCCCGTAACAGGACCCAACAACAGACCTCTTAAATCTCTTTCCGATATGCTTAAAGGTAAGCAGGGACGTTTCCGTCAGAACCTTCTTGGTAAGCGTGTTGACTACTCAGGACGTTCCGTTATCGTCGTAGGGCCCGAGCTTAAAATGTATCAGTGCGGACTTCCCAAGGAAATGGCTCTGGAGCTCTTCAAGCCCTTTGTCATGAAGCGTCTTGTTGAAACAGGCGCAGCAGGAAACATCAAATCCGCAAGAAAGATGGTTGAGCGTGCAAAGAATGAGGTCTGGGACGCTCTCGAAATCGTCATCAAAGACCATCCCGTAATGCTCAACCGTGCTCCCACTCTTCACAGACTGGGTATTCAGGCTTTCGAGCCAGTACTTGTAGAGGGCAGAGCTATTAAGCTTCATCCCCTTGTATGTACCGCTTTCAACGCTGACTTCGACGGCGACCAGATGGCTGTTCACGTACCTCTTTCAGCAGAGGCACAGGCAGAGGCACGTTTCCTTATGCTTGCTGCTAACAACCTTCTTAAGCCTTCAGACGGAAAGCCCGTTGCCGTTCCTACACAGGATATGGTTCTCGGCTCATATTACCTTACTCTCATTAAGCCCGGCGAACCCGGCGAGGGCAAGGCATTCAGAAACGTTGAAGAAGCTATCATGGCTTACGACGAGGGTAGCCTCGGTCTTCATGCTCTTGTAAAGATCAGAATGAGCAAGGTAGTTGACGGGGTAGAGGTTTCACAGATTATCGAAACCACTCTCGGACGTGTTATCTTCAACAATCCCATTCCTCAGGACCTCGGTTTTGTTGACCGCAGCAAGCCTGAAAATATGTTCAAGCTCGAAGCTGATTTCCTTGTCAGCAAGAAGATGCTTGGTAAGATCATTGACAAGTGCATAAAGGTTCACGGTACAGCCGTAACCGCAGGCGTTCTTGATAAGATTAAAGCTCAGGGCTGTCAGTATTCAACTCGAAGCGGTATTACCGTTGCTGTCTGCGACGCTACAATCCCGCCCAAGAAGAAGGAATTCCTTGCACAGGCTGAGGCTGAGGTTGATAAGATCAACCACTTCTATCTCAAAGGTAGATACAGCAATGAGGAGCGTTCAAGAAACGTTATCAAAGTTTGGGAAGACTGCACAAAGAAAGTTTCCTCCGAACTTACTGCAAACCTTGACCACTACAACCCCATCTACATGATGGTTGACTCCGGTGCCCGTGGTTCTGAGTCACAGCTTCGTCAGCTTGCAGGTATGCGTGGACTTATCGCAAATACAGCAGGTAAGACAATCGAAGTTCCCATTCGTGCTAACTACCGTGAAGGACTTAATGTTCTCGAATACTTCATCTCCTCCCGTGGTGCACGTAAAGGACTTGCTGATACCGCTCTTCGTACCGCTGACTCCGGTTACCTTACACGTCGTCTTGTTGACGTTTCACAGGATGTTATCATCCGTGAAGAGGACTGCGGATGCCACGAAGGTATCGATGTTTACGATATCCGTGACGGCAAAGAGCTTATCGAAGGTCTTGCAGAGCGTCTTAAGGGACGTTACCTCCTTGAGGACCTTTATGATAAAGAGACAGGCGAGCTCATTATGAGCAAAGACCGCATGATGACCGATGCCGATGCAGAGCGCATTGTGGCAAGCGGAGTTGAGAGAATCAAGATTCGTTCACTTCTTACCTGCCGTGCAGAGCATGGTGTATGTATCAAGTGCTACGGCTCCAACCTTGCAACAGGTGATCCCGTAACAGTCGGTGAAGCAGTTGGTATTATCGCTGCTCAGTCAATCGGTGAGCCCGGTACACAGCTTACAATGAGAACGTTCCACACCGGTGGTGTTACATCAGCTGCCGATATCACACAGGGTCTTCCCCGTGTTGAGGAACTTTTCGAGGGCAGAAAGCCCAAGCACCTTGCAATCCTTTCAGAGATTTCCGGTGTTGTTTCAATCGAAGACATCAAGGGCAATCCCCATGTTGTCATTACAGATAACGAAAACGGAGATCAGAGAAGTTATCTTATTCCTTATGATGCACGTCTTAAAGAGTATATCCGTGACGGTGCATTCGTAAATAAGGGCGATGTGCTTACAGAGGGTTCAGCTAACCCCCACGACATTCTTGCAATCAAGGGTACAGATGCTGTTCACGATTACCTTATCCGTGAGGTTCAGCGTGTTTACCGTATGCAGGGTGTTGATATCAACGATAAGCACATTGAGGTTATCGTCCGTCAGATGATGAAGAAGTACAAGGTTGTAGAGCCCGGCGATACAGATATGCTTCCCGGATCAACAGTTGAAAAGTACGAGTTCATCACAAAGAACGAGGCTATCAGAAAGAGAGCAGAGGAGACCGGCGAGGATCTCAAAGAGGCAACAGGAACACCTGTTCTTCTCGGTATCACAAAGGCTTCACTTGCAACAGACTCCTTCCTTTCAGCAGCATCCTTCCAGGAAACCACAAGAGTTCTTACAGATGCAGCTATCAAAGGAAAGACAGATCCGCTGCTCGGACTTAAAGAAAACGTCATTATCGGTAAGCTTCTTCCCTCCGGTACCGGAATGGACTGCTACAGCAGGGTAGAGATTGATCCTGTGAAAACAGCAGAAGAGGCAGCCGAATAAGCCTAAAAATAATGACAAAAACCGTGTTTTGGTGTGTTGACAACCATAAACACTTATGTTAAAATAACCAATTGTGTGGGTATATTTTCTATATTTTGCCCATAGCAGCTTAAAAAACGGTGACAAGGGGGCTTTATGCCCCCTGCACATATATTTTTAGTGCAAGGAGGTGCAGTAGATTTGCCAACCTTTAACCAGCTTGTTCGCAACGGAAGAAAATCCCTTGAGAAAAAGGCTAAGGCTCCCGCTCTTTTAAAGGGTCTTAACTCAAAGAAGAACATTCTTACAGATAACGACTCTCCTCAGAAGCGTGGTGTTTGCACAGCCGTTAAGACAGCTACTCCTAAGAAGCCTAACTCAGCTCTCAGAAAGATTGCCAGAGTTCGTCTTACCAACGATATTGAGGTTTCCGCCTATATCCCCGGTGTAGGACACAACCTTCAGGAGCATAGCGTTGTTCTTATCCGTGGCGGCCGTGTTAAGGACCTTCCCGGTGTTCGTTACCATATCATCCGTGGTACACTTGATACTCAGGGTGTTAACGGAAGAATGCAGTCCCGTTCAAAGTACGGTGCGAAGCGTCCTAAGGCAGCTAAAAAATAATCCGGTAGACCGGAAAATGAAACGACAGAATCTTCTTGCAGGCTGAGCGAAAAGCTCAACCAATGCTGAGGTTAATATATATTATTATCGCCTCATCATTGGCGCCACGGGAATTTTGTCACTCGAGTACCTATGATATCATTATTATGAAGGAGGGAAGCGAAGTGCCAAGAAGAGGCCAGATCGCAAAACGTGATGTTTTGCCGGATCCGCTTTACAATTCAAAGCTTGTCACTCGTCTTATCAACAGCGTAATGTATGACGGTAAGAAGGGCGTTGCCCAGAAGATCGTTTACGATGCTTTTGATATCATCAGAGAGAAGACAGGCAAAGAGCCCCTCGAAGTTTTCGAGGCAGCTATGGAAAACGTAATGCCCGTACTTGAGGTTAAGGCACGCCGTGTAGGTGGTGCAACTTACCAGGTACCTATGGAGGTTCGTCCTGAGAGACGTCAGACTCTTGGTTTACGTTGGATCACACTTTACAGCCGTCAGCGTTCAGAGAGAACAATGCGTGAGAGACTTGCAGCCGAGATCATGGATGCAGTTAACAGCACAGGCGGCGCATTCAAGAAGCGTGAAGATACACACAAGATGGCAGAAGCCAACAAGGCATTTGCTCATTACAGATGGTAATTTCCTTTTTTACGGATATTTTGCGAAAAAAAGGGAAATATTTCAATCAGTATGCACTTTTTTAAGTGCAGCGTTTAAAGAAACCGCATGAGCGGCGATGGAGGGTTTTATGCCAAGAAAGGTATCATTAGCTATGACCAGAAACATCGGTATCATGGCTCACATCGACGCCGGTAAAACAACAACAACCGAGCGTATCCTGTTCTATACAGGTATCAACCACAAGATCGGTGAGACCCATGACGGTGCCGCCACAATGGACTGGATGGCACAGGAGCAGGAGAGAGGTATTACAATTACTTCCGCTGCTACCACTTGCTTCTGGAGAGATCATAGAATCAACATTATCGACACTCCCGGCCACGTTGACTTTACAGTTGAGGTTGAGCGTTCACTTCGTGTTCTCGACGGCTCTGTAACAGTTATGTGTGCTAAGGGCGGCGTTGAGCCTCAGTCTGAGACCGTTTGGCGTCAGGCTGATAAATATCATGTTCCGCGTATGATTTACGTCAATAAGATGGACATCATGGGTGCGGACTTCTACAATGTACTGAGCATGATTAAGGATCGCCTTAAATGTAACGCAGTTCCGATTCAGCTTCCCATCGGTTCAGAGGATACTTTCAAGGGTATCATCGACCTTGTAACAATGGAAGCTGAGGTTTACTACGACGACAAGGGTCTTGACGTTCGTAAGGAGCCTATCCCTGAGGATATGATGGAGCTTGCTCAGAAGTATCGTACAGACCTTCTTGAGCACGTTGCAGAGCAGGACGAGGACCTCATGATGAAGTACCTCGAGGGCGAAGAGCTCACAATCGACGAGATTAAATCAACAATCCGTAAGTCAACAATCGCTAACAGCATGGTACCGATTACCTGCGGTACTTCTTACAGAAACAAGGGCGTTCAGATGCTCCTTGACGCTATTGTTGATTACATGCCTGCTCCCACAGACGTTGCAGACATCACCGGTATTAATCCCGAGACAGAAGAGGACGAGGTTCGTCATTCTTCCGACGAAGAGCCTTTTGCAGCTCTCGCATTCAAGATTGCTACCGACCCCTATGTTGGTAAAATCTGCTTCTTCCGTGTGTATTCCGGTACAGTTGATGCCGGAAGCACTGTTTATAACTCTGTTAAGGATACTAACGAGAGAATGGGACGTATTCTCCAGATGCACGCTAACCACCGTCAGGACATCGAGACCTGCTACGCTGGTGATATAGCTGCTGCTGTTGGTCTTAAGAATACAACAACAGGTGATACACTCTGTGATCCCAAGTATCCCGTAATCCTTGAATCCATGGAGTTCCCCGAGCCCGTTATCCGTGTTGCTATCGAGCCCAAGACCAAGGCTGGTCAGGAGAAGATGGGTATCGCTCTTCAGAAGCTTGCTGAAGAAGATCCCACATTCAAGGCTTATACAGACGAAGAGACAGGCCAGACAATCATCGCAGGTATGGGTGAGCTTCACCTTGAAATCATCGTTGACAGAATGCTTCGTGAGTTCAAAGTTGAAGCTAACGTAGGTAAACCTCAGGTTGCTTACCGTGAGACAATCACCAAAGCTGCTGATGAGGACTGCAAGTATTCACGTCAGTCCGGTGGTCGTGGTCAGTACGGTCACGTTAAGATCCGTATCGAGCCCAACCCCGGCAAAGGATATGAGTTCGTTAACGAAATCGTCGGCGGCGCTATCCCGAAAGAGTACATCGGACCTGCTGAAGCAGGTATCAAGGGCGCAATGCTTTCCGGTGTTCTTGCTGGCTACAACGTTGTTGACGTTAAGGTTACTCTTTATGACGGTTCTTACCATGAGGTTGACTCCTCTGAAATGGCATTCAAGATTGCCGGTTCAATGGCATTCAAGAACGCTATGAAGAAGGCAGCTCCCACACTTATGGAGCCCATCATGAAGGTTTCCGTAATCACTCCCGACGACTACGTTGGTGACGTTATCGGCGACATCAACTCACGTCGTGGACTCATGCAGGGTATGGAGCCCAGAAATGGTGCTACTCAGATCAATGCTATGGTTCCCCTTTCAAACATGTTTGGATACGCTACAGACCTTCGTTCAAAGACTCAGGGACGTGGACAGTATACAATGGAGCCCAGCCATTACACTGAGGTACCCAAGTCAATTGCTGATGAAATTATCAGCAGCCGCATGAAGAAGGATTAATTTATCAAAAATCTATTGCAATTAGTCAATAGAATTGTTAAAATATCCTTACGGCGCATGCCGTTAAAAACACAAATTATTTTGCTGAAAATAAAGGAGGAAACATCCAATGGCAAAGGAAAAATTTGACAGAACCAAACCCCATGTCAACATTGGTACTATCGGCCACGTTGACCACGGTAAAACAACTCTTACAGCTGCTATCACAAAGACTCTCGCTATGAAGGGCGAGGCTGACTTCGTTGATTATGCAAACATCGATAAGGCTCCCGAAGAGAGAGAGCGTGGTATCACAATCAACACAGCTCACGTTGAGTATCAGACAGAGACTCGTCACTATGCTCACGTTGACTGCCCCGGCCATGCTGACTATATCAAGAACATGATCACCGGTGCTGCTCAGATGGACGGCGCTATCCTTGTTATCGCTGCAACAGATGGTCCTATGGCTCAGACCAAAGAGCACCTTCTTCTTGCTCGTCAGGTTGGCGTTCCTTACATCATCGTATTCATGAACAAGTGCGATCAGGTTGACGATCCCGAGCTCCTTGAGCTTGTTGAGATGGAAATCCGTGAGACTCTTGACGAGTACGAGTTCCCCGGCGATGATACACCCATCATCAAGGGTTCAGCTCTTAAGGCTCTTGAGTACTCAGGTAACGATGTAAACGCTCCTGAGCTTGCTTGCATCTGGGAGCTCATGGATGCTGTTGACAGCTACATCCCCACTCCTGACCGTAAGGCAGACCTTCCCTTCCTTATGCCCGTTGAGGACGTTTTCACAATCACAGGCCGTGGTACAGTTGCTACAGGTAGAGTTGAGCGTGGACAGCTCAGAACTTCTGAGGAAGTTGAGATCGTTGGTCTTACAGACGAGAAGAGAAAGACTGTTGTTACAGGTATCGAGATGTTCCGCAAGATCCTCGACTATGCTGAGGCTGGCGACAACATCGGTGCTCTTCTTCGTGGTATCCAGCGTACAGAGATTGAGCGTGGACAGGTTCTTGCTGCTCCTGGTTCAATCCATCCTCACACAAAGTTCAAGGGTCAGGTTTACGTTCTGAATAAGGACGAAGGTGGACGTCATACACCTTTCTTCAACAACTATCGTCCTCAGTTCTATTTCCGTACAACTGACGTTACAGGTGTTATCACTCTTCCCGAAGGCGTAGAGATGTGCATGCCTGGCGATAACGTTACAATGTCTGTTGAGCTTATCACTCCCATCGCTATCGAAGAGGGACTTCGTTTCGCTATTCGTGAAGGTGGACGTACAGTTGGTTCAGGTGTTGTTACTGAGATCGACGAGTAATTCTACTCTTTAACAATTTTAAGGCTCTGCTTTATGCAGAGCCTTTTTTCATGTTCTCAGACTTTCGAGATATACGATTTTGACATATTAAAAGCAGTGCAATCCGCAAAAGGACTGCACTGCTTATTTACAACAGATAATAAATTGAGGTATGTGAATAAATTTGATAAAAATATCAATAGGTACTCTTTTCTACATTTATTGACATTCCGCCTCGTTTATTGCCTTGGGCAAAGCTAATAGAAGTTTTAGCATCCACCCATCCGAAATAATTAAGCGTCGGAAACTCGCTGTCCTCCTTATAAATATCATAGGCAAGTCTTTTTTGAATTACCGTTTCTTCCAATAACTCAACATAGTCCTTTGCCTCTTCGATGGTGAAATTGTCAAACTGAAAAGAATAGTGATAGTATTTTTCGTCCTCGCTGTTCATGAATACATAAACATCAGCTTCAGTGGGCTTCGGAATGTTTCCATATAGAAACTCACCTTCAAATGCTGCCAAAGGCAGGGAAGGCATAGGTATGGTTTCGCTTTCTTCCTCTTCCTGATTAACAGTGCATTGAGTAAAAAGAAGTAATAACACTATTAGCGTGCAAAGTAATGCAGTAGCTTTGAATTTTCTGTTTATGCTTAAAAATTTTAAATCTGTGTTCACAGATACACCTCCGATGATATATTTTGTTTTCGCTACTATGTATTGCTAATTATTATTACATAGTATATCTCATCTCTTATTGGTTGTCAACTTTCTGAATTAAGGGAAGGTTGAAAATAAATTTTATATCAGGAATGTGCCATGAGGAGATTTAAAAGGTAACAAAGGAAGCTAATTTATAAGAGCCAACTGACTGATAATTGCTGAACTCTTAAAAGGCTTTAGAAGTTTAACCTTAAGATTTGCATTAGAAAAAGCAGGTCATAAAGACCTGCTTTTAATGTTTAGAGCTTTTCCGTAATATTATTGTGCAGATTCTTCGGATCTATCTTCGGAGTCTTCTTTTTCATGTCTGCGCTTATTAAGTATTTCAAGTATTCTGTTATGCTCGTCATCGTCAAGAGCATATTTCCAAGTGGGAATTACAGCAAGAAGACATCCGATAGCAGGGGGAATGGAGATAAGGAAGAAGAGAATCATAAGATATGGTGCATATTCAGGGTTTTCTCTGGGGATTCCTCCTGCTTCAATGAAAGCGTTTACTTCCTGAACACGGGCATCTGAAAATCCTACTGCTGAATAAGCTATACCGCTTATGACAGTTGCTATACCCATAGAAAGCTTTGTTATAAAGGACTGACCTGAGAAGAAAACACCGTCGGGACGTATGCCGCTCTGATATTCCTCATAGTCAACAGCATCTGCTATCATAAGGGAACGAAGAACGGATATAAGACCTATTGCGCCTCCGCAGATTACGAAGAGAACTAAGCTTATGGCAAGATACATAGGTTCAACAAGTTTAGAAGGAGCTGAAAGATAGAGCACAAACAAAAGTGCAAACGGAACTGCGCTTAAAAGATGACAATAATTATAGAGGTTTTTCTTTGAGAATTTTTTGGTAAGCCAGGGAGAAGCACCCATTGCCACAAACTGACCAATGAAAAGTCCTCCGCCGAGGAGTACCATATAGAGAAGAGCCATAATTGGATCTTTACTTGCATAGTAATATGTTACAATGGGCATTGCAACAAGCATGGGCAGCTGAATTGTGCTGCTAAGAAGTCCTGAAATAAGTATCTGACGGAAAGGTTTATTTTTCCACATCAGAGCGAAGTTTTCTTTCAGAGTGTATTTTTCTTCAGAGGGGGCAATATGTTCTTTTGTGAAAAGACCGGCCATTTGGAAAGTGATTGTTCCAACTACACCGAACAGCAGTGCAGCGGTGATAAAGCCCATTCTTTCACCCTCAGGAGCGCTGTCGAATACAGGTGTGAATTTTTCTCCCAGAGCCAGAGCCAAGGGCTGAATAGCAAGAAGTGTAATACCTGCGCCGATACCTGCCACTATTCTTGCAAGGGACAGAAGCTTTGTTCTGTCGTTTTGATCTTCGGTCATAAGAGCTGTTATGCCCCAAAGAGGAATGTCACCTACTGTATAAACCATACCCCATAATATGTATGCAAAGGCGGCCCAGCCAACTACAAGGATATTATGTCCGTTGGCTGCTCCTGCTGCAGGATCATAGAATCCGAAATTTATAAAGCACATCATGGTAACGATAAAAACGGGAATGGGAACAAAAAGGAGATAAGGTCTGCATTTACCCCATTTTGATCTCGTACGGTCAACAATGCTTCCCATTATCGGATCATTGAAAGCATCCCATACACGGGCAATTGCCATAATTGTGCTGACTGCGATTGCCGGTATAAGTATAGTAAATTGCAGATAATAGGCTAAAGAAGCGCCTATTATGTTGTATATTATGTTTTGACCGAACAAACCCATAAGATACATATTTCGCTCTTTAGGCGAATAAGTGTGTAAATTTTTACTGTTTATCATTGCAACTCCTCCGTAAATTTTATGCATTTATTATATCTCCAATTTGCCTTAAGGTCAATTTAAATATTAAATTTAATAAAAAGACTAAAAAAATGTAGATTTTGTTAGCAATACCACCAATGAGATGATGATTTGGTATTTATGTAACGATATGTTTGAAGACTTAATGGGTCAATAGACTAAATTTTACGGTAACAGCCCGAAACTATTGCGTAAAAGAGAATAATTTCTTATTTTTTTGCATTTTTCTTAAATGCAATTGCATTAAATCAAAAAAATGATATAATATTTCTGAAAAATTCCGCTAAGCGGTTTATTTTTTATTAGGAGGAATAAGATTATGTCTGTTAGCAAATCCACAAAAGAAACATTGCAATTTATGGTTGACGGTATTAAGTACGTCTGCGAAAACTTCAAGCGAAGAGGTCCGGGTACGGAATCTGAGCGCAATGCTCAGGCTTTTTTCAAGAAGGAGCTTGAAAAATATTCCGATAGTGTTGAAATGGAAGACTTTACCGTGCATCCTCATGCATTTATGGGATTCATAATTATATCTGCATTTTTTACTTTATTTTCAACTGTTATGTTTTGGCTGTCACCTAAAGGTATGGTTTTTCCCATTATAGGTAGTGTACTTACTTTACTTGCTATTCTTATGTTTGTTTTTGAGTTCATGATGTACCGCTCCTTTGTGGATTTTCTGTTTCCAAAAAGGGTTTCAAGAAATGTTATGGCGAGAAGAGCTCCGAAAGGGGAAGTCAAGAGAAGAATTATTTTCGGTGGTCATTCCGATGCGTCACCGGAGTGGACTTATTCAATGCACGGTCAGCTTGCTGCTCTTGTTCCCGTAATCGGCGGAGCTATCATAAGTATGTTTTTCATTTTTGTTGTGAATGCTGCGGCAGCTATCACAATTGCTGCCGGAAACTCTATAGTGTTTGCAGGTTTTTGGAAAATAATGTCAATCATCTCAGTTATAACAATACCTTTCATTATTTCCATAATGTTCTTCATTAACTGGAAAGTTATTGTTGACGGTGCAAACGATAACCTTACAGCCTGCTATATAGCTATGGCTGTTATGAAAGAGATGAGCGATGCGGATTTCCGCTTTGAAAATACAGAAGTTTGCTGTTTGATTGCAGGCGCTGAAGAGGCAGGAATCAGAGGTTCAAAAGCTTATGCAAAGCGTCATCAGAAAGAACTGAAGGAAATCGAAACGGTATTTATATCAATGGATACCATGAGAGAAATAGAGCAGCTTCAGGTTTATACTCAGGGATGTACAGGAACTGTTAAAGACAGCGAAGCTGTAGGTGATTTGCTTCATGAAGCAGGTCTCAACTGCGGAATTGATATGCCCAGAGCAGAACTTTATCCCGGAGCAGTTGACGCTGAAGGATTTTCAATGTACGGAATACGTTCATGCGGTTTCTGCGGAGTAAACCACAATCCCAAAACTTATTATCACACAAGACATGATACATGGGATAACATCAGTCCCGAATGCATTGAACTTTCACTTGATATTTGTCTTGAAGCAGCACGTCTTTATGATGCAAAGGGCGGCATTGAAAGCTACGAGAAAAAATACAAAAAGTAATATTTTCCCATTTAAAATAGGCTGCCTTGTATACTATATAAGGCAGCTTTATTTTTTGTTTACAAATTGTATAGGTATCCCAATCTTTTTGTATGAAAATGCTAAGTAATTTTATCATTTTTATGCAATTAGTTAATTGATTTTCAACTTGAAAGAGTTTATAATTCGCAGTATAAACAGGTTGTGTGCACATTTTGCGGTTAGTGTTGAAGTGAATACTTCCTGTTAAATATTATGAAAGGGGATTTTACAATTGAAAAGTAAAACAATCCGCAAAGTGCTCAGTGTAATACTGGCACTCGTTCTAGTTTTCTCTTCTCTTTCAGCAGGTCTCATGGCTTTTGCTGCTGAAGAAAAAACTGGAGTAGTTGACCTTCCTGAAGGCGTAACTGAAGAGTCCGCTAATCAGGTACTTGCAGCTCTTGACAACGTTGTTAAGAGCGAAGCTGTAGCTTCACTTTTAAGCCCCGGCGCTAAGTCTCTTTCAGATGCAGTGAACAAGCTTATCAGTGACAATCTCTTTAACGATGCTATGGTTAACGAGATCGTAAAGGCTATTTATCCTATGATCCAGGACACAATCAATAACATCGAGAATGTTCCTGATTTCGTCAAAGGCCTTATCTTTGACGTTCTCAAGGGCGCTGTTGGTGTTTATGTTAGACCTGCTGACGTTGCAAGCCAGATCGATGGCAAATACAGCGCTGCCAAAGAAGCAATTGCTGCTGCCGGTGATAACTGGGCAAACGTTAACTGGGACAACGTAAAATGGGGCGTAACTGACAGAGCTTCCTTCATCGATGCTCTCGGTAATGCTCTTAACGGTCTTAACTCTGTTCTCAGAGCTGCTCTTTCCGGAGCTAAGCTTGAGGGACAGGTAAAGATTGGTATCCCCGGTCTTGAAGTTCCTGTTGCTATGGTTAAGATAGGCGGATGCAATGCTTATGCAGATGTTATCCTTCCTCTTCTTCAGCACCTTGGTGCAGATGCAGTAACAGTTGATGAGTTCAAAGCTGGTGAATCAACAGTTGAGATGCTCGGCAATATCCTCAATCCTCTTCTTGACAGAGTTGACTCTCTTACATCAGGTCAGCCTCTTACAGAGATTGTTGAGGTTCTTCCTGAGATCGGATATATCGTTGCAAATCAGCTTCATGTAACTGCTGCTCAGAAGCTTGTTGTTACAATCGGTATCGGCGGAGCTGCTGGCCTTGTAGACTGGTACACAACACAGATCAATGTTGGTGACCTCCTCTTCAACGCTATGCCTCAGCTTAAAGATGCTGCTGGAATCAACGAACTTCTTAAGAATGCAATTACATCTAAGGTTCCTGGTTTTGTATGGAACGACATTGACTTCAAAAAGCTCTCAACACTTGGTGAGTACAAAGAAGTTGACAACACAAACGGCGGCAAGAGCTTCGAAATCGCTGCTTACCGTGCAGACGTTCTCGTTACAGTTCTCAGATATGCTCTTGAGACTGTAAGAGCTAACCAGGATTTCATTTACAGCCAGGTAGACGAGACAGTTAAGGGTGTTCTTGATACCGTTTTCGCTATGGAAGACGATCAGATCATCTCCTTCCTTTTCAGCCTCTTCTCACCCAACTATGATCTTGTAAATGTTGAGTACAATACTCCTGCAATTGAGAAATTCAAGGTTGACTATGGTACCCAGTTTACAAAAGAGCAGATTGCACAGCTTGTCCCCGCTCTTGATGGTCTTATCGGAACACTTCTTCCCGGCGGACTTAAGAGCATGATAAGCACAAATCTCTACACAAACAATATTGTTAATACTCTTGTTAAAGAAGCATATTCCGCTATCGAGGGTGCAGGCGCTGAGGTTTCTCAGGTTCTCAGCCTTCTTGGAATCGATGTAACACCTAAGGGTCTTGCGTCTCTTCTTACAGAGAAAGAGTATGCTGCTGCTAAGGCTGCTTTCGAAAAGGCAGATTCTTGGGCAGATGTTGATTTCTCAACAGTTAACTACGGCTTCACAGACGGCGACAGAGCCGGCTTCACAAATGCTCTTGTAGCAGTTCTTCGTCCTGTATCAGGTCTTCTTGACTTCATTCTTACTGACGAGAACCTTGTTCTCTTTGATGCAGTAACAATTAAGGGCGGTAACGGTTACAACACAGCAATTATTCCTCTTCTTGAGGCTCTTGGCTGCACAAACATCAAGACATATGATGAGTACAAGAAGGATGTTGCCGCAGATCACGACAACCTTATCCTTGACGTAATCAATCCTATCCTTGACCTTGTTGAGAGCATCGCTGCTAAGCCCCTTGATGGTCTTACAAAGATTCTTCCCAACATTGCTTACTTTGTTGACAGCGACAACCTTTCTGTATTTGTAACAAATCTTATCGCTCCTGTAAACTCACTTCTTCTTCAGGCTGGATTTGATGTTACAACACTTTATACAGATCTCCTTAACAACATCGACCTCGACGAGCTTCTCAACAGTCTTCTTCCTCAGGTTCTTCCTGAGAACATCAAGATAGTACTTAGCAACATCGACCTTCACAAGGTTGCTGCTCTTGGTACTCTCACAGACTTCACAAGCAAGCGTGTTGATGCTGACGGCAAGTTCGTAGCAAGCAAGAAGATCGTTGCTGATCAGGCTGATGTTCTTGTTACAGTTCTTCGCTATGTTCTTGGTCTTCTTCAGATAGAGGAAAACTACAACACTGTTAACGATCTCCTTGCAGGTCTTCTTCCTGAGAACATGGTAGGCGTAGTTACAGGAATCCTTGACATGGCTAAGGCAGATCCCGATTCAGCAATCGCACTTATCGTTAGCCTCCTTGTTGGTGAGGGAACCGATCCTGGAGATCCCAGTGATCCTTCAGATCCCAGTGATCCCTCAGATCCTTCTGACCCCGGATATAACGAAGGCGACGTTCCCACTGGTGATACAGCAATTGCTGGTTTCGTAGCAACAGCTGTTGCAGCTGGCGCTGTTCTTCTTATCGCAAGAAAGAAGAAGAATGCCTAATTAAACTGTTATAGGTTTAACCTTTAAAAGGACAAACTTAATATAACGAGTTTAACCCCATACCGGTATATGCCGGTATGGGGTTTTTATATATCTGATTATGTAATTTAACGATTTCAGATTAAAAGAGAAGTAAAGTTATTAGGAATGTAAATAAGACAACAAAGGAGAGATAAAAACAATTAAATATTTTAATCACACTAAAAGTAAAATATTCTTTTAAAATATTAAAATCCCTATGCTTTGCGTAGCATAGGGATTTTAATTTGAAAGGTAAATTATCTATCGTGATCTGCTGACGGGAGCACTTCGGTATCACGGAAGAGAAGAGAAATGCACCAGATACCGGCAAGAGCGACGAGGGAAAAGATTATACGGCTGATAAGGCTTCCCTGACCGCCGAAGAGCCAGCCTACAATATCGAACTGGAAAAGACCGATGCTGCCCCAGTTTATGGCTCCAACAATCACGAGTAATAAAGCAAGTTTATCAAGCATTAAAATTTCAACTCCTTATTTTGCGGTTTGCAATCAATAGTATGGACTGAAATTTTAATTTTATTCATATTTTAATTTTTAAGGCTCTGAATGGGAGCAGGAATGCGTCCGCCTCTTGCAATGAATTTTTCGCTTGATTTTTCGTTTATTGCCATAACGGGACCGCTGCCGAGAAGACCGCCGAAATTAAGCTCTTCGCCGACTTTTTTGCCGATTGCAGGAATAAGTCTTACAGCGGTTGTCTTGGAGTTTACCATGCCGATAGCAGCTTCGTCTGCGATAATTGCGGAAATTGTAGCAGGGGTGATGTCACCTGGTACTACGATCATATCAAGACCGACGGAGCAAACTGCTGTCATGGCCTCAAGTTTTTCGATTATAAGTGAGCCGCTTCTTGCAGCGTCAATCATGCCGGCATCCTCAGTTACGGGGATAAATGCGCCTGAAAGTCCGCCTACATGGGAAGAAGCCATTACGCCGCCTTTTTTAACTGCATCGTTGAGAAGTGCAAGAGCTGCGGTTGTTCCGTGAGTTCCGCACTGTTCGAGACCCATTTCTTCGAGAATATGAGCCACTGAGTCACCAACTGCCGGAGTGGGAGCAAGAGAAAGGTCAACTATTCCGAAAGGAACGTCAAGTCTCTTTGAAGCCTCAGAAGCAACCAGCTGACCCATTCTTGTGATTTTGAAAGCGGTTTTCTTTATTATATCTGCAACGCCTGTAATGTCGCAGTCAGGATTTTTAGCTAGAGCTGCACGGACAACTCCGGGGCCTGAAACGCCTACATTGATTACACAATCAGGTTCGCCTGCGCCATGGAATGCGCCTGCCATAAAGGGATTGTCATCGGGAGCGTTGCAGAACACAACGAGCTTTGCTGCACCTATGCAGTCACGGTCAGCTGTAACTTCTGCTGTCTCTTTAACGATTTCACCCATAAGCTTTACTGCATCCATATTGATACCGGCTTTTGTGGAGCCTATGTTTACAGAGGAGCATATGTGATCTGTAACTGAAAGAGCTTCAGGAATGCTGCGTATAAGCTCTATATCGCCTGCTGCAAAGCCTTTCTGTACAAGGGCGGAATAACCTCCAAGGAAGTTTACTCCCACTGCCTGAGAAGCTTTTTCAAGAGTTCTGGCAAATTTTACAGGGTCGCCGCCGCAGGAAGCGTATATCATTGAAATAGGGGTTACGGATATTCTCTTATGAATAATCGGAATACCGAATTCCTTTTCGATGTCTTCACCTGTTTTGACAAGCTTTTCTGCTTTACGGGTAATTTTATCATAAACCCTTGTGCAGGCTGTGTCGATGTCGCTGTGGCAGCAGTCGAGGAGGGAAATACCCATGGTGATTGTTCTTATATCAAGGTTTTCCTCCTGAATCATGCTAATGGTTTCTAAAATATCTCTTGTGTTTATCATCTGAAAATCTACTCCTTAAATTCTGTGCATTGAGTTAAATACATCTTCATGCATTGCACGAATTGAAAGATTCTGAGCCTCACCCTGTTTTGCAAGATTTTCAGCAAACTCTGTAAAGGGAACGCTGCATTCGCTTACATCAGTAAGCATAATCATGCAGAACATATCCTGTAAAATAGACTGAGAAACTTCAATAACGTTGACATTGTTTTCAGCGCAGATAGAAGATACCTTTGCAAGAATACCGACCTTGTCACGGCCGACAACAGTAATAACAGCACGCATATTATATGACCTCCAAAATTATTTTTCTGATATATATGCCTCAAGCTCCGAAATCATAAAGTCGGCGCTCATGTCTGACGGAATGGAAAACCTGCTTGAAGAAAGACTTACGGGGGCGATATTGGGACATCCCTCCGAAGAGCAGGCACGCTTGAACTGACTTGAGAAAAAGCGTTTGATAAAGGTTTTAAGAGTATTTAAAATATATTCTTCCGAATAAACATCTTCAAAAGCATTTCTTGCATAGTCGAAGATTTTAGACGGAGCAAGGGAGTATTTTACAAAATAGTAAATGAAGAAATCGTGAAGCTCATAGGCTCCGAGGATATTCTCTGTTTTTTGACCTATCTGACCGTTATCTGAGGGGATAAGCTCAGGGCTTACAGGTGTGTCGAGAATATCTTCCAATACACTTCTTGCTTCTGCAAAGGATGGAGACTGGGAAAGATATTTAACAATACATCTTGCCATAGTTTTTGTAATTGAGGAGTTTACATTGTATCCGGAAAGATGATCTCCTCCGAAAGTACACCAGCCAAGAGCCGCTTCTGAAAGGTCGCCTGTTCCGATGACTACGGCGCCTTCCCAGTTGGCAACATCGAAAAGAATCTGCATTCTTTCACGAGCCTGTGCGTTTTCATAAGTTACATCATGGGTTTTAAGACCGTGACCTATGTTTTCAAGATGCTCTGTGCAGGCGTTTTTAATTGAAATTTCACGCTTGTCCGTTCCCAGAGCGTCGAGAAGTGCCAAGGCGTTTTCATATGTTCTGCCCGTTGTTCCAAATCCCGGCATGGTAATACCGATGATGTTTTTTGAGGGAAGGCCAAGTCTTTCAAAAGCTTCGGAAGCCACAAGCACCGCAAGGGTTGAATCGAGTCCTCCGGAAATTCCAACAACAGCCTTTTTGATACCGGTGTTTTTAAGTCGTCCCATAAGTCCCCGTACCTGGAGATCAAAATACTCTGCGGTAACGGAAATGGAATCCATATATTCTTCCGGCAGGAACGGATTTTGAACCACCTTGCGAAGAAGTCCGTTTTTTTCATTGAGCTCATGGAATCCTATTGGATAAACCTCATCGGTGAAAACTTTTTTCTGTGAAGCGATTATATCGCCGTCAATATCTCCGTTTGCGGAAAATGCAGGGGAAATATGAGTCTGCCATGCAATTTCACTGCCGCATTCAAAAATTCCCGCAAAGGGAGTATATACATCAGGAAAAGTTGTTTCGTCTATATTTGAGCAGCACACAACAGCGGCGCAGCCTGCTGATTTAGAAAATGCTGCAAAAAGTTTTCTGCATTCATCCTTATATCCCGCATAGGAAGGTGCTGAGCTCTGGCAGATAACAATATCCGCTCCTGCGTTTACAGCCTTGGCTCCGTAGATAAAGATATCCTCGGGACGGCAGGATACAACGGCAAAAAGTGAATCACCGCACCCGAAAAGCAATGTATCTTCGCAGTTTTCGGGGATGTCGGCAAGTTTTTCTCCTTTATAGAGAACCGTGGTTGCCGGTACAATTTTACCGTTTGATTTTACAGGTGAAGAAACTATAATGTAGGCGTTTGTATCCTTTGTCTGGGATGCAATTTCGGAAATGGCGTTTTCGCAGTCATCACATACAATGCTGCTGGAAGCGAGACTTCCAATGGCAGCTCCGCAAAGGGAAAGACGGGGCAGGACTATAATATCCGAGCCTATTGCAGCCGCATCATTTATTGCCTTTAAAGCATATCCGCCGCAGCGTGCAGCGTTTCCCGAAGCTATTCTGTGAACGCATCCTGAAACTCTGATTATATTCTTCAAAATATACACCTCCAAGATGATATTTCATAATATTCTACCATATAATAGCATTTTGTGCACACAAAAAATCTAAAAAAACTTAAATCATTTGCTTTTATATAATGTCCGAATATGTTACAATAATATTCAGTGAATAAACAGCAGTATTTTGACGTAATTTATGAAAAAGTTTTTTATACTTTTTCCGTCAAAATCATATATTTTTATGTCGGTATTCCCTGAAAATTCTGCTTTGGTTTCCTGCTGTTAAAAAGCGGAATTAATATTGCATACTGTTTTTTATTCAGATGATGCAGTTAACAACAACCGGAAAATCCGAAAGAAAGTTAAGTGGTGATAAAATGGAATTTAAGAAACTTATCGACCTTCATACCCATACTGATAATTCTCCCGACGGAACACATTCCACAATATATATGTGTGAGCAGGCGGAGTTTGCTGGAATAAGGGGAATTGCCTTTACCGACCACTGTGAGGTTGATTCCTATGAAAAGGATCACTATGACAGAAGCGTAATGCAGTCTTATTTTGAGGTTGCAAAGGCTCGCTCCGTATTTATGGGCAGACTTATTGTTTTAGAGGGAATAGAGCTTGGTCAGCCGGCGTACAATCCTGCGCTTGCCGAGAAGATCATTTCAACATATGATTACGATATAGTTTTAGGCTCCGTTCACAATCTCAGAGATGAGCAGGACTTTTTCTTTATGGATTACGAAGACAGAGATGTAAACGAGCTTTTTGACCGTTATCTGGATGCTCTTATAGAGATGACTCAGTGGGGCGGATTTGATGTTCTGACACATCTCACTTATCCTCTCCGCTATATTGAGGGTGAGCACGGATATAAAATCGACCTTAAGCGTTTCAGCGATAAAATTGATACAATTCTTAAAAATCTTGCCGAAAGCGGAAAAGCTCTGGAGATAAACACTTCGGGCTTAAGACAGAAGATAGGCAGAACTTTGCCCACCCTTGACTATGTAAAGCGTTTCAAGGAGTTTGGCGGAGAATATATAACTGTCGGTTCCGATTCACACAGAGCGGAGGATATAGGCAAAAATCTCGGCGACGGAATGCAGACAGCTCTCGATGCAGGCTTTAAGTATATAACTCTTTTCCAGAGCAGAATACCTGTTCCGATTCCCATTGAATAAAGATTCCTGAGGATTTTAAAATAAAAACGAAAGGAAAGATACCGGCATAAATTCACTTTAACGTGTTTTGTGAACCTGAGTATCACAGGATGATGAAATGAAGATTACGGTAAAAGCGGCAGCTAAAATCAATTTGATGCTGGATATTCTCGAAAAGCTCCCCAACGGTTATCACAGTTTGTGGATGATAATGCAGTCTGTAAGTGTTTATGACCGAGTAAGTGTGGAAAAGAAAACTTCCGGAGGAATCACTATAAGCTGTTCTGAGGATGGTATTCCCACCGATGAAAGAAATATAGCTTATAAAGCGGCGGAAAAGTTTTTTGATTTTTGCGGTGAAGAGGATAGAAACATTCATATTACAATCGAGAAGAATATCCCCCATGCGGCAGGACTTGCGGGAGGAAGCGCAGACGGCGCAGCGGTAATCACGGCTTTAAACAGCCTTTATGAAAAAAATCTTCCTGTAAAAAAACTCTGTCAGATTGGCGTTAAAGTAGGAGCCGATGTACCTTTCTGTATTCAGGGCGGAACAATGCTCGCTCAGGATATAGGTCAGGTGCTCTCACAGCTTCCCGATATGCCCTCATGCTTTTTTGTTCTTGCAAAACCTCAGCAGGGAGTTTCAACTGCCGAAGCTTATGCAGCTGTTGACAGCATGAATCTGCGTCATCCCGATGCCCACACTATGTTTAGAAGCGTAGTGGACGGCGATTTAAATGGCATTGCCAAATCTTTGGGTAATGTCTTTGAGCAGGCAGTGGATGTCCATGAGCGTGTCTCAATTAAGGAGATAATGCGCAACAACGACGCAATGGGCTGCTGTATGAGCGGAAGCGGTCCCACAGTTTTCGGTATATTTGAAAACAGCGAGAACGCCGAAAAATGCGCACAGGAACTTTCAAAGAAAATAAAGGGTGTCACCGTTCATGTTTGTACTCCCGCCGAGTACGGCTGCGAAATTGAAAAATAATAAAAGTGAATAAAAGAAAAAATAACCGTCCATAATCTTTGCAAGTCAAAGAAAAGGACGGTGTTTTTTTATGAAATTACTTAAAGCAGAAATCGCAATTATTATGGCAGTTATAATCGCCTTTATTTTCAGTGTTACTACATTTGCCGAAACTTGTACCGGTATAAGAGAAAGCGTTCTTCGTCTTCATGTTATTGCAAATTCCGATTCCGAAGAGGATCAGGCTTTGAAGCTTAAGGTTCGTGATGCCGTACTTGAGGCCGGAAACGAGATTTTTGACGGTTCCGTCACCCGTGACGAAGCAAAGGCTAAAATTGAGCCTAATATAGATAAACTTGAGGAAGCGGCGAAAAAGGTTATAACCGAAAACGGATATGATTATCCCGTTGAAATAACCGTTTCAGAGGAGTATTTCTCGACGAGAACCTATGAAGGATTCACTCTTCCTGCCGGACAGTATATGGCTGTGAGAGTTGTAATTGGCACAGGGGAAGGTCACAACTGGTGGTGTATAATGTTCCCGCCCCTTTGTTTGCCCGCCGCAAGTGAAGATACTTCTATAGACTGTGTGCTCACCGAAAAGGAAGTAAAACTTGTTGAAAAAAGCCCCGAGTATGAGCCGAGATTTAAAATAATCGAAATATACGAAAAAATAATGTCTAAATTAAAATAAAAATACAAAAAGCTGTTAACATTCCGGCCGGAAAGCGATATAATAAAAGCCGAATAAAGCGGACGGAAGGAGTTTTAACATGACAAAGATTCTTGCCCACAGAGGCGCCAATAAAGCCGCACCTCAGAACACTATACCTGCTTTTTTAAAGGCAATAGAAATGGGTGCTCACGGTGTTGAAAACGATGTGCATCTCACTGCCGACGGACATCTTGTAATAGTTCACGACTATGCAATAGACAATATGTCAAACGGCACAGGACTTGTTTCCGATTACACTCTTAAAGAGCTTAAAAAGTTTGATTTCGGCTCATATTTTTCACCGGAGTTTGCAGGTACACAGATTCCCACTCTCCACGAGTTCCTCGATATTGCCGATAAGTTTGAAGTTATCAATATAGAGATCAAAAGCCCAAAGCAGAAAGGTACCGATATAGTTAAAAAGACTATTGACGCCGTTAAGGAGCACGGACTTTTCGACAGGCTTATAATTTCATCTTTTGACGATACACTTCTTGTTGAGGCTAAGGAGATAGATAAAACAGTAAAGACAGGTCTTCTTTATTCTCCTGATTCTCCCATTATCGAAAAGGTTTTTGATGATCCCTTTGCTTATGCAAAGAAAATCGGTGCAGATGCACTTCATCCTCTTTGCTTCTATGTGGATGAAGAGTATATCGAAACCGCCCATAAAAACGGACTTATAGTTAATCCCTGGTGTGTAAATATTCCCGAGGGAATGAAAGCAATGAGCGAGTGGGAATGCGACGGCATTATAAGCGACGTACCCGACCTTTGTGTTGAAACAATCGGAAGATAAAAGTAAATTACATTAAACTTACAGCCCGAAGAATTATTCTTCGGGCTGTTTTAATATAGATTTGTTTAGTTTATCAAAGAGTAACTTTAAGGATTTCTCCTGTGCCTTTTACGGTGTATTCGCCCATGTTTGCGGGAATGAAAATGCTTTCGCCCTTATTAAGGGTAAGCTCTGTATCGCCGCAGCTGAAAGCAAAATCTCCGTCAAGGGAGAGAAGAGAAACAAAGGATTCTTCGCTGGCTTTACCAGTGTATTCTCCGTCAATTTTTACGCTGTAAGATTTAAATATATCGCAGTTTACAAGCTCTGTAACTTCATATCCGTCGCCCTTTTCCGTAACGGGCTTTGCTCCGTAAGGGTGGGTTGGGGGAGTGCAGGAGGTAACGTCAACTGCCTTTTTAATGTGAAGCTCTCTGGGCTTTCCGTCGGCTCCTACTCGTCCGTAATCGTAAACACGATAGGTGGAATTTGAGTTCTGTTGTACCTCAGCAAGAAGTATTCCTTTGCCTATGGCGTGAAGAGTGCCCGATTCAATAAAGAATAAATCTCCCTTTTTAACAGGTACGCTGTTTACAACATCAAGAAGGGTGTTGTTCATAATGCGCTCTTCAAATTCCTGTGAGGAGATTTCCTTCTTAAAGCCGTATATAAGCTCTGCACCCTCTTCACAGTCTATTACATACCAAGCCTCAGTTTTGCCCTGTTCGTGTTCAACTCTCTGAGCGTATTCATCGTAAGGGTGTACCTGGACGGAAAGATTGTCCTTTGCGTCTATAAGCTTTATAAGTACAGGGAAGCTATCAAGGTTTTTACCTTTGCTGCCTAGAACTTCAAAGCCTTTTTCTTCGAGCCATGCGGCAAGAGTTTTGCCCTTGTCGCTGCCGTTAGATATGATATTTGCTCCGTCCTTGTGGCAGGAGAGAGTCCATGCTTCGGCGACTTTTTCCAAATCGCTTTTAATGCCGAAATCGGTCTTAAGCTTTGTTCCGCCCCAGATATAGTCCTTAACGGCGGGAATTAATTTTAACGGATACATTTTAAACTGCACCACCTTAGGTTTATTATATGGTTTAATTTTATCAGATAAGAAATTTTAAATCAATTATCTTATGCTTCTTTCTTTAAAAACTTATTCCAGGGCAGTACGGCGATACCTGTAACGATAACGGCAATAACTGCAAGTGAAAGCCACATAATAAGCAGCGCAGACCATGAAGAGCCGCTCTTTTCGAGAATTGATCCGGCTACCATATTGAGAGCTCCACAGCCGATATATGCAACGGCGTTGAGTATGCCTCCCACCGTGCTTACGCATCCGTAGCGGCTGAAATGCAGGGGAACCATGGTGATTATCATAACGTTTATTGCAAACATGCAGTTTGTAACTCCCGCCATGCAGATAAGGGAAAGAATTATATTATTGCCGAAGAAATTGAGTACTGCAAGGAATGCCGCCGCAATGGCGAAAAACAGCATTGAGGTTTTAAGCTCATTTCGCAGATATTTGTTTGCAAAACGTGCAAAATAGGCTCCCGTTACGTTGATTATGGGAAGAATCATAGTAAGGGCAAGGGAAGTTCCCGTTCCGGTGCTGAACTGCTGTGAGAAAAATGTGGGAATCCACTGTGTTACGCTGTCCTTGAGAGTTCCCTGAATGACAATTGAAATGGTGAGGATAAATACTCCCGATGAAGCCATAAGTCCTATCATCTTCTTATATGAAAGAGTCGGTGCTTTGGCTTCATTTTCGGAAAGCTTTGCTTTTCTGCTTTCGGTTATTATGTTCTTAGTTCCCATGAACCAATAGGCGGAAGCGGCAAGGGAAATAGCGCCGCATACTAAAAATACATATTTCCAGGGAAGTACAAGAAGTGTGAGAAGACTTACTCCGTAGCTTGCAAGGGTTCCTAAGGGAACTGTTGAAGCTATATGTATTCCGAATTTTTCACGCTCATAGGGGCTGAAATAATCTCCGGCAGTTCTGAGAATGGGTGTCCATACCATTGACTGAACTGCTCCGTTGATTGCCCAGAGTGTTATGAACGGTAAAAAGGAATTTACCATGAAAATTGCGATGTTGCTTATGGAAGAAATCGCAAGTCCGCCGAAGATCATATATCTCGGAGAAATGCGGTCACCGAGCATGCCGCTTACAATCTGACCGAGTCCGTAGCAGATGAAAAACGCCGAGGAAATTGCGGCAATCTGACTTTCGGGAAAAACATTAAGTTTTTCGAGCTCCGGCATAACTGCCGAATAGTTAAGCCTGCATATGTAGGTGGAAGCGTAGGTGATCCAGCAGAGTATACATAATTTTTGGTTTTTCTTATCCTCATATCCTAAGAAATTTGTCTTCATTTATCTGTACCTCTTGAAAGTGAATATGTTAAATATTATAATTCACACAAAGGCAAAAATAAAGAATAAATTTTGTATTTAAGAGGTAAAAAATATGGTATTTTTGCGTAAGAGAATTAAATCGCCCAAAGAGAACAAGGAATACATAAGTAATGTAAATATCAGCGGTATTTTCGATAACAGCTATGCTGATTCACTGCCGCAGACAGTAACAGCGGATATTGTAAGAAAGCATTTTGAAACAAAATCAGATAAGACAAATAGAGCTCTGATCATAGGCTTTGACGGAGCCAGAGCGGACAGCATGCTGCTGATATTAAAGGGTGCCGATGAAAAGGTGAGCGGCATAAACAGCGACAGCAGATACAGCGGTATAAAGAAAATAAAAGAAGCGGGAGGACTTTATCTAACTTATGCAGGCGGAGATAAAGGCGGTTATCAGGAAACAAGCACTGCTCAGGGCTGGTCTTCTGTTCTTACTGGAAAATGGGGAAAGGAAAACGGAGTAATCTTTCATGTGCCCATAAGAGAAAATGTCCCCACTGTGCTCAGAGAGCTTGCCGAAAAGGGTTATTCGTCATCTTTTAACGCTTCATGGCAGGATCATTTTACAATTACCTATTCCCGGGAAATAGAGATTGCCAAAATAAATAATCTGCCCCTTACTTTTAACAGAGTGGAAAACGACGAAGAGCTTCACGAGAAAATCAAATCTGAGATAACATCAGGTACAAAATGCATTTTTGCAATATATGAAGCTCCCGACTATAACGGACATTCAACGAAATTCGGAAACGGAAATTACCGCTATGTAAAGGCTGTTACTGATTTAGACAGATGTGTTTATGAGCAGCTGAGCTTTATTGAATCGAGAGAAGAATATAAAGATGAAAACTGGCTTATAATAGTTACATCGGACCACGGCGGACATAATTACAGACACGGAATGCAGATTACCGAGGACAGGGCGACGTTTTTGGCCTGCAATAAAAAATTGACTGATAAATAATTTAGGCTGACATCAGAAAAAAGAAATCAGCTTTCATGGAAATAACAGAGCGTGGAAGCTGATTTCGGTTGTCATTATAAAAGGCAAAAAGCTATAAATTAATATATGTATTCGGTGTTTCAAAAAAATATGAAAAAATTTGAAAAAAAGCGAAAATACCTATTGACTTTAAGAGCATTTTATTATATCATATACAGGCACTGTTTGAGGTGCTTAAATAGTTTGATCCATTAGCTCAGTTGGCAGAGCACTTGACTTTTAATCAAGGTGTCCGGAGTTCGAATCTCCGATGGATCACCACAAAAGCGGTTTGCATTATGCAGACCGCTTTTAATTTTTTCCTTTAAGTGATATAATTGACAAAACGAAGTGTTTTCGTTAATGCATGGGGAGGTCCAAGATATGAAAAAGACACCTGGAATTGCTTTAGTGGGAATAGCTTTTTTGATAGGAATACTTTTGCTGGGTTTCGGTATAAAGAATACCTATGAACTAAAAAAGGAAACGGAAAATTATGCTGTTACGGAAGGCTATCTCAGTGACTATGAGTTAAGGGAGAGCGGAAGCTCCACTGACAGAAACTATTCCTATTATCTGACTTATTCTTATGTTGTAGATGGACGTGAGTATACTGTTACCACGGATTACGGTTCAGGCAGTGTACCGGAAATAGGCAGTACAAAAGAGATTAAATATAACCCTCAAAACCCTGAAGAAGCTGTTATTGCAGGAATTAACGGCGGTATTATAATGATTTTTATTGGAGTTATGTTTATTTTGATTTCAGGAGTTTTCATTATGGGATTTTTGACAAATGCCGGTGTTTTTGAAAAGTGTCCTATTCGTGTTTTCGATCTGTTTATAGGTTTGGTGCCTATAGCAATAGGCGTAGGAGCTTTTTATCTCATGGCTGACGGATTTTCAGTTAAAGCGGCTTTTGCTGCCGGAGGACCATTTGCTTTGATACCGTTTTTACTGATAGCGGCAGGAGTTTTTATAATTGCAAAAAATGTGTTCCGAAAAAAAGATTTTGATGAAACTGATGACGCTAAGTAGCCAAATAGACGAAAATATTAATATTGCTTTTATATTAAATCCGGCTTCTATGCCGGATTTTTTTACTGCTGTTTTTATGTGTTGTGTGAATATATAAAAACTCAGACCCCCTGCACAAAAGCGCAGAGAGCCTGATATAAAAAGGTGAGGAGGTTATAAGCTTTATTGAGTCTTTTTGGAACAGCCGCAGCAGCACTGTGAATTTTTTGAACAGCATCCTGAACAGCCTGTACAGGCGCCCTTTTTTCTGTCTTTATAAATTTTCATTCCTGCCGCTGTAACGGCAGCTAATACAATCAGCGAAATGATTATGTCCGCTGCGTGGAGCGATAAAAATTCAATCATAAAATCACCTGAGTTTGCTGTTTGCCTTTACAGGCTTTCTGAAAAGGAAATAAATAATCACTGCTAAAACTATTATGGCGAAAGCTGTGCCTATGGAGAAGCCGCTGCCTGTGAACAGTGAACCGAACTGATATATGCAAAGGGAAATGCCATAGGCGAAAATAGTCTGATATCCTAAAGCTATAGCTGTCCATTTTCCGCTGTTCATCTCTCTTTTAATGGCTCCCATTGCGGCAAAGCAGGGGGCGCACAGGAGATTGAACACCAGGAACGAGTAAGCGGAAACGGCGGAAAAGTTCTGCGCAAAAACACTCCAGAATTCCTGACCGTTTTCTGAAACCTCTGCAAAGCCGTAAAGTATTCCGAAGGTGGATACAACGTTTTCCTTTGCCACAAGTCCCATAATAGCAGCTACAGCGGACTGCCAGTTGCCCCAGCCGAGGGGAGCGAAAATCCATGCGAAAGCGGAGCCGATATTTGCAAGAAGTCCGTCATTGAGGTCTTCAACCATACCGAAGCCGTTTTCCGTAAATCCGAAGTTTGAAGTGAACCATATAAAAACAGATGAAAGGAGAATGATGGTTCCGGCTTTTTTAATGAAGGACCAGCCTCTTTCCCACATGCTTCTGAGTACGTTTGAAGGGGTGGGCAGATGATAGGCGGGAAGTTCCATAACAAAGGGAGCGGGATCTCCGGCAAAGAGCTTTGATTTTTTAAGCATGATTCCCGAGATGATAATCGCCGCAATGCCAATGAAATAGGCACTGGGAGCAACCCACCAGCTGTCTGCAAATAATGCGCCGGCAATGAGGGCGATAATAGGAAGCTTTGCGCTGCATGGGATAAAGGTTGTAGTCATAACGGTCATTTTGCGGTCACGGTCATTTTCAATTGTCCTTGAGGCCATGATGCCGGGAACGCCGCAGCCTGTACCGATAAGCATGGGGATAAATGATTTTCCCGAAAGACCGAATTTTCTGAAAATGCGGTCCATAATAAACGCAATTCTCGCCATGTAGCCGCAGCTTTCGAGTATGGCAAGAAAGAAGAAGAGGACAAACATCTGTGGCACAAAGCCGAGAACTGCGCCTACTCCGCCCACAATACCCTCTGTAATCAGCCCCTGAAGCCATGGGGAAGTACCTATTCCTTCAAGGAATCCTCCCACTGCATCGGGAATTCCGGGAACAAAAATTGAAGAGCCGAAGAGATGCCAGCCGTCACCAA
Source organism: uncultured Oscillospiraceae bacterium (assembly GCA_900540535.1). GTDB lineage: Bacteria > Bacillota > Clostridia > Oscillospirales > Acutalibacteraceae > UMGS263. Next base: position 3,304 of record UQGM01000013.1, on the reverse strand, counting down.
AGAGCATATCATTTGTAAAGTGTGTAACCCAGTCACCTACGGTAGTAATTGAGACGTAGTAAACAAGGGTCATAACCAAGGCGAAAATCGGCAGGGATAAAAAACGGTTTGTGACGATTCGGTCGATTTTATCCGATAAAGTAAGCTGACCCGCCTTTCTCTTTTCCGTGACACCTTTCAGCATTTTTGCAATAAGCTCGTATCTTTCGTTTACTATTATGCTTTCGCTGTCATCATCCTTTTGTTCTTCAAATGCCTTTATGAGCTTTTCGGCTTCTTCGTGGAATTTTACTTTATCTGAAAATTTTTCATCTCTCTCGAAAGCTTTTATGGCAAAGAATCTCTTTTCACTTTCGGGAATATCATCTGCAAGGAGAGTTTGAAGCTGTGATAAAACTTTTTCTGTGTCATCGCTGAATTTCTGCACGGATTCAAATTTCTGCCCGGCAGCTCTGACAGCGCCCTGTGCCGCCTCTTTGATGCCCGTACCTTTAAGTGCAGATATCTCAAAAACTGCGCATCCCGTTGCCTTTGAAAGCTTCTGAGTATCTACAAATCCGCCGTTTTTATGTACTGTATCCATCATGTTTACGGCGATTACAACAGGTATACCCGTTTCACAAAGCTGAGTTGTAAGGTAAAGGTTTCTTTCAAGGTTTGTGCCGTCAACTATGTTTAAAATTACATCGGGATGCTCTTCCAAAAGATAATTCCTTGCCACTACCTCTTCGAGAGTGTAGGGGGAAAGGGAGTAGATTCCCGGCAGGTCTGTTATTGTAACATCCTTATGACCTTTAAGGCGTCCCTCTTTTTTCTCAACGGTTACTCCCGGCCAGTTTCCCACAAACTGATTGGAACCGGTGAGAGCGTTAAAGAGCGTTGTCTTGCCGCTGTTCGGATTTCCGGCAAGGGCTATTTTAATTGGCATAAATTCTCCTCCTTTAGTTAGTATAAACTAACCTATATACAAAAATAAAAATTACTGGGCAATTACTCAACTTCAATCATTTGTGCATCCGCTTTTCGCAGTGACAGCTCGTATCCTCTGACCGTTATTTCTACGGGATCTCCCAGGGGAGCGGTTTTTCTTACATAAACAGTTGTGCCCTTGGTAATGCCCATATCCATAATGCGCCTTTTAACGGCTCCCTGACCGTTTATTCTCAGTACGGTCACGGTTTTTCCGCATTTGATTTTGTTTAAGGTTTCCATTGTTATTATCCTCTCCTTACACCATAATTCTGTTTGCCATTTCTTTACTTATGGCGATACGTGTATCCTTGACACTTACAATAATATTACCTGTGTTTTGAGATATGACGCTTATTTCTTCGCCGACCGTAAATCCGAGAGCACCCAGATGTTTTTTTATTTCATTGCTGCCGCCTATACGTTTTATTCTTTGAATTTCTCCGGAATTTGCCAATGTCAAAGGCATCAAAACTACCTCCTTCTTTCAAAAAGAAATGCGTTAGTCTTTTCTAACTGCTATAATGTTAGCATCAACTAACTCAATTGTCAATATGTTTTTTGAAGTTTTTAAAAATTGATTTTATATCTGCCTTGTGTTATTATGTTTATAACAAAAATTATGGATGTGATAATTTTGAAAATACAGGAATCTGCAGAAAATTATCTTGAAGCTATACTTGTTTTAGGGCTTAAAAATCCCTCTGTACGTTCAGTTGATATTGCCGCTCAGCTTAATTTCAGCAAGCCCAGCGTAAGCGTTGCAATGAAAAATTTAAGGGAAAACGGTTATATTAATATGTCCGCTGAGGGAAGAATAACTCTTACGGATAAAGGCAGAGAGATAGCGGAAAGTGTTTATGAAAAGCATACGCTTCTTACAAAATGGCTTGTTTTTTTAGGAGTAGATCCTGAAACTGCTGCTGCTGACGCCTGCAAAATAGAGCATGTAATAAGCAAAGAGAGCTTTGAAGCCATAAAGAATCATGTAAAATCTTCATCTTAAAATTAAAGGGGATATGTATGGGGGCAGGAACCGATTTAAGTTTAAAAATTAAAAGAGTGCGTACTGATTTTCGCTGGTCAATGCTTATGAAGCCGGCACCGAAAATCAGAGGAGTAAGGGATATTATAGATATTCCATATGATGAAGACGGAGAAAAGTGGCATTTTCTTGACATACACCGTCCCGAGGTGATAAATAAGGCACTGCCTGCATTTGTGTATATTCACGGCGGCGGATGGAGTACCGTTGACAAGACCTTTTTCCATCATTACTGCCGCTGTATTGCGCAGAAAGGCTTTGTGGTTTTTAATATTGATTACCGACTTGCGCCTGAGCACCGTTATCCGGCTCAGATAGAGGATATTATTTCGGCTGTTAACTGGGTTGTGGAAAACGGAGAAAAATACGGTGCGGATACGTCAAAGCTTATTGTGGGAGGAGATTCCGCAGGAGCGCATCTTTCGGCAACTCTCGGATGCCTTTGCACAAATGAGGCTTACGCTCAGGAGAGCGGATATGCGCCGAGGATTAAGAATATCAAAATATCCGCTTTGGTGCTTCTTTGCGGCGCATACGATATAAAGTCGGCAGTGAAGGTCAGAGTCCCTGCAATAGGCAAATATATAAAGGGACTTCTCAATATCCACTCTTTGCGTGATCTTGCAAAGACCGGGGAATGGGTCGAGGTTTCGCCTTTGCTCCATATAACAGGAGATTTCCCGCCGTCCTTTGTAACGGATTCCTACGACGACGGATTGTTTGAGGAGAGCGTCGCCATGGATAAGGTTCTCGAAACCAGCGGCGTTTATCACAGAACCATTTTCTACGGCAAAAAGGATGCAGCTTTCATACATGATTTTCAGATACTCTATTTCCTTCCTGTTTACAAAAAATGCATGAACGAAATAGTGAAATTCATAAATGAGATTTTAGAATAGTCTAAAACCAAAACATCGGCACAGCTTTGACCGTGCCGATGTTTTTCTCTTTGCGCTTATTTATCTTTTTTTGGTTCCATATATTCTTTTTCACCGCATTTGGGACAGGTGATGATTTTGCCTTCCACTGCGTTTACGGAAAATATCATATTGAGAACCTTTGGTTTAAATTTGTTTCCGCAGTGAGGACATTCAAAATGTTCTTTCTTGTAGAAATAAATGTATCTTATAACTGCTCCTATTACTGCAATTACAGCTATTATAATGGCAATTATCATTATGATTTTTCCTACATCGTCCATTTTGAAGCCCCCTGAATTTAGTTTAGCCACGTATCCCTCTGAGCAGAGAAATCTCTTCTTTGTATCCGCTTAGTTCATTGGGAGTTTCA